>NZ_LT629772.1:5202706-5508747 GCF_900105385.1 Microlunatus soli | reverse complement strand
TGCTCCGCCGTTGGAGATCTCGTTGACCTGGTCGCTGACCTCCGGATTGTCCGTGCTCGCCTCGAAGTTGTCGATCTCGTAGACGATGTCCTTGTCCTTGTTGGCACCGGTGTCGGGCTCCCGGGTGATCAGCTCGCGCTGCATCCCGTGCCGGTTGGAGCTGGTCCCGAACCGCCACGCGAAGGTCTCCTCCACGTGCATCACGCCCGACGGCTTGACCTCGTAGTTGATCTTGAGGCTGTCGATCTGGTCATCGGAGGCGGCGGACGCGGTCGGGGCGTTACCGAAGACTGCGGCCGAGCCGAGGACGACGAACACGAGGGCCAGCAACAGCCGGACGACTCGTCGCCCGGGCCGCCCGTCCCCGGGGCGGGTGCCGGTGAGGCGGTCGTCGTCCGCCCGCTCGCGGAAGCGTTCGTAGGCCCTCGTCATGGTCCCCTCTACTGCTGATCGTCGGCGCTGCTGTCGCTCCACCCTAAGGGCAACACCGGCTCACCAGCGGGCAGGCCACTCCAACGTCGACAGCTTGCGACGCGGTCGGTTCAGGCTCGGGCCCGGCGGTTGCGGGCGGCCAGGGCGCGGGCGGCTTCGCGGTCGGCGTCCCGCTTGGCGATCGCCTCGCGCTTGTCGTATTCGCGTTTCCCGGTGGCGACGGCGAGCTCGACCTTGGCGTAACCGTTGCTGAAGTAGATCGCCAGCGGGACCAGAGTGGTGCCGGACGACCCGAGCTCGCGTTCCAGGCGGTCGATCTCCTTGCGGTTGAGCAGCAGCTTGCGGGTCCGGCGGGCGGCGTGGTTGGTCCAGGTGCCGTGGCTGTATTCGCCGATGTGCGCTGCCCGCAGCCAGACTTCACCGTCGTCGACGGTGGCGAATGCGTCGGCCAGCGAGGCCCGCCCCTCCCGCAGCGACTTGACCTCGGTGCCGCCCAACACCAGGCCGGCCTCGACGGTGTCGTTGATCTTGAAGTCGTGCCGGGCCCGTCGGTTCTGGGCGACGATCAACCTGTCGCCGCCCTTGGTGCCCGGCGCAGGCTTGCCGGTCGACTTGCCGGCCTGTCCACCGCCGGTCGGTGTCGCCTTGTTGCTCTTCGCCATGTCTCCATCCTCCCGCAAACCCGGCAACCTTACGCGCCGACCACCCGTCGGCCCAAGAGATTTGCCATCGGTCGCCGGCCGCGGAAGTTGCCGGCGCCTCTCGGTCACGTCACGAGATCACTACTACCGATCCATCCGGTCAAGATCGCTGTACGGGGACGTCTCTCGCCCCTTCGGAGGACTCGCGGTCGGACAGGCTGCTGGTCGTCGGACGGATCGGCCGCCCGGCGAATCGAACGAAGGATGATCATGTCTCAGCTGTTCCCAGCGGTCCGGCCGGCGTCTCTGCGGCGGATCGTCGCGGTGTCCGCGGCCGCGTCTGCCGTCGCACTGACCGCCGGTGCTGTGGCCCCGGCTACCGCATCGGCTGCGTCGTCGGTCTGTGGATCGGTCGCGCACTGCACCGTCGTCGACCATGCCGACGTGGACGGTGACGGTCACGCCGACACCGTCGCGGTCGTGCCGCACAAGATCGACAAGCGGGGCAACGCCGGATCCGCGACGGTCCGGGTCAAGACGTCGAAGGGCAAGCTGCTCACCCACACCGTCAAGGGCCTGCAGATGGTGCCTGCCGACCACCTGCTCCGGGCCTCCACTGCGATCGACGGAGAGCAGGGCGCCGAGCTGGTCATCACTCACAAGAACGGTGCGCACACCGTCTGGTACCAGGTGCTGACCGAGAAGCGAGGCGAACTCCGGGTGTCCCCCGCGCCCCGACTCCCCGGCCGGGCCCACACCGTCGACTGGCTGACCGACGGCTCGGTCACCACCACCGGCGGGATCTACCGCCACAAGACGGCAGGCAAGGCGCCGACCGTCACCGTCAAGACAGGCGTGCGGGACGACGACTCCTCGCGGCTGAAGGGACGCAGCGTCGCCTTCCGCTGGCAGCACGGCGGCTGGAAGAAGGTGTCGTCCAGCAAACACCGCTGGACGCCGGAACAGGCCGCAAAGATCAGCGGCTGGCATGTCAAGGGCATCGACGGCGACCTCTGATCCACGACCGAGCAGGCACCCCCGACGTCGGCCCGGTCACAGGCCGATCGCCTGCCGGGCCGCCGCCAGGGTCGGCCCGGCCGTGGACCGGGCCCGCTCGGCCCCGGCGGCGAAGACGGCGTCCACCTGATCGGGCGCCAACTCGGCATACCGGCGTTGGATCGGTTCCAGGGTGGCGATGACGGCGTCGGCGGCGGTGGCCTTCAGCGAGCCGAACGAGTCGTGATCGTCGGCCACCTCGGTGACCGATCGCCCGGCGCAGGCCGCCACGAGTTCGAGCAGGTTGGCCAGACCGGGGCGCCGGTCGGGTTGGTAGCTGATGCCCGGTTCGGAGTCGGTGACGGCTCTCCTGATCTTGCGCCGCACCGCATCCGGGCCGTCCAGCAGATAGATCACCCCGGCCGGGTTGGTGGCCGACTTGCTCATCTTGATCGTCGGTCGCTGAAGATCGCGGAGTCGTGCCGCCACCGGCGGATTGACCGTGACCGGCACGGTGAACACCGGACCGTCCTGCCCCGGATAGTCCCGGTTGAAGCGCTGGGCGAGGTCACGAGCCAGCTCGACGTGCTGGGACTGATCCTGGCCGACGGGCACTTCGGCAGCCTGATAGAGCAGGATGTCCGCCGACATCAGCACCGGGTAGCTGAGCAAGGACATCCGGGTCTCGCCGTTGTCCCGGCCCTTCTCCTTGAACTGGATCATCCGGCCGAGTTCACCGACCCGGGCCACACATTCCAGCAGGTAGTGCAGGCCGGTGTGCTCGGGCACCGCGCTCTGCCGGAACAGCACCTGTCGGACGGGATCGAGCCCGACCGCGAGCATCAGTCGTTGGAATTCGGCTGTCCGCTCGCGCAACAGCGACCGATCGTGCGGCATCGTCATCGCATGCAGGTCGGAGACGCCGAAGTAGCAGTCGCCCCTCGCCTCCCGCATCGGCGCCAGGGCTCCGATGTAGTTGCCGATGGTGAGATGACCGCTCGGCGTCAACAGGCTCAGCTGTACGCCGGTCGAGGTCGGCTGCCCTGTCGAGGGATGGATGGTGGTCGGTTCGGTGATCATGGTGCTCCGTGGGTCGATGCCCCGGCCGGAGTGCAGCACAGAAAAAGCCGCCCTGGTCGGGGCGGCTGAAGGTGATTTCGCGTACGCGTCGCAGGCCGCCCTAGGCGGCCCACCACTGATTCGTACGCAACTGCATGACCGCCAGTGTAGTCCCACGAGGCCGGGCCGGGTCCCATGCCGCCCGAGTGTGCGTCATCTCGCTGTACCCGGACGGCATGGAGCCGATCACTTCTCGTCGAGGATCCGCTGCATGGTGGCGATCTCCTGACGTTGGCTGGTGATGATGGTGCGGGCGAGCTTGCGGGCAGCGGGATAGCGGCCGCCGTCCCGTTCTTCCTGGGCCATCGTGACCGCGCCGCGATGGTGTTCGATCATGCCGGACAGATACAGCGTGGTCGCCCGGTCGCCGGAGGCCGAACGAAGCTCCTCCATGGCCGCTTCGTCCATCATCCCCATGTCGCCGTGATCATGGCCGGCGGGTGGGGTCCTGCTGACGCCGAAGTCGGTCAGCCATCCGGTCATGGTGTCGATCTCGGGAAGCTGGGCGGCCTTGATCTGGCGGGCCAGCTTCTCGACCCGCGGGTCGCTGATGTCCTTGTCGAGCAGCAGATCGCTCATCTCGACGGCCTGTCGATGGTGCGGGATCATCATCTGCGCGAACATCACGTCCGCGGCGTTGTGGGACGCGGTCGTTGCCGACGCGCTCGGAGAGGTGCTGGAGCCGGCAGGACCGGCATCGGGTCCGCCGTCGGTCGTCGAACAGCCGGTGACCGCCAGGGTGGCGGCCATGATCGACGGCAGCAGGGCGCGCTTGATCGTCACAACAGGGTGCATCTGAGTTTCACTTTCGTTGCCGGGGAACATGTCGGGCCAGTGGTGTCGCTACACCTCAGGTCCGGCAGACCGACAACTCCTGCAAGGACATCGCGTTCCGACGTCGCGGGACGACGACCGAGATCCGCGGCGGGAGTCGGCTGCCGATCACCGCCGGGTAGCACCGCACCCGCGGACTGAGCCAGAGCAGCCAGGCCAGCAGCATCAGCCCGATCACCGCCAGGCAGGTCATCGTTCCGAGATCATGATCGTCATGGTCCGGCATCGCCGGCCCCGCGACAGAGGACACAGCGCCGGAGGACACCGCGCCATGGGACACGGCGTGGTGATCATCGGAGGTCATCGGGTCGGACCGGTCACCGTGTGGTGCCGCCGGCAGGACGTGATCGGCAGCCATCGGTGTGACGACGGTGTGCCCGATCGACAGCTGATGCATCGCGATCATCCCGCCCGCGACAGCCAACACCGCGAGTACGGCGGACATCGGCAGCAGTCGGGCGAGCCTGGACATCGTGTGCCCAGCCTAACCCTGACCGAGACCGGCGCCGACCACCGACGCCGTCAGTCGGCGAGCCAGCGGCCGATCGAGGCCAGCAGCACGTCCGGATCGACGGGCTTGGTGACATAGTCACTCGCCCCGGCCGCGAAGCTCTTCTCCCGATCCCCCGCCATCGCCTTGGCGGTGACCATGATGATCGGCAGCCGGTCGAATCGGGCCATCTCCCGGATCGCGGCCGTTGTCGCATAGCCGTCCATCTCGGGCATCATGACGTCCATCAGAATCAGGTCCACGTCGGGATCGGCGAGCAGTTCGTCGATGCCCTTGCGCCCGTTGGTGGCGTGCCGGACGATCATCCCGTTCAGCTCCAGGATTCCGGCCAGGGCCAGCACGTTGCGGGCATCGTCGTCGACGAGCAACACCTTCCGTCCGGCCAACCGGCCGGCGCCGGTCGGCTCGGACGACGACTCCGGCGTCCGGTGCGGTTCAACGGCAACCGGGAGCGGGATCGCCGGCCGTCCGAGCCGGTCCAGGAACCGGTCCCGCAACTCGTCCAGTGAGGACAGCAACTCGATGCTGCCGGCGGCCGCGAGCAACCGGACCTGCGCGGCGGTCAGCGTCCGGGTCGGATGGGCCAACACCGGTACCGGACCTGAATGTCCCGCTTCGCCGAGTCGCTGCAACAACGGCAACGCCGACGCGCTCGCCATACTGGCGTCGACCACGACACACCGCGGTTGCTGGACCGCCAGCGCCGCGATCGCCTCCTCCGGCGTCGCCACCGACTCGATGTGCACCGGCGCGGCGCTGCCGAGATCCACCACGAACTCCCGCACCAGCGCTGCCAACAGCCGCTTGCCGGCGGCCTCCACCACCAATACCCGACCCGGACCGTCGTCGGCCGGCAGTCGCTCGGGGCTGCCCGAAGATCCCGGCTCGACCGGCAACGTCACGGTGAAGGTGCTGCCCTCGCCGAGCCGACTGTCGGCTCGCAACTCGCCGCCGAGCCGGTTCGCCACCTGCCGGCTGATGGACAGTCCGAGTCCGGTGCCGCCGTACCGGCGACTGGTGGTGCCGTCTGCCTGCTGGAAGGCGCCGAAGATCGTCTCCAGGTTTTCCTTCGCGATCCCGATGCCGGTGTCCAGCACCGCGAACTCGATGCTCGGCACCGCGCCGTCGACGGTGCGCCGATCAACCATCCGGACCCGCAGTTCCACCCGGCCGTGCTCGGTGAACTTCACCGCGTTCGACAGCAGGTTCCGCAGCACCTGTCGCAGCCGCTGCTCGTCGGTGGACAGCACCGCGGGCACGTCCGGTGCCAGCGTGACGGCGAACGCCAGCCCCTTCTCCACCGTCAGCGGCCGGAACGTCGTCTGCACGTGTTCCAGCAATTGCGGGAGCGGCGTCGGTTCGATCTGGATGTCCATCTTTCCGGCCTCGACCTTGGACAGGTCGAGGATGTCGTTGATCAACTGCAGCAGGTCGGTGCCCGCCGACTGGATCACCTCGGCGAACTCGACCTGTTTCGGGGTCAGGTTCTGTGTCGCGTTCTTCGCCAGCACACCGGCCAGGATCAACAGACTGGTGAGCGGCGTGCGCAGCTCGTGCGACATGTTCGCCAGGAACTCGGACTTGTAGCGCGACGCCATCGCCAACTGCTGGGCGCGTTCCTCGATCTCCTGACGGGCCTGCTCGATCTCGAAATTCTTGATCTCGATGTCCCGGTTCTGGGTGGCCAGCAGCTCCGCCTTCTCGGCCAGTTCGGCGTTGGACTGTTGGAGTTTCAGCTGCTGGGCCTGCAATTCGCCGGACCGGGTCTGCAGCTCGCCGGCCAGCCGTTGCGACTCCTCCAGCAACGAGTCGGTACGGGCGTTGGCGATGATCGTGTTGACGTTGACGCCGATGCTCTCCATCAGCTGTTCCAGGAAGTCCCGCTGCACCGGGCTGAACCGGCTGAACGACGCCAACTCGATCACGCCGAGCACCTGGTCCTCGAACACGATCGGCAGCACGATCAGGTTGACCGGCGGCGCCTGTCCCAGCCCGGAAGAGATGTTGACGTAGGCGGGCGGGGTCTGGTCCACCACGATCGGGACCCTGGTCAGCGCGACCTGCCCGATCAGCGACTCCCCCAGCTCGAACGTCACCTCGCGCCCGCCGCCGTACCCGTAGCCGGCGAGCAACCGCAGCACCGACGCCCCGGGATCCATCAGGAAGAAGGTGCCGTGCTGCGCACCGACCAACGGCGTCAGCTCGTTCATGATCAACTGCGCCACGGTACGCAGATCCCGGTGCCCCTGCAGCAATCCGGAGATCCGGGCGAGGTTCTTGTTCAGCCAGTCCTGGTCCTCTCCTGCCCGGGTGGTCTCGCGCAGCGACTGCACCATGGCGTTGATGTTGTCGCTCAGTTCGGCCACTTCTCCCTTGGCCTCGACGGAGATCGAACGGGTCAGATTGCCGGTGGCGACCGCGCTGGCGACCTCGGCGATCGCCCGTACCTGCCGGGTCAGATTGCCGGCCAGCTCGTTGACGTTCTCGGTGAGCCGCTTCCAGGTACCTGACACGCCTTCGACCTCGGCCTGCCCGCCCAACCGGCCCTCCTTGCCGACCTCGCGGGCGACCCTGGTCACCTCGGCGGCGAAGGCCGACAACGTGTCGACCATGGTGTTGATCGTCGTCTTCAGTTCGAGGATCTCGCCACGTGCGTCGACGTCGATCTTCTGGTTCAGCTCGCCACGGGCCACCGCGGTGGTGACCTGGGCGATCGACCGCACCTGGTTGGTCAGGTTGTTGGCCATCGAATTCACGTTGTCGGTCAGGCTCTTCCAGGTGCCGGCCACATTGGGCACCCGGGCCTGGCCGCCGAGCATCCCTTCGGTGCCGACCTCGCGCGCCACCCGGGTGACCTCGTCGGCGAACGCCGACAGCGTGTCCACCATCGTGTTGATCGTGTCGGCCAGCGCGGCCACCTCGCCCTTGGCCTCGACGGTGATCCGCTGCGACAGGTCACCACGGGCCACCGCGGTCGCCACCGACGCGATCGACCGCACCTGATCGGTCAGGTTGTCGGCCATCACGTTCACCGACTCGGTCAACCCCTTCCAGGTGCCCGACACACCCTTCACATCGGCCTGCCCACCGAGCCGACCCTCGGTGCCGACCTCACGAGCCACCCGGGTCACCTCGTCGGCGAAGGTGGACAAGGTGTCGACCATCGTGTTGATGGTGTCCTTCAGTTCGAGGATCTCGCCCCGCGCGTCCACCCGGATCTTCTGCGACAGATCACCCTGCGCGACCGCGGTGGTCACCTCGGCGATGGACCGCACCTGGTCGGTCAGGTTGTCGGCCATCACGTTCACCGACTCGGTCAACCCCTTCCAGGTGCCCGACACACCCTTCACATCGGCCTGCCCACCCAGCCGACCCTCGGTGCCGACCTCCCGAGCCACCCGAGTCACCTCGTCGGCGAAGGAGGACAGCTGGTCCACCATCGTGTTGATCGTCGACTTCAGTTCGAAGATCTCGCCGCGCGCGTCGACGGTGATCTTCTGCGACAGATCGCCGTTGGCGACGGCGGTCGCGACCTGGGCGATGGAACGCACCTGGGCGGTCAGGTTGCCGGCCATGAAGTTCACCGAGGTGGTCAGGTCCCGCCAGGTCCCGGCGACGCCGGGCACCTGTGCCTGGCCGCCGAGGATCCCTTCGGTGCCGACCTCCTTGGCCACCCGGGTGACCTCGTCGGCGAAGGAGGACAAGGTGTCCACCATCGTGTTGATGGTGGACTTGAGTTCCAGGATCTCGCCCCGCGCGTCCACCCGGATCTTCTGCGACAGGTCCCCCTCGGCGACCGCGGTGGTCACTTCGGCGATGGCACGCACCTGGTCGGTCAGGTTGTCGGCCATCACGTTCACCGAGGTGGTCAGGTCGCGCCAGGTCCCCGCTACGCCCGGCACCTCTGCCTGGCCGCCGAGCCGCCCCTCGCTGCCGACCTCCCGAGCCACCCGGGTCACCTCGTCGGCGAAGGAGGACAGCTGGTCCACCATCGTGTTGATCGTGTTCTTCAGCCCCAGCAGCTCGCCCTTCACCTGAACGGTGATCTTCTGCGTCAGGTCGCCCTTGGCGACCGCGGTTGCGACGCTGGCGATGTCTCGGACCTGCGCGGTCAGATTGCCCGCCATCGCATTCACCGACTCGGTGAGATCCTTCCAGGTCCCCGATACCGCCGGGACCGATGCCTGGCCGCCGAGCTTGCCGTCGGTTCCGACCTCGCGGGCCACCCGGGTGACCTCGGTGGTGAACAGTGCCAGCTGGTCGACCATGCCGTTGAACACCACCGCGATCTCGTCCAGCAGGGTGTTGCCGACCTGCGGCAGGTGAGTGCTGAAGTCGCCGTCCCGGACGGCCTTCAACCCGTCCAGCAGCTGCAGCAGGCGCTCGTCGTCAACAGCGCCGTCGAGGTGTCGGTCCGTCTCGCGTGTGGTCATCGCGGGTCCCCTTCCACTGCGCAGGTGTCAGCGCGTTCACTGCTCCAGCAGACCGACGTCGAAGGACTGCTCGCCGGCCGCGACCCGGTGGATCGTGCTGAGCAGATTGTCCAACCGCCCCGCCTTCAGCACCAGTCCGTCGCCACCGGCCGCCCGGACCCGGTCGGCGATCGCACGGTCCGCCTCGCCGGTGAAGATCAGGACGCGACCGGACGGATGGTGTTCGCGCAACGGTGCGATCGCGTCGACTCCGTCACCGTCGGGCAGCCGTCGGTCGAGCAGCACCAGATCGGGGCCGAGCTCGGCGGCCAGCGACACCGCTTCGGCGATCGTCCCGGCGGTCCCGACGAGGTCGATGTCCTCGACGGTCTCGAACGCGGCGACCAGGGCCATCGCCACCTGGGCGTGGTCTTCGACGAGCAGCAGTCGGATCGGGCCCGGTGCGTTCGGCTGGGAATTCGGTGCGTTCGGCTGGGAATTCACGCTGCATCATCTCCCGGGGCAACACCCACGGGATTCCGGGAGTTCGTGCCGCTGCTCGCAGCATACCGACCCGGGTCTGCCGGGGGAGCAGATCCGGGTCGACAGCAGAGATGAGCTGATCAGTACCAGGACATCGGGTTGATCATGTTGCCGTCCTTGTACACCATCAGGTGCATGTGGCAGCCGGTGGAGTAGCCGGTGGTGCCGACGTAGCCGATGACCTGGCCCTTGTTGACGTGGTCGCCGACGCCGACGGTGTAGCGGATGGCGTGGTTCATCGCCGTGGTGATGTAGTGCCCGTCCACCTTGCCGTGATCGATCAGCAGCCGGTTGCCGTAGCCGGCGTTGAAGTACTTCTCGGCGACCCGGCCGTCGTACGGCGCATGGATCGGGGCACCGCAGGCGGCGCCGAAGTCGGTGCCGTCATGCAGCTTCCAGATGTGCAGCACCGGGTGCAGCCGCATCCCGTACGGGGAGGTGATCGGTGCGTCGGCCGGATAGACGAAGCCGTGGTGCGCCGAGCTGTCCGATCCGCCGCCACCGCCGCCACCGGAGTTGTCGGAGGAACCGCCCCCGCCGCCTCCGGAGTGCGACTTGTTGGCCTGCCGCTCGGCGGCGCGTTCCTCGGCCCTGGCTGCTTCGGCCTCGGCCTTCGACCGGGCCTTGGCTGCGCGTTCCCGGGCGGCTCGGGCACGGGCCTCGGCGGCGGCCTTGGCTCGGGCGGCTGCGGCCCGGCGGGCGGCCTCGGCCTTCTCCCGGGCGATGCGTTCGGCGATCCGCTTCTGGACCGCGGCGTCCTCGTCCTGCAGGTTCTGATAGTGCGCCTTGTCCGCGGCGGCGGCCTTGTCGGCGGCAGCCTGGGCCGACTCGCGCTGTTTGACCAGCCCGGCGACGGTCGCCTTCTGGGTCTCGGCCTGGGCCTCCAGATTGCGTTTGGTCTGCAGGTTGGCGGCGGCCGCGGCGCGATCGGCGGCGACCTGCTTCTCCAGGGCTGCCTGCTTGGCCTTCTCGGCGTCCAGCTTCTTCTGCAGCGCGGTGAGGTCGTTGAATTCGGACTGGTTGGTGTCCAGCATCGTCTGCGACAGTTGGAGCCGCTTCTCCATGTCGTTGGCCGACGAGCTCGTGGTCAGCACGGCGAGCGGCATCAGGCTGGTCTGCTTCTGGAACTGGTTGCGGACGATCTCGCCGACCAGCGCCTTCTTCTTGGCCAGGTTCTGCCGGCCCTTGGCGACGGCCGCCTTGGCCTGGGCCAGTTCGGCCCGCTGCTGCCGGAGCTTGACCGCCATCGCAGCGTCCTTGTCCGCGGCGACCTGGGCCTCCTGCTGAGTCTTGGCCAGCGCGGCCTGCGCTGCGCTCAGTTCGTGTTCGGCCCTGGTCAGCTCGACGGCGGCGTCGGAGGCGGCCTGGGAGGACTCGTTCATGTCCTGCTGGGTCCGACTGATCTGCTGTTGCAGCTCTTTGTGCTTGTCGTCCAGTGGGTCGCCGACGGCGGCCGACACGGTCAGGCAACCGGTCAGCGCAGCGGTCGCGAGCGCCATCCCGATCCGGAACAACGGACGGCCCCGGCGCCTCGCGGTCGCCGAGCTGCCCGCCGTACGCGGATCGTTTTCAGTTGTGTGCATGGACGCTGGCCGGAGCCAGGCGAAGCCACCTCGTGCTGCTGGTGCCTCGCTGTCGTCCGGAACGCCGTTGTCGACGCAGGGAAGGTCCGGAACCACAGCTTTCCCCAATCAGTACCTAGGAGTGTGCTGTCAGATATTGCCCTGGATCATCCGGTTCGCACCTGCGGCGCAGCCGCAGCGACGGTGCAAACCGGAGGATCCGGGTCTACTGCCAGATGGAGTTGTGCAGAGCAGGCGGACGACGTCGTACGACGTCGGCAACGACCGACTCCAGGGTGATTTAACAGCACAGACCCCATCCGTCACACAACCTGGCGACGCGTGTCCGCCCGATCGGGGAGCAAACCTGAGTAACTCTCAAGGTCAGACGCGGAGGTACTTCCGGGTCGTCACAAGCGTGGGAATCACCGCCAGCAGGATGCCGACGATGCCGACGGCGCCCATCGCGAGGAAGGTTTGGTTCCAGCCGATCCAATTTAAAGACTGGATCGAGACTTGAGCCTTACGCATGATGATGAAGTAAACGCCTGCGGCCAATGTTGCGCATGAGAGAGCCGCTCCGATCAATGCGGAGATCACTGATTCCAGCAGGAACGGCAGCGTGATATAGAAGTTGCTCGCTCCGACCAGCCTCATGATGCCGATCTCGCGTCTTCGGGCGAACGCGGTCAGCCGGATCGTGTTGCCGATCTGCAGGGCTGCGGCCAGCAGCAGCAGGGCCGAGGCGATGATGGTCCCCCACTGCAGCAGGTTGATCCAGCTGAAGAGCGGGTCGAGGATCTGTTTCAGGTCCTGGATCGCCTGGACCCCCGGCAGCCCCTGCACCGAGGAGACGACGCCGTCGTACTGCTCGGGGTTCTTCAGCTTGATCCGGAAGGACTCCTGCATCTGGTCCTCGGTCAGCGATCCCTGCAGCGGGTTGCCCTCGTAGGCCTTCTTGAATTCCTGGTACGCCTCGTGCTTGGACTCGAAGTAGACACCGCCCTGGGCGACCTCGGGATTGGACTCCAGGGTCTGCCGGATGACCTGCTTCTGCGCCTCGGTGGTGTCCTGACCCGGCGTGCAGTTGTCGCCGGAGGAGACCGCCTTGGAGCAGAGGAAGACGGTGATCTCGATCTTGTCGTACCACTTGCCCTTGGCCAGTTCGACCTCCTGCTGGGCCAGCAGACCGGCACCGAACAGGGACAGCGAGACCCACATCGTGACGATCACGGCCAGCGTCATCGTCAGGTTGCGGCGCAGTCCCGCGCCGGCCTCGGCGAAGATGTGTCGGAGTCGCATATGTCCTACAGGTTCCTGTTCGTTCTAGGGGAAGTGCCCGGCGCAGCCACCCGACGCCGAGCCGCTCCACAGATCACGCCCGATCCGACGTGACCCGATCGGTCCGACCCGGCCATCCGAACCCGACCAGCCCGACCGGCCCGGGGGGTCAGGGGGGTCGTCCCCCCTGCTCTGATAGTCACGTCTGGTAGCCGTAGACGCCACGGGACTGGTCGCGGACGACGAGTCCGTCGTCCAACTCGATGACCCGCTTGCGCATCTGATCGACGATGGTCTGGTCGTGGGTGGCCATCAGCACCGTGGTGTCGGCCCGGTTGATCCGGTCCAGCAGCTTCATGATGCCCACGCTGGTGGCGGGGTCCAGGTTTCCGGTCGGCTCGTCGGCGATCAGGATCATCGGCCGGTTCACGAAGGCTCGAGCGATCGCCACCCGCTGCTGCTCGCCGCCGGAGAGCTCATCGGGACGGCGGTCCTCCTTGCCGTCCAGACCGACCAGGTCCAGCACCTCGGGGACCACCCGGTTGATGGTGGTCTTGGACTTGCCGATCACCTGCAGCGCGAACGCGACGTTCTCGTGCACGGTCTTGTTCGGCAGCAATCGGAAGTCCTGGAAGACGGTGCCGATCTGGCGCCGCATCCCGGGGACCTTCCAGCTGTGCATCTTGGACAGGTCACGGCCGGCCACGTACACGTTGCCCTGGGATGCCCGCAGCTCACGCAGGATCAGTCGCAGGAAGGTCGACTTGCCCGATCCCGACGTACCGACCAGGAAGACGAACTCTCCCTTGTCGATCTCGACGTTCACGTCGCCCAGGGCAGCGCGCCGCTGCCCCTCGTAGACCTTGGTCACGTTCTCGAATCGAATCACAATGCTTCTCAGCTAGGAGGTGTGCCCGCCCCGAGAATCGTGCAGTCACGAGTTCGCAGGCGGGACCGGCCGCAACGAGTGTAGGCGAGACCTGATCGTTATCCACATATTGCGGCGGGCGCGCCGGAAATGACCCTCTCTCGCAGCCGTCAGCTGGTGGCGAACTCTCCCCAGCCGTGCCAGCGGTCGATCTCGATCCAGGCGTCGACCCGCGGCCGGTCCCGATTCGGGTACGGGTTGCCGCTGTAGGCGCGGCTGAGTCGGTCGATGCCGGCCAGCTCGGTGTCATCGACGATCTCGACCACCCGGCCCTGCAGGCTGACGTGTTCGTACCAGCTGTCGGCCAGCACCGTCAGTGAGACCCGGGGATCGTTGCGCAGATACTCCAGTCGCTTGCGGCCGGCGTCCATGTTGACCAGGATCCGGCCCCCTTCATAGCCGTACCAGGTGGCGACGGTCACCGGCTGCCCGTCCGGGCGGACGGTGGCGATGATCGCCGGGTTCGGCTGGGCGAGGAACTTCTCGATCTCGGCGGGGATCGGTGGCTTGGGCATCTGGCTCCTTCTCGGTTAGACGGCTGCCTCTTCGGTACGGCGCCACCGGACGCCGGCGTCCAGGAAGTCGTCGATCTCGCCGTCGAACACGGCGTCGGGGTTGGAGGTCTCGTAGTTGGTCCGCAGGTCCTTGACCATCTGGTACGGGTGCAGCACGTAGGACCGCATCTGCGCTCCCCAGCTGTTGCCGCCGTCGCCCTTCAGCGCGTTCAGCTCGGCCTCGCGCTCCTTGCGGGCCCGTTCCAGCAGCCGGGACTGCAGCACCTGCAGCGCTGCGGCCTTGTTCTGCAGCTGGGACTTCTCGTTCTGACAGGACACGACGATGCCGGTCGGCAGGTGGGTGATCCGGACCGCGGAGTCGGTGGTGTTGACGCTCTGTCCGCCCGGGCCGGAGGACCGGAAGACGTCGATCCGGATGTCAGCCTCGGGGATGTCGATATGGTCGGCCTGTTCGGTGACCGGTAGCACCTCGACCCCGGCGAACGAGGTCTGCCGCCGGCCCTGGTTGTCGAACGGGGAGATCCGGACCAGCCGGTGGGTGCCCTGCTCCACCGACAGGGTGCCGTAGGCGTACGGCGCCTTGACGGTGAAGGTGGCCGATTTGATGCCCGCTTCCTCGGCGTAGGAGGTGTCGTAGACCTCGGCACCGTAGTGATGCCGCTCGGCCCAACGCAGATACATCCGCAGCAGCATCGCGGCGAAGTCGGCGGCATCGACGCCACCGGCCTCGGAACGAATCGTCACCAGGGCGTCGCGCTGGTCGTACTCGCCGCTCAGCAGGGTCCGGACCTCGAGGGAGTCGATGGCCTTGCGCAGGTTGGCGAATTCGGTCTCCGCCTCGGCCAGGCTGTCGGCGTCACCCTCGGACTCGGCGAGTTCGACGAGCACCTGGACGTCGTCCAGCCGGGAACGGAGCTTGCTGACCCGCTCCACGTCGCCCTGCAGCGAGGACAGCCGGGAGGTGACCCGCTGTGCGTTCTCCTGGTCGTCCCACAGGTCGGGGCGGGCGACTTCCTTCTCCAGCTCGGCGATCTCGGCCTGCTTGGCCTCCGGATCCGTGACGGACTCGATGGAGGTCAGGGCACGGTCGAGCTCGGTCCACAGAGCAGAGAAGTCGGTAGCCACAGCCGCCCAGCCTACCTCCCCGGAACGGCCCCCAGTCATCCCTGGTCGACCCCCTGGTCCGCCGACTCCGCGACTCCGGCCACCTATCGTTGGAGCCATGGGAATGGGATTCGTCAAAGGACTGGCCAAGGGCGCGATCGTCGCCAAGGTGGTGCAGGTCGCGCAGCGTGAGCTGCGTAAGCCCGAGAACCAACGCAAGATCAAGGAGACGGTGCAGCGCGTCCGGCACAAGATCCGCTGACCGCGGATCACCGTTAAGCTCCTGTCCCGCAACGATGGACGTCGGCGATGGGTGGAGTGAGATGGCAGAGGTGGCCGATCCGGTGCTGGCGATCGACATCGGCGGGACCAAGATCGCCGTAGCGGTGGTCCAGCCGGACGGGACGATCACCCACCAACTGCGGGCACCGACCCCGAAGGACGCCGACGCCGCGGCGACCTTCGCCCCGGCGGCCGAGGTGATCGGCAAGATCATCGGTGAGGCCGGGCTGAGTGGCCGGCAGCGGGTCGGAATCGGATCGGCCGGCCCGATCGACGGTCCGGCCGGATGGATCTCGCCGGTGAACATCGCTGCCTGGCGCGAGTTCCCGGTTGTCGAACAGGTCCGCCGGGTGGTGGCCGAGGAGACCGGCGCCGATCCCCTGGTCGGTCTGGCCGGCGACGGGCACTGCATGGCATTGGGCGAGCATTGGCTGGGTGCGGGCGCCGATGTGCATTCGATGGTCGGGATGGTGCTGTCGACCGGTGTCGGCGCCGGTGCGGTGATCAACGATCAGTTGTACGCCGGGACGACCGGCAATGCGGTGTTGCTCGGCCACATCAGTGTGAACGCGTTCGGGCCGCTCTGTGTCTGCGGCGGCCACGGTTGTGTCGAGTCCTACGCCCGCGGGCCGGCGATGGTCGTCCAGGCCCAGCAGGCCGGCTGGACCGGTGGCGACGACGCCGAGGCACTGACCGCCGACGCGCGGGCCGGCGACCCGATCGCGATCGAGGTGATCGACCGCGGGATGCGTGCGTTGGCCGCCGGGATCGCTGCCACCGCAACGTTGTTGGACGTCGAGACCTTCGTCCTCGGCGGTGGTGTCGCCAAGGCCGGCGAGGTGATCTTCACCCCGTTGCGCCAGCACCTGCGTGACTTCGCCACCCTGTCCTACGTACAGAACCTCGAGGTCCGACCGGCGATACTGGACAACGCCGGCATCCTCGGCGCCGCTGCCCTCGCCCAAACCCTGTCGACCTGATCGTTTCGGCCGACCCTGTCGTGATCACCGACTCGCCGAGCGGAACGCGCTCGGTGAGGTGGACGTCGCGATCCGGAACCGCCGGGAGAAGTACAACGGGTCGTCGTAGCCGACCCGGCCGGCGACCTCGGCGATCGGCAGGTCGGTCATGATCAACAACTGGCGGGCCAGATCCATCCGCTGCCGTTGGATGTGAGCCATCAGGCTGGTGCCGAGTTGATCGCCGGCCAGGTGTGCCAGCCGGGTTGCCGACAGACCGCCGATCCGGGCCAGTGATGCGACGGTGTGCGGTCGATCAAGATGATCACCGGCGTACTCCAGGACGGCCAGCAGTCGCGGATCGAGAACGGGCCGGCGCGGGTTCTGGGTGTCGCACCAGAGCAGCACCTCCTCCACCGCGTTCATCGCGAACTGAGGACTCTGCGGCAGACCGCTGCGGGCTGCGACGGTGGCCCGGTCGAGATTGGCGACCACCCGATCCCGGACCGCGTGCTCGATCGGCAACTGCCGGATGCCGGGTGCGACCGACGGCCAGTCCAGCAGCGGCAGCCAGTCCGGGCGTGGTTCCAGATGGGCCCAGCGCAAGGTCCAGCGGCCGGCAGCGGGATCGGTCCCGTAGTCGTGCGGCACGTACGGTTCGACGACGGTGATCTGGTCCGGGCCGGTCCGGATGTCACGCTGGCCGGTGACCCGCAACCGGCCGCCGCCGGCGACGGTTGCCAGCAGCAGCCAATCGGTGGTGCCGCGCAGCCGGACGGTGCGGTAGGTGTCGTCGCCGTCCAGCCTGCCGGTCAGCACCCGGGCGGTGCGGCGGGCGACCGAGACCGCGTCGGTCTGCTTGGCCATGACAGGATTATCCATGCTGCCGACCGGATCAATCCTTCAGACTCGGGGGCACCTGGGGCAGGATCGTGCCATGACCACATCGCACGCCGAACTGGCTGCCGAGACCAGGACACTGCTGACCGCCACCCGTTCCGATCTTGCCGCGGGCGTGATCGGTCCGGACGAGTTGCGTCGGCGCTATGACGCCGACGGCGTTGTCCAGGTCAACCAGGTGTTGACCGGTGACGACATCGACCAGATCCGGACCGCCTTCATGGATCAGGTGCACTCCGATCCGGGAGCGCTCGGCAATGTCAACGAGGTCGCCGACGACAACGTGCTGTCCCGGTATCCGCGGCAGATGCAGCCACATCGCCGGCCCGATCTCGCCGCCGGTGCGATCGCCCGTCGGCTGCTGACCGATCCGCGCATCCTGGACATCGTCAGCACCCTGGTCGGCCCGGCCTACGGCGCTCAGTCGATGTTCTACTTCAAGCCGCCGACCGCCCGCGGTCAGGCGATGCATCAGGACAACTACTTCCTCAAGGCCCATCCGGAGACCTGCATTGCTGCCTGGGTAGCGATCGACCGGTGCGATGCGGCCAACGGCGGACTGTCGGTGGTGCCGGGCAGTCACACGATGGACGTGGTCTGCCCCGAGGTCGCCGACGCCGAACAGTCCTTCACCACCGGGCTGGTCCGGCCTCCGGAGGGGATGACCGCGGTGCAGACCGAGATGCAGCCGGGTGATGTGCTGTTCTTCCACGGCAGTGCGGTACACGGGTCGCTACCGAACACGACGACCGACCGCTACCGCCGTTCGCTGATCTTCCACTACGTACCGCAGGCCAGCCAGGAGGTGTCCCGGTTCTACATGCCGTTGATCTCTCCCGACGGCACCGAACTCACCATCGACGAAGCCACCGGCGGCGGCCCCTGCGGCGACGGCTGGGAAGGGTCGGCACACTGAGCAAAGGCACGGACCCGACCACCTCGGGGGTCAGGAGGGTCGTCCCCCTGCTAATAAATCGTGTAGCCGCCGTCGAATACCAGTACTGAGCCGGTCATGAAGCTGGAGGCGTCGGAGGCGAGGTAGACGACGGTCGGGCCGAGCTCCTCGGGCGCGGCGGCGCGCTGCATCGGCGCGTCGTCGATCCAGTACGGCTTGAACTTCGGGTCGTCGGCGGGGGCCATCTCGGTCTTCACATAGCCCGGGGCGAGGGCGTTCACCCGAACGCCGTGCGGCGCCCACTCCGCGGCCAGTGATTTGGTGAGCTGGTGGACGGCGGCCTTGGAGGCGTTGTAGCCGGGCTGCCATTGGGGTCGGTTGACGATCAGCGCCGAGATCGACCCGATGTTGATGATGTTGCCATGGCCCTGCTGCACCATCCGGCGGCCGAAGGCCTGCGCGCAGTGCCAGACGCCGTTGACGTTGACGTCCATCACGGTGTTCCACTCCTCGGCGCTGACCTCCAGCGCCGGCCGGTGCACACAGGTGCCGGCGTTGTTGATCAAGACGTCGACGGTGCCGAGCTGTTGGTAGATCTCGGCGACTGCCGACTCGACCTGGGCCGGGTGGGTGACGTCGGCGCTGACCGCTGCGGCCCGTACTCCGTGTTGTTCGATCTCGCTCAGCAGGTCCTTCACCGCCGCCGGATTGCGGACCAGCACGGCGACGTCACTGCCGGCTTCGGCCAGCGCCAACGCCAGCGCGCGACCGATCCCGCGAGCCGCGCCGGTGACCACGGAAACCTTGCCCTGCAACGAAAAACTGTCCAGTACTGCCATGCCGGATCTACCTCTATCGGTGGGAGTCGGTGAGCTCGTCGATCTTGACCAGGCGTTCGGCCTTGGGCTTCTTCGGTGGCAGGTCGTGCAGCCAGATGATCACGAACGCCGCCAGCGAGCACCCTAACGCCAGCACCGGGCCGATGGTCGCCCACCACACCAGCAGGAATCCTGCGGCCGCGATCACGGCGACCGGAAGCACCGTTCTGACATCGAGGTCGCCGTGGTGGGCCCGGACGGCGCTGTAGACGACCCAGGGCACCATCGCCAACGCGACGAAGATCTCGGCGAACAGCATGCTGCCGGGAAATCCGGCACCGACCAGTCGGACCATGGCTACCAGTCCGATCAGGCCGGTGAGGCCGCCGACCAGGAGCCGAGCACGCGGTGTGAGCACCGACTCAGCCTATCGGCGCTCCCCCGGCTCGGCCGGAGGCACAGCGCTGTGTCGTCTCGTTCTGTGTTCGAACGGGCCGACTATCCCGACCAACCCGAGTAAGCTCCCCGGAAATGGGTGTCGACAGGGGCATCCGGCCGAAGCTGGGCGGCACGGCGACATCAGACATGGGGGACGAAGCACTGGTGGGCTTTTTCGATCCCGGGCTGCTGCTCGGCGGTCTCGGTGTCGGCGTCATCGTCGGCCTGACCGGGATGGGCGGCGGCGCCCTGATGACGCCGATGCTGGTCTTTCTGTTCAAGATCGATCCGCTGGTGGCGATCGCCAGCGATCTGGTCACCAGTCTGTTCATGAAGCCGGCCGGCGCGATCGTCCATCTGCGTCGGCGGACGGTGAACCTCAGGTTGGTGCTGTGGTTGTGCGTCGGGTCGGTGCCGGCGGCGTTCGGTGGGGTGTTCGCCCTGAAGGCATTGCATCTCGGCACCAGGACCGACGCGGTGCTGTCGACGGCCCTGGGCATCGCGCTGCTGGTCGCGGCGGCCGGCCTGATCTACCGGGCCTGGCGACAGTTGGTGATCAACGAATCCGCCCTCGGCGAGGGACGTCCGGTCGGTGGCGCGGCGCCGCCGATCGTGATCCGCCCGGTGCCGATCGTCATCCTCGGTGCGGTGGCCGGGCTGTTCGTCGGACTGACCTCGGTCGGGTCCGGTTCGATCATCGTCGTCGCGCTGCTGTTGATGTTCCCGGCGTTGAAGGCCTCGCAATTGGTCGGCACAGATCTGGTCCAGGCCGTACCGCTGGTGGCTGCCGCGGCCACCGCGCACGCGATCAACGGCGACGCCGACTTCGGGATCGCCATCTCGCTGCTGATCGGCGCCATTCCCGGCGCGTTCATCGGCGCCCAGATCTCCTCCCGAGCACCGGGCGGCATCATCCGCCGGGCGCTGGCGGTGCTGTTGGTCTGCTCGGGCATCAAGATGCTCGGAGCACCCAGCCCTGCGGTGTTGATCGCCGCGGTGGTGATGCTGGTCGCCGGCAATCTGGCCTGGGTCTGGGTCCGCCGCCGTTCCCATCGACGGGCCGCGGAACGTCGCACGTCGCGCCCGGCAGAGGGGAACGTGGCTGGGCCGCTCGGGGGAACGCGCCCAGCCACGTCTACCCACCCCGAGAGTCGGACCGCGAACTCGTTATCGGGGGATACGAGCGGATCCGACCAGAGCCCACGGTAGCGCCGAACCTGTCATCGCGGGAGCCCCGTTCGCTTCAGGGGCGGGAGAACAAGAACATCCCGTCGGCCAAGATCAACTCGGGGCCACACACGCCGACGTCGTGCAGGAACCGGTCGAACGGCACGGCGGCTCCGGCCGACCAGTCCAGATATTCGCGGTAGAGATCATCGACCGGTGCCTGGCCGTGCCACGGGCTGGCGGTCAGCCAGTAGGTGACTGACGGCGCCGGCCGTTCCTCGACGCGCCCCTTGACTTCACCGGCCAGAATCGTCATCTCTCCGCCTCCCGACGTGTTGCTCACTGTGTGTGCACCAGTCTCGCCGGGCGCCGGGCGGCAGCACATCGATCTGCGGGCCACACCGCCGTACGACCGAGGTCGTACGGGTTCACCCGGGTGACGGAACACGGGCGCGCGTACCCGATCCGCCGTCGATGCTGTGAGGATCGGTGAACCCGAACTCCAGGAGTACGACGGGCACAAGATCATCAGGATCGCCGCGATGGTCCTCGCCGGTCGCGCTCTGACGCTCGGAGTGAGCGGCTGGAGCGGCAGGGTTGATGCAACGGGTACGGCGATGTCGTGACGATCTGCGACAACACCGTCACAAGGGTCCTGAGCCTCTCGAAGGACCGTATGTTCGACCGCCCTTCGACAGGCTCAGGGATCTTGGTCAGCCGTTCTGTCCAGAGATCTTGATCGGCCGTTCAGGTGAGCGATCTTGATCGGCCGTTCTGGTGCTGCGACGGACGGCCTCGGCCCCCACCATGAGGATCGAGCAGGGAGCGGCCGAGGAAGTCCTGACGTCAGGCGCCGAGATCGTGGAGAAGCACACCGAGTTCCTTCTCCTGGGCGGCCGGCGCGGCTGCCTTCACACCTGGGTGGTCGATTGCGTACACCTTCAACACGCTGTCCATCTCACGGTCGAGGAAGGTCCAGGCGGTGTCGTCCTTGGGTTGCAGAGTCGGCTGATCGGCATCCCAGGTATCGCGCATCTTCTGTACCGTGGCGTGCGACGCGGCGGCCTTGCCGGCCTGGTCCTGTGTCCGTGCGGTCTTGGCCAACGCTACGTATTTGGCGATCGTCGGCTTCGGGAAGTGGGCAATCGCCTGAGCCGGCTTCAACTGCTTGACCGGTCCGGTCGCCGCACCGTCATCGGCGGCGGCCGCGTTCTGGTGCGGTGTCAGGTGTGCTGCGGTCATGATCACCGCAGTCAGCACCGCCAGCACCACAAACCCGATCAGCCCGATCCGTTGCCGACGCCGATCGGTGGTGACAGCCGGTTCGTGGGTCAGGTCGACGACCTCGGAAACGTCGGCGCGTGAGATGGTCAGGTAGATGACCGTGGCCAGGATGAGGCCGAGGAAGATCAGACTGGTGGTGAAGGTGCCGAGCCCGAGGCCGACCGGTTCGCCGGGGCCGGCAGGGGTCGTCGGAGAGGCGAGGAAGTCGCCGATGTTCGCACCCAGTGGGCGGGTCAGGATGTAGGCCAGCCAGAACGACAGCACCGGGTTGGCACCGAACCGCCACAACAGGGTGATGGCGATGATCAGCCCGAGCGGCAACAGGGCCGCGATGCCGGGCGACCAGCCGGTCAGCTCCAGCGACCAGTCGCCGGTCGCCGTGCCGAGGGCGAACGTGACCAGCACAGTCAGCCAGTAGAAACTCTCCCGCGGCAGCGAGATGATTGAATGGATCGACAGGGTGTGCTCCCGCTTCCACCAGATCCCGAACACGACCACCAGCAGGACGGCGAACACCGAGGAGGACAGCCAGAGCGGGACGTTCAGCTCATCGGTCAGGATGTCGGTGTAGAGCGTGCCCGTCACCGACACGACCACCACGGTCAGCCAGTACGGGAACGGTACGTAGCGCCGGCGGGTCAGCTGGATCGCCAGCACGGCGATCAGCACACCGGTGAAGATCAGCGCGGTGTTGTTCAGGCCGACGCCGAGCGTCATGTTGATCCAGTCGGCGAAGCTCTCGCCGACCGTCGTACAAAGGATTTTGATCACCCAGAACCAGATGGTGACCTCGGGGACTTTGTTGAGCAGGCGGCCGCCGGCGAAGCGCGGGCGTGATGCGGTAGTCGTCGCTGTTGTCATGCAGCGAAGCTAACTTCTACAACTGTGTAGATGCTTAGAACGACTCGAATCGCGCTGACGTAAAATCGGGCTTCCGCATCGGCGACCAGAGCGGCAGCGAACGGAGGAACACGTGGGTCCACTGGGCGAACGGCACTCCGGCCGAGAGTCGGCGCGCCGTGCACACGGCACTCTCGAGGCGGTGGTCACCAAGCTGCTGCTGGATGCCGACCGTCCACTGAAGGCCAGTGAGGTCCGTGATCAGCTCGCCGTCCGCGACCAGGATGCCCTGTCCTACAGCACAGTCGTCACCATCCTCACCCGGTTGTACGAGAAGAACGTCCTGACCCGCGAACGGGACGGCCGGGCCTTTCGCTACGCCCCGGTGTCGGACCAGGCCGGGCTCGCCGCGCGTCGGCTGAACGCGGTGCTGGACGACATGACCGATCGCGATGCCGTCCTGACCCGCTTCGTCAGCGGGCTCTCCGAGCACGACGAGCAGCTCCTCCGGCAGCTCCTCGACGAGCCGAACCGCCCCGAGTCCTGAGTGATGCAACCCGATGTCGTGATCTGCCTGCTGGCACCGCTGCTCGCGGTGCCGATCGCCAGAGCCACCACCCGATGGCTGCACCCGCGGACGGCAACGATGGTGATCACCGTGTCCGCGGTCGTGCTGGCCGCAACCAGCTGCATCGGCTTGGGCATCCTGGTCATCGGTGCCCTGGCCCGCTGGGACATCGTGTCGGAGTCGGACCGGATCGCCCACCGGTCGGTGCTGTTGCGCCAGCTGACCATCCCACCGGTCGCAGCGGTCGCCACCCTCGCGCTGACGGCCGCGAGTGTGGCTGCTATCGGCTATGGCATCCGCCGACTGCGCTCGTTGGTCCGGTCCCACCGACATGCACGCTCGTTCGCCGGCCCGGATCGGATCGTCGTCACCGCGAGCCCGGCTGCGGACGCGTATGCCATCCCCGGTCGCCCCGCTCGGATCGTCGTCTCCCGAGGCATGATTACCGCTCTGGACGCCACCGACTTCGATGCCCTGCTGGCCCACGAGCATGCCCATCTTGATCATGGTCACCACGGCTATGTCTCCGTCGTCCGACTCGCGGCTGCGGCGAATCCGTTCCTTCGACCACTGGTGCCGGCGGTCGAATTCGCGATCGAGCGGTGGGCCGACGAGCACGCGGCCCAGGTGACCGGCGACCGTCGGGCCGTGGCGGTCGCCATCACGAAGGCGGCCCTGGCAACCGGACCTCGGACCGACCCCGGTGCCCTGCCTGCGGTCCGACTGGCGATGGCAGCGCCGATCGCCTCACGCGCCGACGGCCCGGTCCCCCGTCGGGTCCGAGCACTGCTGACGCCGACTCCACGCAGCAACTCTTTTGCCATGGCCGCGAGCTGCGCGTTGACTGCGATCACCGCTTGGTGCGCAGCCGAAGCAGCCGGCGATCTGGGCCAGCTGTTGGCGCTCGCTCCGGGATCGCTGACCTGATAGAGGAATCGGCTGTGACCGGCAAGTGGGTGCAGAGGGACTCGAACCCCCGGCCCCTTCCTTGTAAGGGAAGTGCTCTAACCAACTGAGCTATGCACCCGGGCAACCGCAGCACATCGATGACCGGCGGCGGATCGGCGCGACAAACCCTAGCCGACGACGTCAGCGGCACCGAATCAGTTGGGTGCGCGTGGCCCCGGGAGTCAGCGCCGGAGCCGGCGATTAGTACGGACCCGATGGACGTCGCACATCCCCACATCCCCCGAGTGGCCGTCAACCTCCATCGGGTCCGTCACCCCATCGTGCCACGAGCTCCCCCATTCAATGCAACTTTCATCGATTTCGAGATCGGTGTCGCAGCATCCGGCGCCGGTCCAGCACCATGTCCACGGCTCGCGGGTACGGCCGCTCCGGATGCGGCAGGACGCCCTCCACCACGATCGGCAGCCGTTGTTTGTTGCGGGCCTGCCGAGCGCGTTCGCGATTCTCCAGCCGCAACTCGTTCAACAGATGTTCCAGCGCCACGATCACACTGCTGCGCAGCAGCCAGGCGTTCCGCGCGTCCGGGCCGACGAGCATCAGCTCGGCCAGCATCGCGCGGGTCTCCCCGGCATATTCCAGACTCTGCCGCAATGCTTCTTCGGCGTGTTCCTCGCGGCCGTCCGCCTCGGCAGCGACGAGTTCGCCGAAGGCGCGCAGACACTCGGCGGTCTGGCCGAGCACGACGGCGAAGATCTGCCGCAGCTCGTCACCGAACCGGTCCTCGGGTTCCTCGCCGTCCGGCAACTCACCCACGATCGCGGTGAACAGCGCTCGCAACGCCATCAGGCACCGGTCGTAGGTGTCCAGCGCGCTGTCCAGCACCGGTACGGCGTTGGTGGTCCCGAGCGCCCGTGGATTCCACCGCCGGCGCTCCCGCAGGCTGGCCACCGACCGCACCACCTCGGCCAGCTCGCCGGAGGTGTCGCGGGCCAGATCGAGCCAGTCCTGCGCCTGCGCCCGGGTCGGTGGCTGATCCCGCATCGTGTCGGCGGCGTCGTCCAAGGGTCGGGCCATCGAGGCTGCCAGCCGCTTCAGCCCACCGATCACCGATGCCGCGGCCAGAGCGGTCGGGAACAGCATCCCCATCGCCATTCCGACCCCGGCACCGACGAACGTGTTCAGCACCCGGATCTCCGCCGCGACACCGTGGTTGGTGACGCCGAGGATCAACATCGCACTGATCGGCGCTTCCAACAGCTGCTCTCGCAACCGGAGCACCCGGGCCAGCAGCAGTGCCGAGGCGATCGCCGCGCCGAGGCTCCACCAGGTCAGGCCGATCCAGTTGGACAACAACGTCGCGATCAGCACCCCGGACAGCACCGCCCCGACCCGGACCAGCCCCATCCGGAAGGTTCCCACCGCTGACGCCTGGACCACCAGCATCGCGGTCAGCGGGCCGGTCAGGTCGATCGGCCCGCCCTTGGCCAACGGCAGTGTCAGCAGATAGGCGACCACGGCGGCGATCGTCACCCGCAGCATCTGGACACCGAAGGGCAGCAGCCGACCGGGGACGTCCCGCCACGAGGTCGGGTGTGCCGGCCAGATCAGGCCGAGCAGTCGGCTGTTCAGCACATCTGAAGGATTACACCCCACCGGTCGACGCGGTAGGCGTGAGCAGCATGACAGCGATCTGAAACAGCTCCGGCGTTCACTGGCTTCGGCCGCATCACCAGGTGAACGGTCACCGAATCGCAGCGGTGACGCGCACCGGCTCCGATCCGAGCGGCCGGAGGGGGTTCCATGCTGCGCTTCCATTTCACCGCAGATGATCTTGCCCGGGTCCGGATGACGCCGGGACCGGATCCGCTCTGGGAGGCGCTGCTCAGCGCCCATCTGCTGCACCGGACGTCGCGGGCGGCGCCGTTCGACCGATGGCGACGCCAGGTCGTCGGCGGGCTCACGCCCAAGGCCCGGATGTTGCCGACGCTGGCACCGCCGCGCGGCTATTCACCCGACTTCCTCACCCCCGATCTGGCCGGCAGCACCGACCTGGACGCCGCCGTCGAACGGGTGCAGCTGACACCGCGTCGACGGCTGCGGACCGAGTTGGAGTTGCTCGCGGCGTGGCGTCGACCGTGCGGCTGGATCCAGCAACTGAGCGCCGGCGACCCGGCAGTCCTGGAGGCCCTCGGCACCGGTCTGCGTGAGTACCACCGCTCGGTGCTGGCGCCGTCGTGGGAGCGGATCACCGGCGCCGTCGAGGCCGATCGGGCTCGGCAGGCCGCGGCGTTCCTGGAGGCCGGCGTGGACGGCATGCTGGCCGGGTTGCATCCGTCGATCCGCTGGACCTCACCGGTGCTCGAACTCACCGCCAAGGCCGATCGGGACATCCACCTGGCCGGCCGTGGCATCCGGCTGATCCCGTCCTTCTTCTGCTGGCGGGATCCGATCACGTTGCTCGATCCCGAGCTGGTTCCGGTCCTGGTCTATCCGGTACCTCATCCGCGTGCCGGTGACGCCGCTGCCGAAGCCGACGACGGCCGGCAACGACTGTCCGCCCTGCTCGGCCGGACCCGGGCATCGACGCTGCGAGCTCTCACCGTGAGCGCCTCGACCAGCGGTGTCGCACGACGGCTCGGCATCTCGGTCGCCTCGGCCTCCGAGCACACCCGGGTGCTGCGGGAAGCGGGGCTGATCGAGAGTCGACGTGACCAGGGCGCGGTCCGGCATTCACTGACCGGACTGGGTCGGAGTCTGCTGGCCGGCACCGAAGCCGCCGAAGCCACCCTGGTCCGTACCGCGTGATCGGTGCCCACGGGCCGGAAACAGCGCTGGCCGCTGATCCGTCGGAGGGCTAGTTTGTGGGTCGATGAGCTCACCACTGCAGGTGCGGCTGCTCGGGGAACTGGAACTGGTCCGCGGCACGGATCGGATCGCCATCACGGCCGGGCGACTGCGAGCGCTGTTGGCGCTGCTGGCGTTGTCAGCCGGCCGCTCGGTCACGTCCGAGCGGCTGGTGGGTGAGCTGTGGGCCGAACAGTTGCCGTCCAACCCTCGCCGCAGCCTGCACACCTATGTCAATCGGCTGCGCAATCTGGTCGGCGCCGAGACGATCGCCACCGATCCGTACGGCTACACGTTGCGGTTGGATCCCGATCAGGTCGACGTGCTGCGGTTCGGCAGATTGTTGGCCGACGCCCGGCAGGCAGCAGACCGCACCACCGAGCGACTCGCGTTGGAGGCGGCGCTGTTGCTGTGGCGCGACGAGCCGTTCGGTGGCATCGACGCCCCGGTCCTGCAGCAGGTCGAACGGCCCCGTCTGGTGGAGGCCTTCCTGACCGCCAGCGAGCGGCGGATCGATCTCGATGTCGAGCATGGCCAGCTGGACGGTCCGATCGAGGAACTGGCCGAGCTGACCGGTCGCTATCCGCTCCGGGAATCGCTGTGGGTGCGGCAGTTGCGGCTGCTGGACCGCAGCGGCCGCCGGGCCGAGGCGCTGGAGCGCTACGAGCAGGTCCGGCGGCTGATCGCCGATCAGCTGGGGAGCGATCCCGGTGCGCCGTTGCAGACCGTTCATGCCGCGCTGCTCGCCGACCCGACCACCGACCCGACACCCGAGCCGACACCGGCAGTGATTCCCCGCCAACTGCCGCCGGACCTGCGGATCTTCGCCGGCCGGTTGGATGTGCTCCAGGCCCTGGACAGTCGACTCGACGGGGCCGCTGGGGCGACGCTCCGCTGTTGATCACCGGCCCTCCCGGAGTCGGCAAGACCTCGCTGGCGGTGCACTGGGCGCATCGGATCGCCGACCGCTTCCCCGACGGCCAGCTGTACGTGAATCTGCGCGGCTTCGGTCCTGCGGATCGGATGCTCAACCCGGCCGCCGCGTTGCGCGGTTTCCTCGATGCGATCGCGCCCGGTGCCACCGTCCCCACCGACCCGGACGAGCAGGCAGCACGGTTCCGCAGCCTGATGGCCGGCAGGCGAATGCTGCTGGTGCTGGACAACGCCCGGGACAGCGATCAGGTGCTGCCGCTGCTGCCCGGCACCGGAGGTTGCCTGGTGATGATCACCAGTCGGCACCAGCTGACCGGACTGATCGCCACCACCGGGGCGATGCCGGTCGAGGTCGAGCCGGTCGGCGTCGAAGACGGGCACCGACAGTTGATGGCACGGCTGGGGCGCAACCGGGTGCGGGACGAACCGGCAGCCGTTGCGGAACTGGTCGCGGCCTGCGCCGGCCTTCCGTTGGCGATCGCGCTGGTATCGGCCCGCGCCGCGACCCAACCGCAATTGCCGCTGTCGGCGCTGGCCGCCGAATTGCGCGAGGCGCCGGGCGGCCTCGATGTCTTCGGTGGCGACACCGCCGCTGCCGACCTTCGTACGGTGTTCTCCTGGTCCGCTGCCGCTCTCAGCCCGGCGGCGGCGTCGGCCTTCCGGCTGCTCGGCCTGCACCCCGGCCCTGACCTGACGACGATCGCCGCTGCTGCGTTACTGGGCCGGCCGGTCGCAGCGACCCGAACCGTGCTGATCGAGCTCTGTCGGGTGCACCTGCTGCGCGAGCACCAACCGGGCCGCTACAGCAGCCATGACCTGATCGCCAGCTACGCAGCCGAGCTCGCCGCCGAGGTGCCCACCGCGGCACGCATCCAGGCACTGGCCCGGATGATCGACCACTACCTGCACACCGCACGGCGGGCCACCGAGCTGCTGGCGCCTCGGCTGCGGCCGCTGACCCCGTTCCCGGCGGCGGCTGAACCGGTGCCGGTCGCCGCCGTCGAGACCCAGCGAGAGGCCCAGACCTGGTTCAGGAGTGAGCATGATCAACTCCTGGCGATGATCGACATCGCCGCCGGCTCTGATGATCTTGTCCGGCGGGTGTTCCTGCTGCACGAGGCGATGCGGGATTACGTGGAGATGCAGGCTCATTGGTACGACTGGAAGCAGCTGGCCGAGCTGTCGCTGACGGTCGCCGGCAGGATCGGCGACCGGCACGAAGAAGCGCGATCTCTGCAGAGTGTCGGCGGTGCCTTGGCCCATCTCGGACGGCTGCAGGAGAGCTTGCGAGCCTTCGAACAGGCCGCCGACCTCTACCGCAGCCTGGACGATGACCAGGCGGTGGCGCGGGTCGAGTCCAATCTGGGCAAGCTCGCAGCCCTGAACGCCGATTTCGACTCGGCCATCGCCCATTCGGAGCGTGCCCTGGAGCTGTACGCCGCCCAGGACAACGGCTTCGGAGTCAACTGGGTGCGGGTCGATCTGGCCTGGTTCCACGGCCAGCAGGGCGACTACGACACGGCCTTGCGATACTGCCAACAGGTCCGCACGTTCCATCGTGAGGACGACCCGAGCCTGCTCGCGCCGGTCTGGGACACCGAAGGATTCGTGCACTACAAGCTCGGAGACCTGCACCGTGCAACAGAATGCATGCGGCAGGCTCATGATCTCTATCGCCAGATCGGTGACCGCTTCAACGAGGCCGATGTCCTTGATCATCTCGGCGACGTCCTGCTGGCTCAGGGTGACCGCAGCGGCGCGCGGCAGACCTGGCAGCAGGCGTACGAGATCCTGCGGCCGACCGGCCATCCGATGGCCGACACCGTGCACAGCAAGATCATCCGCCCGGTACGGTCGACCGACGCGATGCCGGCCGGCTGATCAGTCGTCCAGCGGCCGCCAATAGGCGCAGAAGTCCAGACGGCTCTTGGGCACTCCCGCCGAGCGCAGATGATTGCGGGCGGCCACCATGAAACTTGCCTCTCCCACCACATAGCCCAGCGACTCGGGATCGACTTGCAGCTCCAGCACGTGGAACAACAGCGCTGACCCGGGCATCGTGCCCGGCTGGCGGACCGCCCACACCGGATCCGCACCGACAAGATCACGAACGTCATCGGCATGCGGCACTTCGAGCAGGTACTGCGCCGGTCGGCCGTCCAGTGATCGAGCAATTCCCTCGACACCCGGCAGGCCGCTCTCGTCGGCGATGATCACGATCGGACGGTCATCCGGCTGATGGGTGAAGATCCGCCCCTGGTCGAGGATCGCCAACCGGTCACCGGGGGCGGCGTTGCACGCCCAGTTGGCGGCGATGCCTTCCACCTGTCCTGACGGCCCTGCGTGCACGACGAAGTCGATGTCCAGCTCCCAGCTGCCGTCGACCCTTCGAGCATCGCGGATGGTGTAGTTCCTGATCACCGTCCGCCGATCGGGGTCCGTGGCGGTCCAGCGCCCGTACCAGCCCTCGATGTCACCGTAGGGAGGGATCGAGGTCGACGCCTCGTTGGGCAGGAACAGTCGCAGCCACTGGTCGTACCCCAGATAGTCGAACTCGTCGGCGAACTCGGGATCGTCGCCGCCGACCGTGATCCGGACGAAGCCCGAGGAGAGTCGCTGGACCGCACGCACGGTCACGTCGCGGACCGATGCCCGCGCCGGCTTGACGTCTCGCTCCGAAGCCAGCTGTTCTGCCATCCTGCTCCCCTGTTCGTGTTGGTGAAGCTGCTCGGGTCGGGTCGGGTCGGCCCGGTCAGGACTTCAAGGCGGCCGCGAGCAGCGGCGGCACCTTGTCCAGCGCGTAGCGAACCGACAGCAGCGAGTCGACCGCATAGGCCCTGGAGATCGTCGGGTTGTCCAAGATCACGTAATGCCCTTGTTCCACAGCGGGCACCTGGCGGAAGAGCTTGCTCTTCTCGATCTCTTGCGCGCTGGTGCCGATCGGCATCACCACCAGCAGGTCGGCGTCCAGCAGATCGAGATTCTCCTCGGAGACCTCGACGCTGAAGCCGTCCGGTTCGGCGGCGTCGACCGCCGGGCTGTTCCGCAGACCGAGGTCGGTCATGAAGCGGACCCGATCGGTGGTCTTGATGTAGGCGCCCCAACCGTTGCTGCTGTTGGCCGCGACGGTGACCGTCTTGCCTTTCAGCTGCGGATACTTCGCGGTCGTCGCGGCGAATTGATCATGGACGTCAGCGAGCAACCGTGTTGCCCGATCAACTCGACCGAGCGCCTTCCCGATCATCTCGACCTGGATGTCCATCGTGGTTGCATAGTTGTCGCCGCCCTTCGGCACGCCGACCGTCGGGGCGATCTTGGACAACTGCTGGTAGCGCTTCTGATCACCGGACGCCTTCGTGTCCAGGATCAGGTCCGGTTTCAGCGCGGCGACGTCCTCATAGGACAGTTCGAGGGTGCCAAGGATCTTCGGCGACTTCTCGTACCGGCCTTCGGCCCACGGGCCGACACCCTCTCCGCCGAAGGCCAGCCAGTCCGCGGCTCCGACCGGCTGCACCCCGAGCGCCAAGGCTGTCTCGGCGTCTCCCCAACCCAGGGCGACGACCCGCTGCGGATTCTTCGGCGGTGTCACCGCACCGAACTTGGTGCTGATCGAGGCCGCGGCCGACTCCGAGGTGCCGGGACGATCACCGGCGTCGGACTGGCAGCCTGCCGTCACGACGACGAGCAATACCGTGATCAGCGCGGCGAGGCGTCGAGCCATCTGCACCCTTCCCGAGGTCCGATCGCCTTGACGCGCCGGAGTTAGGCAACCCTAACCCACCGGTGTCCGATGACTCAAACCGGTCTCACGACTGTCGCAGGTCAGGGTGTTGCGGTGATCAGGACAAGTGATCCCTGGTACTGATCCTGGCTCCGCAACTGCCCGTGTCGGCGGTCCCAGCTTCCGTCGGCGAGGTCAGCCCGCAGCGCCTCGACCGAGGCTTGCGCCAGATCGGGGGCGACGAAACTCCAGGCAGAGTTCGCCAACCGGGCACCCGGATCGAGGAATGCCTCCGGCCGGCCGTAGTACGCCTCCGAGAAACCGTCCCGGCACCGCAACGGGATCGGCAGTGGTGTGATCTCGGTCGTACCGCCCAGGGCCCCGGCGATGCGCGCCAGGGGCGGATAGCGGCGAGCCTCGGTGTCCAGTACCGCCGGCGCATAGTCGTTCAGCCAGAAGTCGTGCACCAGGACCGGGTCGCAGGTCAAGATCACCACCGGCCCGGTCGCCACCCTGCGCATCTCGGCCAGACCGCCCTCGAGGTCGGACCATTGGTGGACCGAGAAGGTTGTCATCGCCGCGTCGAAGCTGTCGTCGGCAAACGGAAGGTCCTCTGCGACCGCATCCACCGCGGGCGGCCGATCGGCCGGACGCTGCTCCCGCATCGCGACCGACGGCTCGACGGCGGTCACGTCACGATCGATGGGTTCATAGGAGCCGGCGCCGGCACCGATGTTGATCACCGTGCGAGCGGCACCCAGGGCGCTCTCGATCGCCGCGGCGAAGCGTGGCTCGGGCTCGCGATAGGAGCGGTAGCCACCGCCGATCTGTCCGTAGTCGGCGTCGCCGGCACTTCCGTCAGGTCTTCTCACGGCGACGACCCTAGAGAGTCGACGTCGCCACGATCAAGGCAAATATTCATCAGGTGAGATATTTTGGGGGCCCAGGATCGGTTTGTCGGTACGGTCACGCCCGGCAACATCCAGCACCCCTGTCCGGCGACATGACCTCGAACTGCCGGAGTTCGTCCGACCTCCGGCCGATCCGATCACCCTGCTGCGGGGCTGGGGCGGTGTCTCAGCTCGTATGGTGTTGATCAAGGACCTCGCCGACCGCAGAGTCGTTCCGGGCTTCTCCACCGACAGCCGCAAGGACCGCGATGTCGTGGCCAATCCTCATGCAGCATTGGACTTCTACCGGCGCGAGCGGGCGCAGCAGATCACCATCAGCGGCAGCATCTCCGAGGCCGACGCAGCGACCTCCGATGCCTTGTTCGCCGACCGGCGCAGTCGACCGCTTCCACCGTCGGCTGCGCTACCGCGCAACGATGATCGCTCCGACGTCGACACGCTGCAATCCTGACACCGGACAGCGCGACGCGTGATCATCGTTGCTCCCCACGCATCGCGGGCCCGGATCGCCACATTCGATCATCGTCGTCAACGCTTCGGATCCGCTCAAATCCGAGCCGCTCGTACAGTAGGGATGGATCTGTAGACCTGCGATCTCGATTGCAGTCCGCGGTGCGCACAACACGGAGCCGTCCGATCCGATGATCCGCGGTCATGATCACGTCCACATCATCGAGCGTCATCGGCCGAAATGTTCTCGCCAAGAGGTCAGCCGACCATCGAGAACCGGTTTCGGCAAATCCTTATCTCGCGCGCGCTGCAGGCAGGTCTTCCGACGCGAAGATCTCGCGCGAGTACTGCCAGGGGTCGCCAGTCTCGATCTCGTCGTCGATATCAACGCAGTCGACTCTGAACCGACGTCGAAATCGGAGCAGCGGTGCTGAGTTTCGTCTTTGTCCACAGCCTTGCTGATTGGCTGGGAAGAACTGTCGGTGGCTGTCCCTAGGGTGGCTCCATGAGTGCGGGCGCGGTGGTCGGTGGGCGGCGGGTGGAGCTTCTCACCGGTGCGTTCCGGCTGCTCCGTGCGTCACGGGCGGCACATGTTGGTTCGGTTGATGATGGCTGTGTTCGTGGCCACGGATCCGCGGGTTTTCCTTGTGTCCACAGGGATGCCGGCTGTCGGGCAAGACTGTCCGCGCCGGTCCGTAGGGTGGTTTCATGAGTACGAGCGGGGTGGTCGGCGGACGACGGGTGGAGCTTCTCACTCGTGCGTCCCGGCTGCTCCGAGCACGGCGCCCGGCGCATCTCGGTCCGGTCGGTAGTAATGGTGATCATGGCCGCGGCTCCGGCGATCTTCTCTTGATCCACAGGGATTCTGGCGCTCGGGCAAGACTGTCGGTGGGTGTCCGTAGGGTGGTTTCATGAGCGCGGGCACGGTGGTCGGTGGGCGACGGGTGGAGCTTCTCACTCGTGCGTCGGAGCTGGCTCGTGCCGAGTGGGCGGCCGGTTGTGGGTTGTTGGAAGTGGTGGCGGAGTGGGTGGTGGCGAACCCTGGTGATGGGTTGGTGCCGCAGCGGACTCGGTTGGAGATGGCCTCGGAGCGAGCGATGGTGTTGGCCGGTGACGGCACGCCGACGGTGGCCGAGACCGCGGCGGCGACGTTGGGGTTGGAGATCGGGCTGAGTCAGTGGCAGGCCTGTCGGCTGGTCGCCGACGTGTTGGATCTGCGGTATCGGTTGCCGCGGATCTGGACCCTGGTGCAGAGCCACGGTGTGCGTCCCGGTCATGCCCGACTGGTTGCTGCCAAGACCCGGTTGTTGTCGGTGCAGCAGGCGGCGGTGGTGGATGCCGAGGTGGTCGGGATGATCAGCGCTGTGACCTATGGCGGGTTGTTGACCGCGATCGATGCCGCCATGCTGCGGGCTGATCCGCAGGGTGCCCGAGTGCGGGCGGAGACGGCTGCCCGGTGGCGGGGTGTCCGGGTGGGTCGGGAGTCCGAGGACGGCGCGATCGATGTTCATGCCCGGATGGATGCCCCGGACGGGATCGCGTTGGGTGAGATGGTGAAGCGGTACGGCCGGTTGTTGCGGGACAACCGGGATCGGTTGCCGGAGTGTGTGCCGGATCGTGATCCGCAGTCGGTGGATGAGTGGGAGGCCTTAGCAGTCGGCCTGTTGCGGTTGCCGTTCGTGACCTGCCGGGTGTTGCTGGAACTCGGCTGCCCGGACCTGTTCGACGCCGCAATCGATCTGTTCACCGCCACCGACAACGACTGCACACCCGACACCGAAACAGATGATCACCGGACCTGTGATGATCATGATTCCCAGGGCGATCACGGCCGCCAGCCACGTGATGATCATGGTCCTGGTGATGATCGTCCTGGTGATGCCCAGCCGGACGGTGATCAGCCCTACCGTGACCAGCCGTATCGCGATCAGCCCGGTGGTGATCCGTGCGATGAGGTGTCTGAAGGTGGGCTGGGCCAGGGTGCTGCCGACCACGCTGACGTTGACCGAGCCGCGGCCGGCTCGACCGCCGGCACTCAACCAGGAGATGGCCGGCCCGATGAAGGCCAGGGCAATGGTGGCCACCACACCGACGATCACGTCGACACCGATCGCGCCGAGACGGATCTGACGGCCGCAGGCCCGACGGATACCGCGTCTCCTGGCGCCGGCCCGACCTCTGACCATCCGACCCACGACCAGCCGGACGGTGATCATCCCGATGACGACTCGCACGATGACGATCTGACAGGCGACGCCCAATCTGACAGTGATCGGGATGCTGCCCGGGAGCGGGCGCTGCGAGCGTTGATCCGCGGCATCGACCCCCACAAACTGTTGCCCCTGTCAGTACTACACGTCCACATCGACGAATCCGCGGTCCGCGGCGACCACGCCGTCGCCCGCGTCGAAGACCTCGGCCCACAACTGGCCGACACCGTCCGCCGCTGGCTGCGCACCGGCACCCGACTGCACATCACACCCGTCATCGACCCCGCATCGGTCACCGCGGTCGACCTCTACGAAACCCCGACCTGGATGCGCGAAGCCCTCCTCGCGCGCAACCCGCGCAGCGTGTTCCCCTTCTCCAACCGGATCAGCCGACTGATGGAGATGGACCACACCATCGCCTACCTGCCACCACCGATCGGACCACCGGGCCAGACCGGCCCCCACAACCTGGGACCGATGGCCACCGGCGAACATCGGGTCAAAACATTCGGCACCGTCCGCGTGCGCCAAGTCGAGCCCGGAACCTTCATCTGGCACACCGAGACCGGCCGGGTGATCATCACCAACCCCGCCGGCACCCACGACCTCGGCACCGGACCCTGGCCCCAACAACTCTGGCATGCCGCAACCAGACCCCAACACCACAAAACAGCCGACTGACCAGACCGAGGGTGGGCCCAGCAGACGTCCCGACCTGCAGCGCTCACGGCGGGGCGGCCGACCAGGCGCTCTGTGGAGGCCCGCCGGGCATCCGGCGCAGCTGACTGAGCGAGGGGTGGTCCGCTGAGCAACTGGCCGGATCGAGTGAGCATCCGGGGCGGTCGGCTACGCATCCGGGTCGATCTCCCCAGCAAAGAGGGACGGCCGACTCAGCAACACGAGACAACGACCAAGCTGATCAACTTCGCGCGTCTTCCAGCGCGTGCTGTTCCCGGTGATCACGCGGGACCGGAGTCAGCTTCGCGGTTGCCCGACCGCTGCGGCGCCGCAGAGGTGCCGACCTGCAGGGCAGGGCCGCCCAACCCGACCAGCTGTGGCCGCGAATTGACTCCTGTCCACTCAGCGTCGCAGTCGCTGCACCAGACGCGCGGTCCACAGATCGCCGTTGCGGGCTTCGAGGTCGACGATCGGGCGCCCGCGCTCGCAGGCCGCGATCGCATCGGACACGAGCCGTACGAAGATCCACGCCATCACTCGATCGGGGTCGACGTCGAGGCGCCCGCAGAAGCTCTCGATGACCGACCTCCACTCGCTCTCGGGATCGTGCAGGTCTCCCTTCCGGAACAGCAGATATTGCACGGCGTCGTAGCCGGGCTCGCCGAGCATCGGCAGCGGATCGATGGCCAACCAGGGGCGACGCGTCGCCGACAGAATGTTGTGATGATGCGTGTCGCCGTGCAGCAGGACCTCGGTGTCGGTCGATCCGGCCAACTGAACCAGTCCATCGACCGCCTCGCCCAGCAACCGTTCGTCGAACGGCCTTCCGACGGCGGCGAAACGATCGGGCAATTGTGCGGCCACCGCCCGGGCACGATCGGTCAGTCGGACGAACTCGACGTCATGATCATGAACGCCGTGGTGCAGTGCCTGGATGACCTCCGCCGCTGCCGCGTCCGCCGCCGACGAACCGATCGTCTCCAACGTCGCACCGGGCCGACACTGCTCGACAAGCATCGCCCCGGATCCCGCGTCCTGCGCAAGCAGCTCGGGCGCGCCGTCACCGGCCCAGATCCGCAGCGCCGCTGCTTCCTGATGGCGGAAGTCGCCGGCGATGGTGCCGGACTCGATCGGCGATGGCAGCGCGATCTTGAGCACGGCCGGGCTTGAGAAGCCATGAACCGGCGCCACCAAGGAGATGTGGCTCCCCGGATACGGACGGGCCAGCCGGATCCCCCACTGGGCACTCAGGTGAGCGCAGAGTTGCGGCAGCCCGGCGAGCCATTCGCGTCCGCGTAGGGTTGCGCCCGCCTCGGCGCGCAGGCGGGCGGGAATGTCCACTGCACGGCTCCTCGTGATCGCGGTGATCAGTGCGGGATCTCGGTTCCGGTGTAATCGGAGAGGTCGTCGATCAGCGGATAGATCATCGCAGCTTCGGAGTCGGGGCCGATCCCGAATTCGGCGGACCGTCGGAAGCCGAACCGTGGATAGTAGGCGGGCACGCCGAGCAGAACGATCATGGCCTCACGACCACGACGGCTCGCCTCCTGCTGTGCGGCGATCACCAGCCGGCTACCGATGCCATGGCGCTGCCATTCCGGGTGAACGCTCAGCGGCCCCAGCTGCAGCACGGGAGGCATCGGCCGTCCGCCGAGGATCTTGCGGCCCAGCAGGCAATGCCCGATGACTGCACCGTCCAGGTCGGCGACCAGGGACAGCTCGGGCACGAATCCGTCCGAGGATCTGATCGCCGCCACCATGTCGACCTCGACCTGTCTGCCGTCGAAAGCCAGTCGGGTGACCGCGGCGATGGCGCCGACGTCAGCATCGGTCTCCGGACGGACGGTGATGTCCGCCGTCCGTCGGGCGGCGTCACCGGACATGCGATCACCGGTTGAAGAGAACACGTGATCATCGTGTCGCAGGCCGCACCCGATGCCGAACGAATTTCCTCCCGATGGTGCTGGACCGCATCCGATATCCACCTTGCCGATCGGTGACAGCCTGGCTAGATTGACCCATAACGTGGATCTGATCGCATCACCGTGATGTGATCGCCGTCCGTGGCGGCCATCCGCCCCTTGAAGGGTCGTGTTGGCATGCCTCAATTCGCTCTCTCCCCCATCGTCGAGCGCTACATCCTGCATGTGAAGGTGCTCCGTGCTTGTGCGCCCGGGCTGTCTGTCGCCTGTCTGGCGCTGTCGATCGTGTCTGCGGCAGCGGCGACCGCGTCGATCGTCTGCACCGGCCGGCTGGTCGCGTCGCTGAATCGCGATCAGCCGACCGCGTTCGGTTGGGCGATTGCCACCGCGCTGACGTTCTTGATCATTCCGCTGGCCGGGTCCGCTCTCAGTGCGGTCGGCCAGGTGATCGCGGATCGGTACCTCGTGCTGATCACCGAAACCGTCTTCGACGCCGGTCTCTCGCCCGACTCACTCACCGTCCTCGAGGATCCGGAGACGGTAGGGCGGCTGAAGACCGCGGGCGAGGCATCGCGGGACTGGCTCTTCCAATCCGGTGTCCAGGCGACCTGGTCGTTGCTGACGATCCGGCTGAGTGCGATCGGCGCATTCGCGGTGCTGACCACCTGGTCATGGTGGCCACCGGTCCTGTTGGCGGTCGGATGGACGGCGTATTCACGCGCGTTCGGACGGTGGAGCAGCACGATCTTCGACGGACTGCTCGACCTGACCGGCACCGACCGGAGACGCGCGGGGTATTTGCGGGACCTGTTGATCCATCCGAACGGCGCCAAAGAGGTCCGCCTCTTCGGGCTGACCGATCTGCTGGTGAGCCGCTACGTCACCGTGTGGCATCGCGCCCAGAGCTTGGTCTGGGCACATCGCAGGTCATCGGTACGCCGCACGCTCATCGTGCTACTGGCGCCACTCGTCGCCACCGCCGTCGTTGTGTTGCTGTTGATCGTGGACGTGGACCGGAGCCGCGTCGACGCCGGCGCCCTGGTGACACTGGTCCAGGCGATCTCGGCGATGGCCGCGTTCGGCCCGCACACCGACCCGCAGGTCGCGTTGACGCGCACCCTGTCGACCCTGTCGGTCCTAGGGCGGACGCGGACCGACCTCGGACTCCCCGAGCTGCTCCCCCCGGTGCAGGGCTCACCTGCCGAGCCTCGATTTTTCCTACCTGCCGAGGATCCGACACCGATTCCGGCAGCGATCCGGCTGACCGACGTCTGCTTCAGCTACCCGACGGCGCCGCGTCCGACGCTGAACGGAGTGAATCTGGAGATCCCCGCCGGACAATCGGTGGCAGTGGTCGGCCTGAACGGTGCCGGCAAGTCCACCTTGATCAAGTTGCTCTGCGGCCTCTATCAGCCCGACACCGGCGCCGTACGGATCGACGAAAGCGATCCGGGCGTGGACCGGACCGTTCGCAGCCGACTGGCGGTGATCTTCCAGGATTTCGTTCGTTATCAGCTGTCGCTGCGCGACAACATCGCTCCGGAGGTGTCGCCATCCGGTGCCGACGCCCTGGTCGCTCGGGCGATGCACGATGCCGAAGGGGACGAGATCCTGCAACGCCTCCAGCACGGCTTCGACACCGTCCTGTCGGCCGAATACACCGGAGGCACCGATCTGTCCGGTGGGCAGTGGCAGCGGGTCGCACTGGCACGAGCCCTGGCTGCGCTGAGCACGGGTGCCGGCGTGTTGATCCTGGACGAGCCGACGGCCGCGCTCGATGTCCGAGCCGAGGCGGCATTGTTCGATCGGTTCCTCACGGTCGCCCGTGGGGCCACCACCGTTCTGGTCAGTCACCGGCTGTCCAGCGTGCGTCATGTCGACCGCATCGTGGTGCTCGCCGACACCGGTGACGGCTCACGGATCGTCGAGGACGGCAGTCATCACGAACTGATCGGTGCCGGCGGTCGGTACGCGGAGCTGTTCAGGCTCCAGGCGTCCCGATTCGGTCAACAACGGGACGCATCGTGATCAAGGCGTTCCGTGCGGTCTGGTTGATCATCTCGACCTCGGTCCGGGTCGATCCGTTGCGATCGGTGTTGTGCCTCGCTGAGTCGGCCGGCGTGGCGATGGCGGTGCTTCGACCGATGTTCCTGGCGTGGATGATCACCGGCGCTGGTCACCGGGATCTGCAGCGGATCGTGCTCGGAGCCGCCCTGTTCGTGGCCTCGATCGCCGCCGACAAGGCCCTGTGCATGATCGGTGTCAACGCCAGGATCCGACAACTCGAAAAGGTCAGCCACACCTTTCAGGCGCGGGTCGCCGAGATCACGGCCCGGATCCCGACGCTTGATCATCTGGAGTCCCCGCAGTACTTGGACCAGTCCCAGCTCCTCCGGGAGCGGAGCGGGACCCTCGGCGTCGCGCTCAATACTCTACTGAACACGCTCAACGACGTCGTTCGGGTCGGGGGCACGCTGATCCTGGCGGCCGCCGCCGACCGCCGTGTCCTGCTGATCGCTGTCGCCGGTATCCCGTTGTTGATCAGCACCCGGTGGTTCGTTCGTTGGCAGGCCGCTGCGGAGAACTCGTCGGCACAGCCGGGCCGGTTGACCGCACACCTGCTCGGACTTGCCAGCGACCCGTCCGCCGGTGCCGAGATCATGGTGTTCGATCGCGGCACCGTCCTCCGCCGACATCTGCATCAGGCGGCGCTGCGATGGCGGCGGCCGTTCACCGAACTGGCTCGGCGGACGGCCGCCGTCGAGTCGGCATGCCACGTGCTGTATTTCATGATCGCCGGCGTCGTCCTGGCGTGGCTGGTGGCCGACGTGCTGAACGGACTGCTGGCGGTCGGCTCCTTCGTGCTCGCCCTGCTGCTCGTCAATCGCATCCAGTCCGGCAACCAGGATCTGCTCGAGGCAACCGGCAATCTGATCGACATGATCCGTACGACGATGCGGCTGCTCTGGCTGCTGGACTACCGGCAGCAGGTCTCGTCGGCCGACTCCGGCCAGCAGCACCCACCCCGGACGTTCAGAAGCGGCATCACGCTGGACCGCGTGAGCTACCGGTACTCAGCCGATCGCCGACCGGCCGTGGACGAGGTGTCCCTTCGGCTGCCGGCCGGCACCGTGGTCGCCGTCGTCGGGGAGAACGGCGCCGGCAAGACCACCCTGGTGAAGTTGCTCACCGGGATGTATCGGCCGACCGACGGTCTGATCCTGATCGACGATGTTGATCTTGCTCAACTCGACACGTCGGCCTGGCGGTGTCGGATCAGTGCCGCCTTCCAGGACTATCTGCAGCCACAGTTCCTGGCCTCCGAGGCCATCGGTCTGGGCGACCCTCGGTATCTCGACGACCGTCGTCGGCTACGGTCGGCCGCCCGACGCGGAACGGCCGAGACCGTCATTGATCAACTCCCGGCCGGCCTAGACACCCAGCTCGGTGCCCAGTGGCCGGACGGCGTGGATCTGTCCGGCGGTCAATGGCAACGGATCGCCCTTGCCCGCGGCATGATGCGGGACGACCCGTTGCTGCTGGTCCTCGACGAGCCGACGGCGGCGCTCGACGCGGCCACCGAGAACGACCTCTTCGAGCGGTACGCCGAGGCAGCCCGCTCGGGCAGCCGGACCGGGATGATCACGTTGCTGATCACCCACCGCTTCTCGACCGTCGCGGCGGCCGACCTGATCATCGTCCTGGACCACGGCCGGCTGATCGAGGTCGGAACCCACCGCCAATTGCTGCGCAGCGGCGGTCACTACGCCGAGCTCTATCGACTGCAGTCGAAGGGCTACCGTCGGTGACCGCCGCGCCAGTGCTAGCGCGTGACCCCGCCCGGCGCGTCGCCGAGCGGGACCGGTGCCGGCCGTTCACAGCTGGTCTCGACCTCGACCGCTACCCCGTCGGAAGCCGAACGGAGGAAGGACAACATCACGTCCAACGCGTGCAGAGCAAGATCACCGGAAGCCCGGATCTGCTGGTCGGCAGGTGTCACCGCGAGATCGGCGATGCCGTAGCCGCGACCGGCGTCACGATAGCCGGCGCTGACCGGCAGGACACTCCACTCACCGCCGACCGGATGCACCGAGACGTCGCCGTCGAAGCGGTTCGGGTCGGGCACGATCAACGAGCCGTCGGTGCCGTGCACCTCGATGTTGGATGCCTTGCTGGCCGCGGCGTCGAAGCTCATCACCACGGTGGAGAGCACTCCGGACTCGTGCACCAGGACGCCGGTGACGTGGGTGTCGACCGCGACATCGAAGCTCTCGCCCGCCCGGTCACCGGATCCGATGGTCCGCGTCGTACGGGTGTGGCTGGCCTCGGCGATCACCCGACGGACCGGCCCGAGGATGGTGATCAACGCCGAGACGTAGTACGGCCCCATGTCCAGCACCGGGCCGCCGCCAGGCTGGTAGTAGAAGTCCGGATTGGGATGCCAGCGCTCGTGACCCGGTGTCACCATCGTCGCGGTCGCCGCGATCGGGCTGCCGATCACACCGTCGTCGACCGCCTTGCGGGCAGTCTGGATGCCGGTTCCGAGCACGGTGTCCGGTGCCGAGCCGACCCGGACACCGGCCGCACGGGCCGCCTCGATGATCTTGTTCCCGTCCTCCAGCGTCGCCGCCAGGGGCTTCTCCCCGTAGACCGTCTTACCGGCCGCGATGGCCTGCAACGCAACCTCGGCATGAGCCGCAGGCAGGGTCAGGTTGAGCACGACGTCGACGTCGTCACTGGCGACCAGTTCGGCGACCGTCAGCGCCCTGGCACCGTACTTCTCCGCCACCGCAGCCGCTCGCTGTTGATCAAGGTCGGCGACCGCGACCAACTCCAGGATCGGCAGTCGCTCGATCACGGCGAGGTACTGACCGGAGATGTTGCCGGCACCGACCATCCCGATCCTGATCTTGGTCGCTTCGCTGCCGGCGCTCATCGGGTCACCCACAGCAGGCCGCGCTCGATGATCGTCTTGACCGACGGGTCCTGGACGACGGTGAGCTGATGACCGGGGGTGCAGACGAAGACCGTGCCTTCGCCCCATTGCCGGGTCCAGATCGCCGGGCAGGTGATCGGACGATGCCAGTTGTCGAAATCACGGGCCGGGATCGTGGTGGTGGCCAGAACGTCGTTGTAGTCGTCACTGAGCACCCAGTACTGCTCGGTCTCCAGCTCGAAGTCGGAGATCCCGGCGACGATGGGATGGTCGGCCTGATCATCGACGATGTCGACGGTGTAGCGGACGAAGTTGTTGCTCGCCCCACCGGTCAGATTTTCCGGGCGATCCCGGACCTGGTGATGGGCGAACTGGCCACCGATCAGCTGCAGGTAATCGGCCTCGTTGCGGTAGGAGTCGGCGATGCCGCCGTGCCAGCCGGCCAACCCGGTGCCGGCGGCGACCGCCTTCTGCAGGCCGGCCAGCTCGTCCTTCTCGATGGTCGACATCGTGACCACCTGGACGACCAGGTCGACACCGGCCATGACCTCGGCATCGGCGTAGATCTTGGTGCTCTCCTCGACCCGGACCTGGTAGCCCTGCTCCGTCAGGAACGGGACGAAGAAGTCGGTGGTCTGGACCGGCTCGTGGCCGTCCCAGCCGCCTCGGACGATCAACGCCTGCTTGCCGGTCATGTCCCGGGCTGTGCGATCGCTGCTGGGGTCAGCCTTGGTCTGGCTCTGTTCGGTCGTCATCGGCGCTCGACGTCTCTCCTCGGATTGCGGCAGCGGATGCCCGCGGCCGCCGTAGGCTGGTGAAGTTGCGCAAACCCCGCACTGCGTGGGTGCGTAGCAAGCAGCGTTCCACTCGCCTGATCCACTGTCAATCGACGCGAGGCCGAGATCTCGCCCCTCGACCCTCCTCCGGGCATGTTGCGCAAATCTGCCCCTGCCGTGAGGATGAATTCCGTGATCAGCAGTCCCCGGCAACCGACATTGGCCGACATCGCTGCCCGGGCAGGCACGACGATTCCGACGGTGTCGAAGGTGCTGAACGGTCGCTCCGATGTGTCCGAAGGCACCCGGCGCCGGATCATGGATCTGGTCGCCGAAACCGGATATCGGCGACGCGGCTCGACAGCTGCGCGGCCGGCGTCGGCCCGCCCGGCCGGTGACCGACGACTGATCGACCTGGTGATCAGCGGGGTCGCCGGCGGCTGGGCCAACCAGGTGCTGATCGGGGTGGAGAGCGCCGCCGCTGCAGCCGGCCTGGAACTGGTCGTCACCGTTGCCGGCGGCCAGAGCGACGGCAATCGGGAGGACTGGGTGACGCGGCTGCTGGCGCGTTCGTCGGCCGGCGCCGTACTCGCGCTGGTCGACGCCTCGACCCAGCAGCTGGCGATGCTGACCGCCGCCGGCATTCCGGTGGTGTTGCTGGATCCGGTCGATCGGCCACCGGAAGGCATCGCGTCGGTCGGCGCGACCAACTGGCCGGCCGGTCGCGACGTCGCTGAACACCTGCTGGGCTTGGGACATCGCCGATTCGGCGTCCTCGCCTGGAGCAAGGATCTGCTCTACAGCCGGGCCCGGGTCGACGGCTTCTGCTCCGCCGTCGGTGAGCTGGCCGGCGAGGAGTCCGAGATCTCGACGCTCTACGTCGACGGCCGGCTGAACGCCGTCCAGGCGGCGGCCCGGCTACTCGATTCGGCGGACCGGCCGACCGCCGTCTTCGCCGGTGCCGACACCCTCGCCCTGGGCGTTCTGCAGGTCGCCGCGGACCGCGGCATCGCGATCCCGGACGACCTCAGTGTGGTCGGCTTCGACGACGTCCCGGAGGCGAAGTGGGCCGGGCTGAGCACCGTACGGCAGCCGATCGCCGAGATGGGCGCGGCAGCCCTCCGACTACTGCTGCGGCAACGCGACGCCGACCGGCGCTTGCCCCGCGAAGAACTGGCCACCACCCTGGTCCTTCGCGCCAGCACTGCCGCACCAGCACGGCACCCCTGACACCTTCGGATTCGCGGGCGTTCTCCGCGCGTTCACCTGCGTGACTTGTCCGGCAATGTCATGATGGGCGTTTATTGTCCGCCGAATCCCGGAACCGCACCCGCAATGAACCTGCTCAGACTTCCGACGCTGCTCGATCCGCGGCACCTCGCGCTACGCACCGGATCGAACGACGCCGCCGTCGCGCCCCGGCAGCAGCATCGGCGGCAGCCGATCGCGCTCCCCGAGGCCGAGCCGGCCGAGGTCGGAATGGATGCCGCAGCGTTGCAACGGGCGACGTCCTTGGCGAGCCGGCGCGGCGCGGCCGTCCAGCTCTGCGTGATCCGGCACGGCCGGGTGGTCAGCAACCAGGCGATCAACTGTGAACCGGACGGGCTGTTCTGGATCTTTTCGGCCAGCAAGCCCTACACCACGGTCCTGATCCACCAGTTGGCCGAGCGCGGTCTGTTCGATCTGGACGATCCGGTGGCGACCTACTGGCCCGAGTTCGGCCAGCACGGCAAGGACGGCATCACGATCCGGCACGTGCTGCAACACCGCACCGGGTTCGCCACCGCCGGCGGCGCGCTCCGGGACGTGCTGGCCTGCACCGATTGGCAGCGTGCGGTGCGGATCATCGAGGGATTCCGGCCCCGACGGCAACCGGGCACCGAACCGGCCTACCAGTTCCTGATCTTCGGCTTCATCCTCGGTGAGGTCGTGCAGCGGATCACCGGGCGGCCGTTCGCCGACGTGTTGTTCGATCAGCTGATCGAACCGTTGCAGGTGGCCGACACCCATCTCGGGATCGGCCCCGACCTGGCGCCCCGGCAGGTGCCGGTCGAATTCCGGCATCTCGGCGGACGGATCGCCGCCGGTGGCATCAACCGACCGGCCACCCGGCAGGCGGTGATGCCCAGCGCCGGCATCTCGGCGACCGGCTACGACGTCGCCCGGTTCTATCAGATGCTGCTGGATGGTGGCCTGGTCGGGGACCGGCAGCTGATCAGCCCCGAGGCGATCCGCCGTGCCCGAACCCCCAGCAGCAACGGCGAGATCGACGGCTTCTGCCGCGCACCGGTGCCCTGGTCGCTGGGCTTCCAACTCGGTGGCCTGCGCGGCCCCGGCCGGGTGCCGCCGTTCGGCTATCGCAGCAGCCGCAACACCTTCGGCCACAACGGCAGCAACTGCTGTGTGGCCTGGGCCGACACCGATCGCGATCTCGCGTTTGCCTACCTGACCAATCTCCGCAGCTACACCGCGACCGACATGGCTCACCTGGCCGCAGTCGCCGATCACGTGTTCGCCGCCTGCCGGGACTGAACCCTGTCACCGGGGTGGGCGATGATGGGCACACCATGCCGAGCTGGACGCTGCGGGCGGTGCAGAAGGCCGCCCCGGATGCCGCGTCCTTGACGGCTGCCCGCAGGCTGGCCGGGCCGGGGCCGTGGTCCGATGTCGGCAGCACGGCAACCCTGGTCTGGGGCAAGTGTCAAGGATCGGGCGCGACGCCCTACCAAGTCAGCATCGACAGCACCGGCCCGACCTATCGGTGCTCCTGTCCGAGTCGGAAGTTTCCCTGCAAGCACGCTCTGGCGTTGATGCTGCGATTCTCGGCATCGGAGGATGACGACGACACCGCCGCCCCGAGCGCCGGTGATGGAGTGCCCGAGTGGGCTCGTGCCAAGGCGCAGCGGGCCGCCGACGACGCCGACCGGGAGGCCCGGGCCAAGAAGCCGGTCGACGCGGCCGCGCGGGCCAGGCGGATCGCCGATCGGCGGGCCCTGATGAGCGCCGGGATCGAGGATTTCGCCCGCTGGCTGACCGATCTCGTACGCGGCGGGTTGGCCGAGGCGGGCCGGCAACCCCTCGACTGGTGGGACCGGACGGCGGCCCGGCTGGTCGACGCCCAACTGCCGGGACTGGCCGAACGGGTCCGTCGGATGAGTGTGGAGTCCGAACGCGGCGAGGCAGCGAGCCGGCTGTTCCTCGAGATCGGTCGATGGTGGCTGGCCGTGCGTGCCTGGCGTCGTTTCGACGAGCTCGATGAGCCGACCCGGGCCGACCTGCGCGTGGTGCTGGGCTGGCATGTCAGCACCGACGACGTCCGCGCCGGCGATGCGATCACCGACGACTGGGTGGTGCTCGGTGCCTATCGGAGCGAGGACGAGGGTGCCATCTCCCAGCAGCGCACCTGGCTGCGCGGTGAACGGTCCGGTGAGATCGTCCAGATCCTCGACTTCGGAGCCCAGGGCCGGCCACTCCCGATCGCCCGGCTGGCCGGCTCGGTGCTGTCCGCCGAACTCGCCCGCTATCCCGGACACTCGCCGCGCCGGGCATTGTTCGCCGAGGAGCCCGAAGCACTGAACCGGACCGCGCCGCTGCGACCGATCGGGGCCGGGCCGGGGCTCACGATCGACGGCGGTCTGGCCGCGCTGAACGCCATCTGGCAGCACAACCCGTGGGCCGATCGAGCACCCGTCCTGCTGCACGGGGCCGTCGGGCTCCGGCAGACCGGCCGACGGCGCGACGAGCAGACCGCCGGTCGACTGACCGACGCCGACGGTGCGCGGATCGACCTGACCGACGGCTCCCCGACATTGCTGGCGCTGACCGGCGGACTGCCGGTGACGATCTTCGGCGAACTCGAACGCGAACGGTTCCGGCCGCTCTGCGTCGAGACCGAGGAGGGCCCGGTCCCGCTATGACCCGACCGACCGACGAAGCCGTCCGCTCCTGGTGGGCCGAGGTCAGCACCGCCGCACTGTTCGGCACCGGACGCAGACCATTGCCGCCGGTCCCGCCCGGAATGCCGTCCCGCCCCGCCGCGACACCGGAGATCGCCCTGCTGGACGCCGCCGCGCTCGGTGCCGCACTGACCCGGGCCGGCCGACATCCCGAGGCCGGCACGGTCGACGGGCCCGGCGACCGTACGACGCCGGCCGACCCCGACCGGCGGACCGAACCGAACCCACGGGCCCGTCAGCTGCTGGAGTTGATCATCAGCCAGTCCCCTGCCGGCCCACGACTGCAACGGCGACTGCTGCAGCACTGGTTGACCGCCGCGGCGGCATCCGATCATCGGATCCCGCATCGCTGGCTGCCGACCGTGATCGAGCTCGCCCGGCGGGACACCGCACTGCAGCCACTGGTCAAGATCACCGCCGACGCTCGCGGCCGCTGGCTCGGCGGACTGCAACCCGAGTGGGGCTGGTTGTTGCAGGATCCGGACGCCCCGATCGACCCGCAGCAGTGGGCCCGGCAGAGCACAGCGGAGCGGGTCCAGGCCGTCCGTCGACTGCGAGAGCGGGACCCGGCCGCCGTCCGGGACCTGATCGCCTGCACCCTGCCGACCGACGGCGCCCAGGATCGGGCGACGCTGCTGAACTGCCTGAGGATCAATCTCGGACCGGACGACGAATCCCTTCTGGAGCAGGGACTTGACGACCGGTCGATGCTGGTCCGAGCGACCGCCGCACGACTGTTGGACGGACTTCCCGGATCGGCACGGGCACAGCGGATGGCCGAGCGGTTGACCCCGCTGCTGGCCGAGCCCGGGGCGTCCGATCAGAGGTTGATCATCGATCTGCCGACCACTCCGACCGATGTCGGCGTCCGGGACGGGCTCGGCCGACCCCCGACCCGGCGTTCCGAACGCGGCTACTGGCTGGAACGACTCGCGGCCGGCGCCCCGCTCACCGTGTGGACCACCGTGACAGGCCGCGACCCGGCCCACAGCTGGGCGATGATCACCGACGACGACGCCCGGCACGGCATCGTTGCCGCCGTGCTGGCCCGGAACGATCGTCGATGGGCGCGGGCGATCGCGCCACAGGCCGACATTCCCGAGCTGTATCGACTGTTGCCGCTGAAGGAGTGGGACCCGTTGGCGGCCGCTGCGGTTGCCCGGCTGACGACAGGGGCGAAGGTCCGGACCATGATCGAATCCGCGCCGGCACCATGGGGCCCGGACTTCAGCCGAGCGGCGATCGACACCGTGACCCGGTTGAAGGGTCGGCTGTCGGAGCTGCTCGATCCGATGGCTCACGGCCTGCACCCCGCCGCCCTGGGCCGGCTGACCGAACTGGCCACCGGGGCCGGCGACTTCGCGGCCCGCGAGGCAGCCGGCCGACTGACCCAGTACCTGACCCTGACCACCGAGATCACGGAGGCGTTGAGATGACCGAGGCCGGCACCGGACCCGAACTGCTGCGAGCACACGCCGAGGACGCCTACGCCGCCGAACTGAGCGCGCTCGCAGCCACCGACGACCGACCGCGGCCACCGCGCTGGCAGCTTTCGCCCTGGGCGGTGACCAGCTATCTGCTCGGCGCCGAACTCCCCGACGGCACCGTGATCAGCGCCAAGTACGTCGGCGACCGGCGGCTGATCGAGATCGCGGTCGCCTCGCTGGCCACCGACCGCGCCCTGCTGCTGCTCGGCGTCCCGGGTACGGCCAAGACCTGGGTCAGTGAACATCTCGCCGCCGCGATCAGCGGCGACTCCACCCTGCTGGTCCAGGGCACCGCCGGCACTCCGGAGGAGTCCCTGCGCTACGGCTGGAACTACGCCCGACTGCTTGCCGAGGGGCCGAGCCGGGACGCCATGGTGCCCAGCCCGGTGATGCGAGCGATGCAGACCGGAGCTCTGGCCCGGGTCGAGGAGCTGACCCGGATCCCGGCCGACGTGCAGGATGCGCTGATCTCCATCCTGTCGGAGAAGACGCTGCCGATCCCGGAACTGGACGATGAGGTCCAGGCTCTGCAGGGCTTCAACGTGATCGCCACCGCCAACAGCCGGGACAAGGGCGTCAACGATCTCTCCTCGGCGCTGAAGCGGCGATTCAACACCGTGGTGCTGCCGTTGCCCGACACGCTGGAGTCGGAGGTGCAGATCGTCCGCCAGCGCGTGGTCTCGATCGGACACTCGCTGCAGCTCCCGGCCGAACTGGACGACGCCGCGCAGATCGAGCGGGTGGTGACGATCTTCCGCGAGCTGCGGGACGGCCACACCCTGGATCGACGGACCACCGTCAAGTCGCCGACCGCCACCCTGTCCACCGCCGAGGCGATCTCGGTGATGACCAACGGTGTCGCCCTGGCAGCCCATTTCGGCGACGGGAGGATCCGCGCGGTCGACGTGGCCGCCGGCCTGATCGGCGCCGTGATCAAGGATCCGGTGCAGGACAGGATCGTCTGGCAGGAGTATCTGGACACCGTGGTCAAGGACCGTGACGACTGGGCCGACCTGTACCGTGCCTGCCGCGAACTGAGCTGATCATCGATGGCGACGGTCGAGGTACTGGGGATCAGGCACCACGGTCCCGGGTCGGCGCGTTCGGTGCTGCAGGCGTTGGACGAGTTGCGACCGGACCTGGTGATCATCGAAGGACCACCGGAGCTGGACGGCCTGCTGTCGCTGGCCGCCGATCCCGATCTGGTGCCGCCGGTCGCGGCGCTGATCTACGTCACCGACGAACCGCACCGGGCGTCGTTCTATCCGTTTGCGTCCTTCAGCCCCGAATGGGTCGCGCTGCGCTGGGCGATCGGCAACAGCGCCGACGTACGGTTCGCCGATCTGCCGGCGACCAACTTCCTGGCCATGACCGACCGTCGGCAACACCCTGGCTCGGATCCGATCGGACGGTTGGCCGCCGCGGCGGGATACGACGACCCGGAACGCTGGTGGGAGGACGCGGTCGAGCACCGCGCATCCTCAACCCTGCAACGGTTCTCGCTGATCGGCGAGGCGATGGCGGTGATTCGGGAGCAGGACGCCGAGCAGTCCCCGGATCCGGAGACGTTGCGCCGGGAAGCCGCGATGCGCAAGATCATCCGCGCCGAGCTACGTGCCGGCCGCGAATCCGTGGTGGTCGTCTGCGGCGCCTATCATGCTCCCGTCCTGGTGCCGGACAGTTTCCCCACAGCGACCTCGGACAACCGGCTGCTGACCAAGCTGCCGCGGACCAAGGTCACGGCAACCTGGGCACCCTGGACGGCCGGCCGACTGGCGACCTCCAGCGGATACGGCGCCGGCATCACCGCACCCGGCTGGTATGCCCATCTCTTCAGCTGTTGGGAATCCGGACGTGCCGAGGAGGTGGTCCCGAGCTGGCTCACCCGGGTGGCCCGGACGCTGCGTGATCAAGGACTCGACGCGGCTCCGGCCACCGTCGTCGACGCCGTCCGGCTGGCCGATGCGCTGGCCGCCATCCGTGGCCGACCGTCGGTCGGTCTCGCGGAACTGACCCACGCCAGCCAGGCGGTGCTGTGTGGCGGCTCCGCGATCCCGCTCCAACTGATCGACCGGACGCTGGTCGTCGGCGAAGAGCTCGGCCGGGTGCCCGACTCGGCACCGCTGGTCCCTCTGGCCCAGGACCTGACCCGGCTCCAGCGACGGCTCCGGATGAAGCCGTCGGCGACGCCGACCGACATCATGCTCGACCTCCGCAAGGACAGCCAACGCGACCGATCGCTGCTGCTGCACCGGTTGCGACTGTTGGGCATCGACTGGGGCCGACAGATCGACGCCGGCGGCAGTACCGGCACGTTCAAGGAGGCCTGGCGTCTGGAGTGGACACCCGAATTCGCCGTCGGCCTGGTCGAGGCGGGGCTGTACGGGACGACAGTGCTGGACGCAACGGAGAATCGCGTCGCCGAACGCGCCCGATCCGCCGACCTGGCCATCCTCGCGACGTTGATCGAGGAGGCGTTGCTGGCCGAGCTGCCACGGGCCCTGACCGCGGTCACGTCGGCGCTGGCCGAGCAGACCGCCCAGCAGCACGACACGCTGACCCTGCTCGGAGCGATCGAACCGTTGGCCCGGGTGCACCGCTACGGCGACGTCCGACAGGCCGACACCAGCCTGGTCGGCGGCGTCCTGGAGTCGGTCGTGACCCGAGCGGCGATCGGCCTGCGCGCCGCCTGCGGGTCGGTTGACGACGACGCCGCAGCAACCTTGCGGGAGGCGATCGACGCCGCGCACCGTGGTGTCGCGTTGAGCGGGATCGGTGATCAGGCATGGCAACCGGCGCTGGAGCTGGTGGCGGCCGACGACCGGGTACACGGGCTGATCGGAGGACGGCTGAACCGGATCCTGACCGATTCGGGTGCGGTGTCCGCCGAGGAGTGCGCCCTGCGGCTCAGCCGGCGACTGTCCCGCGCCGTTCCGGCGGCCGCGGGCGCGGCCTGGCTGGAAGGCTTCCTGGACGGCGATGCACTGCTGTTGCTCCATGATCAACAACTACTGACCATGATCGACGACTGGGTGGCCGACATCGACGAGGCGAGCTTCGACGACCTGGTGCCGTTGCTCCGCCGGACCTTTGCCCGTTTCGAACCCGCCGAACGACGCCAACTCGGCCATCACCTGTCGCGACGGGACCGGACCTCCGACTCCCCCGCCGCGGAGAGCATGATCGACGTCGAACGTGCCTGGCCGGTCGTCCGGCGGGTCGGCGACCTGCTCGGCCTGGAGGTGGCATGACATCCGACGATCAGCACGCGGCCGATCCGACGGAACGGGAACGGTTGACCCGCTGGAGGCTGGTGCTGGGCGGCGGCGACGCTGACGGCCTGACCACCACCGACATCGAATCCGGCAGCGCCGCCGGCGACGACCTCGAGCTCAGCGACGACGACCGGATCCGCGATCGCGCGTTGTCCGAGCTCTACGACGGCAACCGGCGCGGCGGACTCGGCGCCTCGGCACCCCGGGTCGCGCGCTGGCTCGGTGACATCCGAGGTTACTTCCCCAGCTCGGTGGTCCAGGTGATGCAGACCGATGCGATGCAGCGGCTCGGCCTGCACCGGTTGCTGACCGAGCCGGAGATGCTGGAGGCGGTGCAGCCCGACATCGGCCTGGTCTCCACGCTGATCGGGCTCAACCGGGTGATCCCCGAACACAGTCGCTCGACGGCACGCCGGGTCGTCCGGCAGGTCACCGACGACCTGGAACGACGGCTGGCCGCAGCCACCGTGCAGGCGGTTTCCGGAGCCCTGAACCGCGCGGCGAAGACCCGCCGACCCCGGCACGCCGACATCGATTGGGGCAAGACGATCGCTGCCAACCTGCAGCACTATCTGCCCGAGTACCGCACGGTCGTTCCGGAACGGCTGATCGGCCATGCCCGCCGTACTCAACAGGTGCAACGCCGGATCATCCTCTGCATCGACCAGTCCGGCTCGATGGCGGAGTCGATCGTGTACGCCTCGGTCTTCGGCGCGGTCCTGGCCTCGCTGCGGACCGTGGCCACCAGCATGATCGTTTTCGACACCGAGGTGGTCGACCTGACCGAGGAGTCGGAGGATCCGGTGGAGGTGCTGTTCGGTGTGCAGCTCGGCGGCGGCACCGACATCAACCGGGCACTGGCCTACTGCCAGGGGCTGATCGACCGGCCCGAGGAGACCGTGTTGATCTTGATCAGCGACCTGTACGAGGGCGGCATCGCCGAGGAGATGCTGCATCGGTCGAAACAGATCATCGACTCCGGTGCGACCATGATCACGCTGTTGGCGCTCAGCGACAGCGGGGCGCCGTCCTACGACGCCGGCCATGCGGTGGCACTGTCCGAGCTCGGAGTGCCTGCCTTTGCCTGCACTCCCGACCTGTTCGGTGACCTGATGGCTGCCGCGATCGATCGCCGCGACATCGCCGGCTGGGCCGCCGACAACGACATCAGTGTCGCGGCACCGTCCGACGCTGCCAGCGGTTCCGCGCCGAGGAATGGGCCTTCCGGATCAGCGCCCTGACGTCGGCCTCGGTGCGCCGGCCGGGATTGACGACGGCGAGCCAGCCGAGTTCGCCGTAGACCGGATGGGCCATCACGGTGTCGCTTCGGCTCGGATCGGTGCCCGGCGGTTCGGCGTCCCTCGGCTGTCGTCCCAGCCGGTCGATGAACTCCTGCCGGCCGGCGGCGACATTGACCCGGAAGGTGTCCGGCCGATCGAGCCGGGACCGGTCATCGCCGGGATAGTCCTTGACCACGATGGTGGCGAACGGCTGCCCGGTCGCCGGCACCACCTGGTCCGGTGCGTAGTAGCAGAACACGTCACCCCAGGCGATCTCCGGGCTGCCGTCGCCCGGCCCGGGTCGCCAGACGAGCGTGCCGTCCAACTCCTGCAGCATGGTGATGATCTCGGCTATCGTCATGGTTCCAGCGTTCCATTGAAGTGCATGTGGAGGCTTTGCCCCGCAGCTCGGGAAGGGCGGACCGTGCCAACCCTCAACTCGGCCCGGATGCGGACCGCTCATCTGGCCCGCCGTGCCGACTATTCGGTGCAACAGGTCCGCAACCTCGAACGCGACGGGGTGCTGCCACCGGCCGAACGTTCCGACAACGGCTACCGGATCTACCACGAGCGTCATCTGCAGTGTGCCCTCGCCTATCGGGGGCTGGCCGCCGGCATCGGCCCGGTGCAGGCCAAGCGGTTGCTCCGAGCAGTACACAACGGCCCCGCGGCCGCGGTGCTGGCGATGCTCGATGCAGCCCACGCCCGGCTCGACACCGAGCGCGGCGATCTTGCGCTGGCGCGACATGCGGCGGCCCAGATCGGCAGCGAGCCGATCGGCGATGTGCGGCCGGCCGATGATCTGACGATCGCCGAGCTCGCCGACGCGCTCGGGATGCGGACCTCTGCACTGCGGCATTGGGAGGCGGCCGGGCTGCTGACTGCGGAGCGCGACCCTCGGGGGCGGCGCCGGTTTACGCCCGAGCAGGTCCGCGACGCGCGCATCGTCCAGCAGCTGCGCTCGGCCGGCTACCCGATCGATGCTGCCCGCGCGACGCTGGAACAACTCCGAACGCTGCACGGCTCCGCCGCCGGCCTCGAAGCGATCCTGGCCGACAGAGAGGAGTCGATCACCCGTCGCTCCCGATCCCTGCTGGCCGGCAGCGCGGCACTGAGCCAGATCCTCCCCCTCGACTGAGCTGCTCGCCGACGCAGCCCGGTCAGTCGGCGGCGTTGGCCATCGCCCGCTGTGCTGCGTCGCAGCTGTCGGTGGGATTGGAGTTGAAGGCGATCACGGCCTGCGGCGCGTGCCGTCTGATCAGATTCACCACGGTCTCGAAGAGCTCCAGCAGCGGCTCGGGCTTACGGATCCCGCCGCCGACGACGACGACGCAGTCGTAGGCGCGCTCGGCCAGTGCTGCGGTGATCTCACCGACGGCCGATTCGTCCAACGACACCAGGCATTCCGTCGGTTCCAGACCGGAGCCGGCGAACCTGTCGCGGCCGATCCGCAGCGCGGTGTTCACCTGCTCGGCGTCGACATTCGGAACAGTCGTCGGGTCGAAGCCGACCAACAGGACAGGGCGTGAGGTTGTTGCTGACACGCCAGCGAGGCTAACCCCGGCGGGTCAGGCAACGGTATGACAGCTGTAACGCCTTCCCGTTCGACCGGTGATGATCACCGACGGTTCACGGCAAGCAGTCGACCAGGGCCGACGGCCCGTGCAGCCAGTGCCCGGCGACGGCCGTGGCGTGCACACCGACAGTGATCAACTCCGGCGCGGCCAGTGTGTACGGGTCGGCGTCGAGCAGCACCAGGTCCGCCGGTTGCCCGGCGCGTACGATGCCGCGCCCGCGGGTCGAGAAGCGCAACGCATCGGCAACCGACAGCTGTTGTTCGGGGTGCCAGGGGTGGCCGATGATCGACTCCCGATCGACGGCTGCGGCGATCGCCCGCCAGGGATCGAGCGGCGCAACCGGCGCGTCGGAACCGAATTCGATCATGGCGCCGGCGTCGACCAGTGCCGCAAACGGGAAGGCCCGTCCGGTACGTCCTGCCCAGTAGCGGTCCGCGACCTGCCAGTCGTCGATCGCGTGCCAGGGTTGCATGCTGGCGGTGACACCGAGGACGGCGTAGCGGCCGAGGTCGTCGTCGGCGACCAGCTGGGCGTGTTCGATGCTGCCGCCGGCGCCGGTCCGTTCGAAACAGTCCAGCGCGATCGTATTGGCGAGGTCACCGATCGCGTGTACCGCCATGATCAACTTCCGCCGCTGGGCCTGCCGCATGATCTCGGACAGGGCCTCATGATCGAGAACGGTCTCACCGTGGCCGTCGGTGCCGGGATACCGGTCGTGGCACAACGCAGTCCGGGTGTTCAGCGAGCCGTCGACGAACACCTTGACCGGGCCGAGGGTGAGCAGACCGTCGCTGCCCGGCAACTGCTGACCGGACGTCAATCCACGGGTGGTTGCATCGGACAGCTCCGGCGCCAGCACCGCGCAGTCGACCCGGATCGGCGTCCGCCCGAAATGCTGACGTCGTTCCCAGACGGTGAGGTTGTCGGCGAACTCGAAGTCGCGCAGGCCCACCAGACCACGCCGGACGGCCGAGCCGACGACCTCCTCGACCAGGGCATCGGTGCGTTGCTCGCTCGGCTGCGGCAGCCGCATCAGGGCCTCGAACCAGACCTCCTCCTTGAGCACTCCGGTCGGGTGGCCCGGGTGTCCCAGCAGTGCGATCCCGGCGCTGTTCGCCCAACCACAGTGCAGATCGGCGCTGATCATGATCACCGGGCGGCGTCCGAACCGACGATCGAGCAGGTCCTTGTGCAGCGGCTCGGGCCACAGCCCGTCACGGAACCGGGCGCCGATCAGCGGTTCGTCGGAATCCGATCCGCCGGCTTGCGGTGCGGTGGCCGCTGCAGCAGCCACCAGGTCGACGGCGTGCGCGGCAGATGTCGCCGTCGACAGGTCGATCCGGCTCTGCTGGATCGCATACTGGGTGAGGTGGGCGTGGCCGTCGTACAGACCGGGGACCAGCCATCGCCCGCCGGCGTCGTACCGCACACCGTCATGATCGACTTCGTCATGATCAACGATCTGGGCCACCACGCCGTCGGCGATCCGGACGTCGAGCCGTCGGTCCGCACCCGGTCGACGGACGTCGATCAGCCAGTTGCCGCCCGTCACCAGCCCACTCGCTTCACGTATCGGGCAGCGACACGTGCCGTGCTGCCAGGTCGATCGAGCGGCGGACCCCGAGCAACTGCATCGCTCGGCGGTATTCGGTGCTCAGGATTTCGTAGGCGCGGGCGACACCGTCCTGGCCACCGGCCATGATCCCGTACAGGTAGGCCCGACCGACCAGCGCTGCATCGGCGCCCAGGGCCCGGGCCGCCGCGATGTCCTGGCCGTTGCGGATCCCGCTGTCGACCAGGATCGGTACCTGGTCGCCCAGCGCCTTGCGGACCTGTGGCACCAGCGTGATCGGCGCCGGCGTCCGGTCCAACTGCCGGCCGCCGTGGTTGGACAGCACCACCCCGTCGGCGCCGTGCTCGACCGCTTCCGCGGCGCCCTCGGCGGACAGGATGCCCTTGACCAGCAGCTGTCCCTTCCACTGCTCCCGGATCCAGTCCAGGCTGTCCAGGCTGAGATTGGAGTCGAAGACGCGGTCGGCGATCTCGTTGAACTTGTACTTGGACTCCAGGAACTTCAACGAGGCAAACGAAACCTGCTCGGTGGTCAGCTTGTTGACCCACCAGGACGGATGCCGCGCCATGTCGACGATCGTCGCCGGCCGCAGGGTCGGCGGGATGGTCAGTCCGTTGCGATCGTCCCGGAACCGTTTGCCGGAGACCGCGGTGTCGCAGGTCAACACGATCGTCGAGCAGCCGGCGTTTTGGGCGCGACGGATCAGTTCGGCGTTGATCTCCTGAGAGGTCGGATACAGCTGGAACCACAGGTCGACCTCGGGTGCGGCGGCCCGGACGTCCTCGACAGTGGTGTTGCCGACGGTCGACAGCCCGTACGGGATGCCGACGGCCTGCGCCACCCGGGCCACCGCGGCTTCGCCGTGGTGGTGCATCATCCGGGTGTAGCCGGTCGCGCCGAAGCCGAGCGGCAGCGCCCATCGGCGACCGAACACCTCGACCTCGAGCTCCGGGTCGGCCACCGGGTGCAGCGCATCGGGGTGGAAGGTGAGGTCGCGGAAGGCCTGCACGTTCCGGTCCGCGGTGACCTCGGACTCCGCCGCACCGTCGACATAGTCGAAGACCGACAACGGCGTCGTCCGCCGCGCGGCCTTGCGCAGGTCGTCGATGGTCAGGGCATTGTCCAGTCGACGCTGCGTCGGGTTCACACTCGCCGACCGGAACTGGATGTTCTGCCGAACCTCCGACCAGCGGGGTCGGCGACGAGTCACCGGGACCGGGGATACGCCGGGGAGCCTGGTCTTGCGCGGCATCGCTCAGTTCCCCCGTTCCGGATCAGCACCGATCCGCAACAGCACCTTGCAGGCCGCCGAACGGTCGCTGGCGGTGTCGAACGCCTGCTGCGCGTCGGCCAGCGCGAATTCGTGGGAGATCAGTGGCTCGGGATCGATCGTGGTCGCCAGCAGGTCGATCGCCTCGGCGAACTCGGTGTGGAAGCGCCACGATCCGCGCAACCGGATCTCCTTGTTCACCAGGGCGTTGCCGAGGATCGAGGTCATCCCGGGCGGCAGGATGCCGACCTGGACGATCAGCCCGGCCCGACGGACCGTACGGATGCAGCTGTTCAGCCCCGGCCCGGAACCCGACGCCTCGATCGCGACGTCGACCTGTTCCGGCCAGGAGCCGTCCTCGGTCCGATCGGCGCGCAGCAGCACGTCGGCGCCCATCTGCCCGGCCTGGGCCAGCGCCTGATCGGTCAGGTCGGACGCGTACACGGTGCCGGCCCCGGCCTGCTTGGCGGCGGCGACCGCAAGGCAACCGATCGGCCCGGCGCCGGTGACCAACACGGTCCTACCGGCGATGTCGCCTGCTCGTTTGACGGCGTGATAGGCGACGCTGAACGGCTCGCTCAGTGCTGCCCGCCGCAGCGTCATCCCCGGCGGCAGCGGCACTGCACGCTCGGCGTCGACCACCAACCGCTCGGTGAAGCCACCCTGGATGTGCGGAAAATGCGCAGCCGACCCGAGGTACTGACTCTTGGCGCAGAGCTGGGGCTCGCCGGAGGTGCATTCGACGCATTCACCGCAGACCTTGGCCGGATGCACCGCGACCGACTGGCCGACCTGCAGACCGGTCACGCCGGTGCCGAGCGCACCCACCCTGCCGACCACCTCGTGGCCGACGGTCAGCGGCTCCCGGATCGCGAATTCGCCGGCAGCGCCGTCGTGGTAGTAGTGCAGATCCGAGCCGCACACACCGCCGTACGTGATGTCCACCGCCACCTCGCCGGCAGCCGGTTGCGGGGTCGGCCGCTCGGCGACCTGCAGCCGCCCCGCCCCCTCGATGACACACGCCAACATGGCTCGTCCTCACTCTCGTCCGTCCGATCCGACCGGCGCTGAATCGCACCGGCCCGGAGTCATTGTCGCGGCACCGATTCGGCGTCCCGCCACCGGCCCCGCCGTCCGATTGGGCAGAATGGACCTCCATGGCATCGACAGCGGCGCGGATCTGGCACGCGGTGAACGTCCTGATCACCGGCGCGTCCCTGATCGCTCAGACCTGGCTGGTTCTGATCGGCAGCGTCGACGTCAACTCCGGCGCCAGCACTGCCGGCCTGCCGCTGTCCAGTCGGCTGGTGAATCTGTTCAGCTTCTTCACCATTCAGTCCAACATCCTGGTGCTGGTCGCGGCGATCCGACTGCTGATCGACCCCGACCTCGGCCGCGGCCGTGGCAACGGGGCCTGGTGGCAGGTGATCCGGCTGACCGGACTGCTCGGGATCGTGATCACCGGCATCGTCTACGTGACCGTGCTCCGCCCGCTGATGGACCCGACCGGCATCCACGCCGCGGTCAATGCCGGGCTGCACTACATCACGCCACCGGTCGCGCTGATCGGCTGGCTGATCTTCGGCCCACGCCCGCGGATCGGCTGGCGGACACTGCTGCTGTCGATGGTCTGGCCGATCGCCTGGATCGTCTACACCCTGATCCGCGGCGCGATCACCGACTGGTACCCGTATCCGTTCCTGGACGTCGCGGTGATCGGTGCGGCGGCGACCGCTCGCAATCTCGCGGTGATCGTCGTGCTGGCGGTGCTGTTGCTGTTGATCATGAAAGTCGTCGACCGGTTGCCGATGCTGCCGAAGGGCTCTGATTCCTCTCCGGTTGGTCTCAGCAAGGAAACCTAGGATGCGCGTGTGGCTCCTCTCGCGCTCGACATTGGCCCCTCCGAACTGTTGATCATCCTCGCCGTCGTGCTGGTGCTGTTCGGCGGCAGCAGGCTTGCCGGACTGGGCAAGAGCGCCGGTCGGGCGATCAAGGAATTCAAGGACGAGACCGGTATCCCGGACTCATCGACGACGGCCGACCTCGCGGAGCGCCCTGCCGTCCCCGCGGAGCACCCTGCCGTCCCCGCGGAGCGCTCTGCCGACACCGGTCAGCGGCCGACCCGATAGCGCCCGTCCGGGCCCGGTTCCGGTTCAGCTGCTGACGGCGCGCAGGTGCTCGCCGATGTCGCGAGCGGCACCGATCTCGTTGCACACCGACCAGCGGACCACGCCGTCGGCGTCCAGCACGAACGAGCCACGGACCGCACAGCCGCGTTCCTCGTCGAACACGCCGAAGGCTCGAGCGACGGCGCCGTGGGGCCAGAAATCACTCAACAGCGAGAACCCCAGCCCGAGCTGGTCGGCGAAGGTGCGTAACGCAAAGATCGTGTCCACCGAGATCGCCAGCACCCGCGTCCCGGCGGCGGTGAAGTCGGGCATTGACGTCTGCAGCTGACCGAGCTCGGAGCTGCAGATGCCGCTGAACGCGTACGGATAGAAGACCAGCACCGCCGGCGCACCGAGCAGGTCGGCCCGACTGATCGTCTGGCCGTGCTGGTCCTGCAGGCTGAAGTCCGGCGCAGCCGCACCGAGCGACAGCGGCTCCGAGGTCAACGTCTGGGCCCTGGGGTCAACGCCGGGGGCCCTTCGGCGGCACCAGCTTGCTGGCCGTCCAGCCCGCCGAGACCGGGACGGTGGAGGTCAGGGTCAACCCGGCGGTGACGGCACCCTCGTTCAGGTCGGTGGCGTCGACGAAGCCTTCCCGGCCGACCTTGGGTGTCAACAGCCAGACGTATCCGGTGTCGTTCAGGTCGGTGATGGCGTCGAACAGTCCATCGATGATGTCGCCGTCCTCATCGCGCCACCAGAGCAGGACGACGTCGACCGGCTCCATCGCCTCTTCGACGAGTTCGCCGTCGATGGCGTCCTCGACCTCTTGACGGAGAGATTCGTCGACGTCCTCGTCCCATCCCAGTTCCTGCACGATCTGCCCAGATTTGAAACCGAGCCTGGAAACAGCCGACGACGTTCCCTCGGGCCGTGCGGTCGAGCTCACAACACCTCCAGTTCCCTCGTCCCGCCCTCCGGCAAGGACTCGTCTGGCCGTACCGTGATGGGCCGGCCGGTCGTGCGATCGCGTGCCGATCACACGTCCTTGATCCGCCAGACTGCCAGAGCTTGACCCTCAGGGGAAAGTTTGAGCGCGGCCGTTGCCGTGTCGTAACGCAGCGTTTGCCCTCCTCAGCCGCCCGGACGACGTTCGATACCGCCGGTATCGATGATCTGCGCCAGCATCTGGACGAGCGTAAAGCAGGTCCCGCTGCGCCCGTGTGGAGCGAGGTGACAGGATGGGTGGACGCAATGTTCACAAAATGCCGTCCGACGCATCAGCCGGAAGGCATCGCGGATATGCACCGACGGCGGGCCGGACCCCCGACGACAACCCGAGCACGACAAGAAGAGAAGCAGCACCACCCCTGCTGCAACACGTGAGGAGCCTCGATGGCCAGTCCTGGAAAGCTTCCAGCCATCACTGCTGAAGGCCTGCCCAGCCAGATCCCGGACACCGATCCGGAGGAGACCGCCGAGTGGCTGGAATCCTTGGACGGGCTGCTGGACTCCGACGGCAAGCATCGTGCCCGCTTCATCATGCTCAAGCTGTTGGAGCACGCTCGGGAGCGTCAGGTCGGCGTGCCGGCCCTGCGCAGCAGTGATTACATCAACACCATCTCCACCGAGTTGGAGCCGGAGTTCCCCGGTGACGAGCTGATCGAACGGCGGATCCGGGCCTTCATCCGGTGGAACGCCGCGATCATGGTGTCCAAGGCCAACCGCAAGGGCCTGGAGGTCGGCGGTCACATCGCCACCTATCAGAGCGTGGCCAGCCTGTACGAGGTCGGCTTCAACCACTTCTTCCGGGGCAAGAACCATCCCGGCGGCGGCGACCAGATCTACTTCCAGGGCCACGCCTCCCCCGGCATCTACTCCCGGGCCTTCCTCGAAGGCCGGCTGACCACCGATCATCTGGACGGCTTCCGGCAGGACGCCTCCCGGGGCGCCGGACGGTCAGTGACGTCCTACCCGCACCCGCGGATCATGCCGGACTTCTGGGAGTTCCCGACGGTCTCGATGGGCCTGACCGGGATCAACTCGATCTACCAGGCGCGGTTCAACCGCTACCTGCACAACCGCGGCATCAAGGACACCTCGCAGCAGCGGGTCTGGGCCTTCCTCGGCGACGGCGAGATGGGCGAACCGGAGTCGCTGGGGGCGATCAGCCGGGCCGCCCGCGAAGAGCTGGACAACCTGACCTGGGTGATCAACTGCAACCTGCAGCAGCTGGACGGCCCGGTGCTCGGCAACGGCAAGATCGTCCAGGAACTGGAGTCGGTCTTCCTCGGCGCCGGCTGGAACGTGATCAAGGTGCTCTGGAGCCGGGACTGGGATCCGCTGCTGCATGCCGACGTCAACGGCACCCTGGTGAACAAGATGAACACCACGCCGGACGGCCAGTTCCAGACCTACTCGGTCGAGGACGGCGCCTACATCCGGCAGAACTTCTTCGACTCCCCCGAGTTGCAGTCGATGGTGCAGAACTACACCGACGATGATCTTCGTCGGCTCGGCCGCGGCGGCCACGACTACCGCAAGGTGTACGCGGCCTTCAAGGCCGCGACCGAACACGTCGGACAGCCGACGGTGATCCTGGCCCAGACGGTCAAGGGCTGGACCATCGACGCTCTGGAGGCCCGCAACGCGACCCACCAGATGAAGAAGCTCTCGGTCGACGACCTGAAGGCGTTCCGGGATCGGCTCTACCTGCCGATCGACGATGATCAACTGACCGATCCGTACGATCCGCCGTACTTCCATCCGGGTGAGGACTCGCCGGAGATGAAGTACATGCACGAGCGGCGGGAGGCGCTGGGCGGTTACCTGCCCGAACGCCAACCGAAGCCCAAGATCGTCAAGCTGCCCGGCGACGAGGTCTACACCCCGCTGATGAAGTCGGCCGGCTCGGCCAAGGTGGCCACCACCCAGGCACTGGTCCGGTTGCTCCGTGACCTGATGAAGGACCCGGAGATCGGCCAGCGGATCGTGCCGATCGCACCGGACGAGTTCCGCACCTTCGGCATGGACTCGATGTTCCCGACCGCCAAGATCTACTCGCCGCACGATCAGAGCTACGAGTCGGTCGACCGCAAGCTGCTGCTGTCCTGGAAGGAAGGTCCGAAGGGTCAGCTGCTGCACGAGGGCATCTCCGAGGCCGGCGCGCTCGGCTCCTTCACCGCGGCCGGATCGTCGTATGCCACCCATGGCGAACCGATGATCCCGTTCTACATCTTCTACTCGATGTTCGGCTTCCAGCGGACCGGTGACTCGATCTGGGCGGCTGCGGACCAGATGTCCCGCGGCTTCCTGATCGGCGCCACGGCCGGTCGTACCACGCTGACCGGTGAGGGCACCCAGCACGCGGACGGGCATTCGCCGTTGCTGGCCTCGACCAACCCGGCAATCGTGCACTACGACCCGGCGTTCGGTTTCGAGATCGCCCAGATCGTCAAGGACGGCCTGCATCGGATGTACGGCTACTCCGACGAGGATCATCCGGGCGGCGAGGACGTGATCTACTACCTCACCGTCTACAACGAGCCGGTTGCTCAGCCCGGTCCGCCCGATGATCTTGACCCGCAGGCGATCCTGAAGGGGCTCTACCACTTCAGCTACGCCCCCGAGGTGCAGGGCGAGGGTGAGCATCCGACCGCGCAGATCCTGGCCTCCGGTGTCGCGATGCCGGCAGCGATCGATGCTCAGCGGATGCTCGCCGAGGAGTGGGGTGTGGCAGCCGACATCTGGTCGGTCACCTCCTGGAACGAGTTGCGCCGCGATGCGCTGGCCGCTGATCACCACAACTTCACCCATCCGGGCGAGGACCAGCAGACGGCGTACGTGACCCGAGCCCTGGAGGGCACCTCCGGTCCGGTCGTCGCAGTCAGCGACTACATGCACGCCGTTCAGGACCAGATCCAGGGCTGGGTGCCGAACAGCTGGTTCAGCCTCGGCGCCGACGGCTTCGGCATCGCCGACACCCGCGCCGGCGCCCGCCGCTATTTCCAGGTCGACGCCCAGTCGATCGTGGTCGGCACCCTGGCTGCCCTGGCCCGGGACGGCAAGTACGACCCGGCCGCTGTCGCCACAGCGTTCAAGAAGTACGAGCTGAACGATCCGACCGCCACCGCGGGTGTGCACCAGGAGGGCGCCGGAGCCTGACCGGGTTGACGCTGAAGGGTTCAGCCACCGGCCGTGATGCCCAGATATTGCTCGGCGAAGGCAGCCGCGGCGGTCGGTGAGCTGAACAGCCGACGGAGCCGGGACAACGCGGTTCCCGCGTGATGGGAGTCGCCGGACGACGGTCCGTGGAACACCTCCGACAGCCAGCCGGAGAATTCCTGGTAGTCCCAGACCCTGCGCAGGCACCGCGCCGAGTAGTCGGCGAGCGCGGACTCGTCTCCCCCGGCCAGCCGGCCGACGAGCGCGTCGCCGAGCGCGAACGCGTCGTGCAGGGCGAGATTCATGCCCTTGGCGGCGATCGGGGCTGTCAGATGGGCCGCGTCACCGGCCAGGAAGAGCCGACCGTACGCCATCGGCCGGACCACGAAGTTACGCATCGGGAGCACGCGCTTCTCGATCAGCCTGCCCTCGGCGAGCGGCGCGGCACCCTGCGCAGCGAGGCGCTGCTGCAACTCCGCCCAGACCCGGCGGTGCGACCAGTCCGCCGGATCGTCGTCGGGTAGGCACTCCAGGTAGTAGCGGGTCATCGTCGCGCTCCGGGCCATGTGCCCGGCGAACCCGCTCGGGTGCAGGCCGAAGACCGCACAGTCGTTGGACGGCGGCACCTCGGCGAGCAGGGCCAGCCACCCGACACCGTAATCGTGTCGCGCGATGCCGGCCCGTGACGGCAGCGCGTGCCGTGTCACGCCCTGGGCCCCGTCGCAGCCGGCAACGAAGTCGCAGCGCAGGAGCCGCCGTCGGCCGGTCTCAGCGTCGGTGTAGCTCACCTGCGGATCGGCGGTGTCGGTACCCGTGAGCTCGACATCGGCAACGCCGAAGACGATCTCGCCGCCGCGGACGTCGGCGTACTCGGCGACCAGGTCGGTCACCAGCCGCGGCTGCGGATAGACCCAGTGGTGTTGGCCGGTCAGCTCACCGAAATCGAAGCGCAGTCGCTCCCCCTCGACCCGGAACTCGCAGGTCGTCTGCCGTACGGCGTGGCGGAGCAGATCGGCCGCCAGCCCACGTCGTTCGAGGCCGCGGACGACACACTCCTCCAGGACGCCGGCCCGCGGCCGCTGCTCGATGAAGGCCCGGGACCCGGCCTCCAGGATCACGCAGTCGATGCCGGCCGCGCGGAGGATGTTCCCGACCGTCAGTCCGGCCGGGCCGGCGCCGATGATCACGACCGATCCGGTCATGGTGCTGATCATGGCAGGGGCCGTGCCCGCGGCCTGTCGACTTCAGTCCTCGCCGAAACCCGGGTGGCGGGTCGACCATTGATGCCGCTGCGACTGTTCCGGCTGCCGCGAGTCGCGGTCGGCAGTGTCTCGTTGCTGCTGTTCGGCGGTGTCGCGGTCGCGATGTGGTACTTCACATCCCTGTTCCTGCAGAACGTCCTCGGCCTCAGCGCACTCCGGGCCGGCCGCGGGCGCGGCAACCCGACCTGACCGAGCAATGTGTCGTGGAATCGGCCGCTCAACAACGATCTGCTCGGTCAACTCCGGCGATCCTCTGGGAGATGATCTTGTGGCCGGCACCGGGGGAATGGATAGTATCCGGAGCGTGAGAGGAGCTTGCGATGCCCGTGATCAATAGCGCCGAGGTGATCCTGGCCGACCTCGAGGTCGAGACCGTGCGGACCGACGCGACGCAGAGTTTTGTCAAGCAGGAAACGATTCTGGTACGACTGAGCACCGACGACGGCCTGATCGGGACGGGCTACTCCTACACCATCGGGACCGGCGGACCGGCGGTCGTCTCGCTGCTGCAGGAGAGTCTGCTGCCGTTGCTGATCGGCGAAGATCCACGCTGCGTCGAAGCCTTGTGGCGGCGGTTGCACGACAGTACCCATGCCACCACGGTCGGCGCGATCACCTCGCTGGCACTCGCCGCCGTCGACACCGCGCTGTGGGACCTCCGCTGTCTTGCTGCCGGACAGCCGCTGTGGTGCCTGGCCGGCGGTTATCGGCAGGCGATACCGCTGTATGACACCGAGGGCGGCTGGTTGCATCTGGCGACGGACGAGTTGGTCGCCGGCGCCTCCGCCTCTCAGCGCGCCGGCTGGCACGGGGTCAAGATCAAGGTCGGCAAGCCGTCGGTGACCGAGGACCTCGCCCGGCTGCAGGCGGTCCGGGATGCCGTCGGTGCCGAGTTCCCGATCATGGTCGATGCCAATCAGTCGATGACCGGCGCCGAGGCGGTCCGCCGGGCGGCGGCGTACGAGGCAGTGGGCTTGGGTTGGTTCGAGGAACCGTTGCCGGCCGACGATGTCAGCGGTCACGTCCGTCTCGCCGCCAGCACCTCGATCCCGGTGGCGGTCGGTGAATCGTTGTACTCGATCGGGCAGTTCCGGGATTATCTGCAACGCGATGCCGCCCATGTCGTCCAACCCGACGTCGCGCGGATCGGCGGCATCACCCCGTGGCTGAAGGTCGCCCATCTGGCCGAGGCTCATCACGTCGACGTCTGCCCGCACTTCCTGATGGAGTTGCACGTCAGCCTGGTCGCCGCGGTGCCCAACGGCCGCTACGTCGAACACATCCCGCAGCTGCGGGCGATCACCACCGAAGAGGTCGAGATCGTCGACGGACATGCGTTGGCTCCGGATCGGCCCGGCATCGGCATCGCCTGGGACTGGGACGCGATCGACGACCGCCGAACGCGGTAGCACGCGCTGAAGACGTCCCTCCGATTCGACCTGGGCCGAATGCCGAGCCCGGTCGGCCTACGGCTGAGTAGCCTCCTCTCGCTGAACTACTGCCGAGGGCAGTCGAGCTGAGGAGATCTGGTGTCCCATCCAGAGCGACCTCGATCCGGGAGGCGGGTCGGGTTGGTCGTTATCGGCACGATCGCGAGTATCGCCGTGATCGGAGCCGCGGTGCTGTTGATCCTCACGTTCGCCCGGTTCGGTCCGCTACGCGCGGCCGCACCGGCACCGCTGCCCCCTACGCCCGGCAGCAACGGCAGTGCGACGACCAGGCCACCGACCGCCCCGACCGACCGAGAGTCCGCCACGACCACCGCACCGTCCCCGTCCGCCGGCCCCCTCGGCGCGCCGGTACCGTGCAGGACCGGCCGTCCGCAACCGATGTGCTTCGACGACCGGGTCGTCAATTCCCACCACCTGAGGACGTACTTCAGAACCGAGAAGTCGCGCGACTTCGGGTGGAAGTGCTACCAGCGCGGTGACAAGGTGCCGAAGGTCGGCAAGCAGCGGGAGATCGGAAGCTGCAGCGTCGCGCACTACTACCCGGAACGGAAGTTCAACTGGCAGCAGGAAGTCACCTGGACCAACCTCAGCAACGACCCGAAGCGCAAGCTCGACGAGATCAGCGCATCCGTGGCCGTCCGTAAGGGAGTCACGACCGATCGCGAGGTAACACCCGCCGACGCGCGGCTGGTCGCGGATGCGGCTGTCGGCACGGCGCTGAAGGCCGCATTCGGCGAGCACAGCGAGATCGCCGATCAACTGCTCGACGCGTACACGACCACCTGTCACGACACCGCGGACGGACATCCGTCGAAGACCTCGACCGGTTACACGATCACCTGTGACCAGCCGTTCGTGCTCGACGTCGGCAACCTGCACCAGATCTCGGAGTCGGTTTCGTTCAGTTCCTACCCGTGACCGACACTGTCGGTCGGCGAATCAGGGTCACTCGCACCACTCCAGCAGCCGATCGACCGGCCAGGTGTTGATGATGCGATCCGGCTCGATGCCCACGGCGGCTGCGCGTTCGCAGCCGTAGGCCAGGAAGTCGAGTTGGCCCGGTGCGTGGGCGTCGGTGTCGATGGAGAACAGGCATCCGGTCTCGTACGCCAGTCGCATCAGGTCGTCCGGCGGGTCCTGCCGTTCGGGCCGGGAGTTGATCTCCACCGCGGTGTCGAACTGCTTGCAGGCTTCGAAGACGACCTCGGCGTCGAACACCGACTGCGGTCTGGTCCCTCGCTCGCCCTCGACCAACCGACCGGTGCAGTGGCCGAGAATGCTGACCTGAGGGTTGGCGATGGCGGCCACCATCCGATGGGTCATCGACTCCGAATCCGAGCGGAGCTCGGAGTGCACGCTGGCGACCACCACATCCAGCTCGGCCAGCAGGTCCTTGGTCTGATCGAGTCCACCGTCGGTCAGGATGTCGACCTCGATCCCCCGCAGTACCCGGAACGGCGCCAGGTCTTGATCAAGTTCGCTGATCACCTCCAGCTGCTCGCGGAGCCGCTCGGCGGACAGTCCGCGTGCGACCTTGAGCCGCGGCGAATGATCAGTGATCGCCGCGTACTGATGACCAAGATCAATTGCGGTCGTCATCATCTCCCGCAGCGGGCTGCCACCGTCGGACCAGTCCGAGTGCAGGTGCAGATCGCCACGCACCGCCGACCGCAGCTCGACCCCGCCGGTCGCCAGCGGCTTGGCGGAACCACGGAGCTTGGCCAAGGCATCGGGTACGACGCCGCTCTCGGCCTGGCTGATCACCTGTGCGGTCTTCGGTCCGACCCCGGCGAGCTCGGACCAGCTGCCGCGTCGACGGTGATCATCGTGCTCCGCGCCGGTCAGTCCCTCGACCGCGTCGGCCGCCCGCCGATAAGCGCGGACCCGATGGGTGTCGGCACGGGAACGTTCCAGCCAGAAACCGATCTCCCGCAGCGCCGCCACCGCATCGGGGTGGTCGTCGCCGCCGATGCTGCCGGTCCCGGGTCCGTCCACGTGCTTCTCCTCCCGTGGCGCCCGATTCCCGATGGCCCGATTCGGCTTCGAGCGCAGACGCCGAATCAAACTCTACTGGGGCCGCGCTACAGCGCCAGAACGGAGCCGTACCGTTTCGCCTCGCCATCGGGGATGCCGATCATCCCGTCAGGTCCGCGACATCCGACGGACCGGCCGATTGTTGTTGATCATGATCACCCGGTACCGAAGGCCGGCGGTGCTGTCAGTAGGCGACGGCGGTGCCGTAGGCGTATTGCCGGCTACTGTGGTCGGCCTGTCGCAGTCTCGGAGTCGGACCGAGTCCGGGAACACCGACGATGACCGCCCCATGACCGGCGTTCTCGTGCGGTGCACCGATCACCAACCCGGCGGACGAGCCGGCGAGGGCGGCCCCGGTGAGATCGCCGTTCTCGACCCAGCCCGGCATCCCGGCCGTCGCCTGATTCCAGCCCTTGCCGGTACCGATCGTCTGCACCACCCCAGTGGCATACGCCGACTTGATCTCCTCCTCCGGTGCCCCGACGATCAGTTCCAGCCGATCACCGAGCACGGCCGAGGTCACCGCCCAGCCCAACCGGTCCCCCTCCTCCACCTGCCCGGTCATGCCGTACGAGTCCTGATCCCAATTGATGATGGTGCCGTTCGGACGACCGGTCGATCGGGACAGCGGCACCACGGCCACCGTGCCGGCGTGCCGGAGCCCGTCGATGCCCTCGTCCGGCGCGCCGATCAGCAGCCGCGGACCTGCGGCATCGGCCGGCGGCGTCACATGCACCGACCATCCGAAACGGTCACCGGATTCCGCCGTGCCCGGGAAGCCGGTCCGAGCCTGACTCAACGAGTGCGGATCAAATCGTCCTTGATCGGACAGCACCAGCACGGTGCCGGCGTCGGCCACTCCGGACGATGTCTGCCCCGGTGCTCCGATCGCCACGATTCCTTGATCAACACTGATCGACGTCCCGAACCCGGCCTTCGGCGACGGCGCACCGGCGACGCCGGCCGTCGCGTAGCTGATGGTCCTGGCGTCCGCGGCGGTCTGGTTGCCGTCCCCGCCGCGGATCCGGAACGACGTCACCGACCCGGCACCGCCGACGCCGCCGACAACCGCACCCGGCGCACCGATGTAGAGGCGTTCGGATCCCCGTTCGCCTTCGTCGGCGTCGCGCGGCGTCGACGCCACCGCTGCCCCGAAGTGGGCACCCGGCTGCGGCGTACCCGGTACGCCCGCGATGCCGGGGGCGAACCGGCCGAACTCCTCGAGCGTGCCCGAACCGGTCATCCCGTAGATGTAGACGGCGCCGGCCTCCTCGACCCCGTCGACGGTCTCGTTCGGACTGCCGACCGCGATCAGACTGCAGAGTTCGGAGTTGCTGTCCTGATAGCTGGACAAGTAGGTCAGCGATGACCCGAAGCCCGGCACGGTGCTGTGGATCGTGTCCCGCGTGTCGTCCTCACTCCGGTACACCTTGAGGTAGCTGCCGACCGAGTAGACCACGTCCGGCAACTGCGGCAGGCCGACCGCGACGTCGGGCTTGCCGTCACCGCTGATGTCGTCGCTGCTGCGGCAACCCGTCGCGGCCGCCGCCTGCGGGACGCCGACGGACAGGCCGACGGACAGCATCGCAGCGGTCAGCAGGACCCGCCATCGGCGGCGCGCCGCACCGTGGCTGCCGGTCACCGGGTGCCGTTCACGGCGATCGTCGTCGATCATGACCACTCCTGGGGGTGAAGTGTTGAGATCACTCTAGGGCCAGGCTCAGGGCGCGACAGCGGATCCGTACCGGTCGGCGTTCGTGCTCGGTGCGAGCCAGCGGACCGGGTCGGAGTCGCCGGCAGGACCGCGGTAGATCACGGCGCCCGATCCGGCGTTCTCGCCAGGCACCCCGATCACGCCACCGGCCAGCGCTGCACCGAACCGGTCACCGTTCTCGTTGCCGCCCGGGATGCCTGAGCTGGACTGACTCAGACCGAAGTCGTCGTCACCGATCACCTGGACCATGCCCGCATCGCGGTGACCGTTGATGTCCTCGCCGGGAATCCCGATGATGAACTCCCAGTTGTCTCCGATCAGCACCGAGGTGATCGCCGAACCGAACGCGTCACCGGCTTCGGCTGTGCCCGCCAGATCCGAGGAATCCTGGTTCCATCCGGTGCTCACCGGCACCGGCGCGCCACTGTCGATGCGGATCGGAACATTCACCGCCGATCCGGCATCGGCTACCGACGAGAGATCCTCACCCGGGACTCCGACGACCAACGGGATCACCGCATCACCCTCCTGGCCGGCCAGCTCGATCGCCGCCCCGAACCGATCACCGCGCTCCGAACTGCCCGGCACGCCGGAGGTCGACTGACTCAGCTGACGCGGCGCGAACGGCGCGGCATCGTCCTCGGCCATGATCAGTGCCGCGCCCGCGGCCACACCGCCGACCGCCTGTCCGGGAGCGCCGATCGCCACCACGCCGTGGCTGACCGAGAGCGCCGCCCCGAGGGCACCGTGCGGCGTCGGTGCACCAGGAACGCCGGCGCTGGCGTAGCTGATGATCTTGCCGTCCTCGGCTGCGGGACGGTCCGCGGTCCCGAGCCGGAAGGAGGTGACACTGCCGGCATCGGCAACCGACGAGACGTCCTGCCCGGGCGCCCCGACGTACAGCCGGCGTGACCGCGGATCGACCTCGTCGTGCAGTCGGGTCGCTGACGCCACCGTTGCGCCGAAACGGGCGCCGGCCTGAGCGGTCCCCGGTACACCGTCATGTCCTTGGGTGTACCGGCCCCGTTGGACGAACTCGTCACCGTCCCAGGCGTAGACATAGACGGCGCCCGCTGCGGCCTTGCCGTCGACCGTCTCCTGCGGGCTGCCGACCACGAGTTGGCTGCAGAGCCGATCATCGCCCTCATTGACGTAGGACGACAGTTGGCCGACCGAGGAGCCGAAACCGTTGGGCCCTTGGAGCCGGACGACCTTTTCCCTGTCCTCGTTGGTGATCCGGACCTGGACCGTGCCGCTGCGGCCACTGGCGCCCGGGGCACCGATCACCGGGTCGGTGCGGTAGTCCCCGTCGAAGTCGTACGAAGCGCGCAGGCACTCCGGTTCGGCGGCCGCCCGCGGAGCACCGATGATCAATCCCGCGATCACCAGAGTGGATGCCAGCGCCGCGGCGGCCAGCCTGTGGCGGGTTGATGACTTGTCGCGGTTCTGGTTCGCGTTGATCATGGTGGCTCCTCGGGCGGGATCTGCTCACCTTAGGTGAAGCTGTGAGCGTCGACGGGCCGAATCGATCACGATCAGTAGGTCGATTCGATCACGCCGAGCAGCACGTTCGGTCACGACCGGAACACGACCGGTTCCACCCGGGCGAGGTCAACCGAATACGCTGCGCACCATGGCGGCAACTCCTCGCGGCATCAGCCGATCTCTGCTGCCGTCTGCCAAGACCCGGGCGGCGATCGCCAAGCGGATGGCGGCGGTGTCGGGTGAGATGACGACCGCGGCCGTCTCGGAGATGGAGAGCCGACATGCCTGGTTCTCCGAACTGGACGCCAAGCACCGGTCCTGGATCACGCTGGTCGCGCAGGCCGGTATCGACGGGTTCGTCCAGTGGTTCGCCAATCCTGAGCCGGAACGCCCGTCGACCGCCGACGTCTTCGGTTCCGCACCTCGGGAGTTGGCTCGGCGGATCTCGCTGTACCAGACCGTCGAACTGGTCCGGACCACGATCGAAGTGGCGGAGAACCAGATCGACGAGTTGATGCCGCGCGGCGACCGCGCCGTGCTGCAGGCCGCCATGATGCAGTACAGCCGGGAGGTCGCGTTCACCGCTGCCGAGATCTACGCCCGGGCGGCCGAACTGCGCGGGGCCTGGGATGCCCGGCTGGAGGCGCTCGTCGCCGATGCCGTGATCCGCGGCGAGACCGACGAGACCGTGTTGTCGCGCGCCTCCGCATTGGGCTGGCGATCGTCGGCCAACGTCGTGGTCGTGGTCGGCCCGGAGCCGGCCGAGGAGCCGACCGTCGCGATCGAGAGCATCCGGCACGAATGCGCCAAGGCCGGGCTCGACATGCTCGGCGCCGTTCAGGGTGATCGGCTGGTGGTGGTGCTGGGTGGTGGCGAGATCGCCGCGCCCGATGTCGCACTGCGGATGGTCGAGCGGTTCGCCGACACCTTCGGCGCCGGCCCGATCGTGATCGGCCCACCGGTTGATCATCTCGCCGAGGCCACCCGCAGCACTCGGGCGGCGCTGTCCGGCTACCGGGCGGCCGCCGCGTGGCCGGATGCCCCGCGACCGGTCCGGGCCGACGATCTGCTGCCCGAGCGCGCGCTGTCCGGCGACGGCCATGCCCGCCGTGCTCTGGCCCGCGACATCTACGCTCCCCTGGCGGCAGCAGGGAGCGGCCTGCTGGAGACCTTGATCGTCTTTCTTGATCATGGCGCCAGCGTCGAGGCGACCGCCCGTTCTCTGTTCGTGCATGCCAATACCGTTCGCTATCGGTTGAAGCGGATCAGCGAGGTCACCGGTCATAGCCCGACCGACGCCCGGGACGCCTACGTCTTACGGCTGGCACTCACCCTGGGGCGGCTGCTACCGACCGACGGCAGGCAGACCAGTTGATCTTGGACCGTCGGCGACGAGCCTCGGCCCGTCAGCCGCCGCGGAGCACCTCGAGGGCATGATCATATTTTCCGGCCAACCTGGTGCGGGTCCGGTCGTCGAGCCGAGCGACCCGGGCCGGATCGGTGTTGTCGGCGATGTCGGCGAACTTGACGCGTAGCGCCAGCGGATCCGCCCTGACCCGCCGGTAGTAGTCGTCCGGTTCATCTTTCTCGACCCTGGTCAACGCGACCACCGCGGCCACGATCGCCGCGTCGAAGTCGGCGGCAAGATCATCTGCTGTGACGTCGGTGTCCTCGACCACGTCGTGCAACCAGGCGACGACCCTGCCGTCATGATCATCTTCGGCCAATCGGTCGGCGACCCGTTCGGGATGACCGATGTACGGCTCGCCGCTCTTGTCGGTCTGCCCCCGATGCGCCTGGGTCGCGATCGCTATCGCCCGGTCGACGCTCTCCGCTGTCGCCATCTCGTACTCCCTCACGTTCGGCTGGTGGCTGCTTCGCATTCTGCCCATCCCCTCCGACGACATGCCGATCCCAGCAGTTACCGGGCCGCCGACCTCGGCCAGATTGCAACAGTTGCTACCGAATCGCCCCGGGCCAACCAACACCCGAGGGCGATTTCGCAACAGTTGCTGCGATGTGACCCTCGTCGCCTGGGCGTTGCGCGGGATCAGACGAGAAGCCCGTAACCTCATCAGACACACCAGTCACATTGGTCACTTCTGCCAACGTCCGATCCGGTCATCAGGGGTAGACCTGTCCGTGCACTGGTCGGGTGTTTGTAGGGATCTGACAACTCGACATCAAGAGATTCGTCGTGTCGTTGCAGGGCTGAACGGGGGTCGGCGCGGAAGAGTTGTCGCGTGCTCGCCATTGTCGCTCCCGGTCAGGGTGCCCAGACCCCAGGTTTCCTGAAACCGTGGATCGCCGAACCGACCTTCTCCGAGCGGTTGGACTGGTTGTCGGCGGTCAGCGGACTTGATCTTGCTCACTACGGGACCGAGGCCGACGCCGAGACGATCCGAGACACCGCGATCGCGCAACCGTTGCTGGTGGCCGCCGGCCTGTTGGCCGCGCTCGAACTCTTTCCGCATCCGACCGACGCCTTCGCCCATATCGGTGTTGCCGCCGGACATTCGGTCGGCGAGATCACTGCGGCAGCCGGCGTCGGTGTCCTGACCGCCGAGCAGGCGATGGTGCTGGTCCGGGAGCGGGGCCGGGCGATGGCCGAGGCCAGTGCCGCGACGCCGACCTCGATGACGGCGGTGATCGGCGGCAACCCCGACGAGGTGCTGGCCAAGATCGACGAGCATGGGCTGACCGCGGCCAACAACAACGGACGCGGCCAGGTCGTGGCCGCCGGCACCGTTGACCAACTGCGAGCGTTGGCCGGTGACCCGCCGGCCCGGGCCCGGCTGATCGAGCTCAGCGTCGCCGGCGCGTTCCACACCGTGCACATGGCGCCGGCGGTGCAGCATCTGTCCGATCTGGCCCGCGCGGTTTCCACCCACGATCCGCGGACCCGGTTGCTGTCCAACGCCGACGGACAGGTGGTGCACGACGGGGCCGAGGTGCTGCAACGCATCGTCCGCCAGGTGTCCTCCCCGGTCCGCTGGGATCTGTGCATGACGACGATGGCCGATCTCGGCGTCACCGGCCTGCTGGAGATGCCGCCGGCCGGCACCCTGACCGGCATCGCCAAACGCAACCTGAAGGGCGTCGAGGTGTTCGCAATGAACACTCCCGATCAGCTCGGCGACGCGGCCGACTTCGTCCGCCAGCACGCCGACGCCGGCGCCGCCGGGCCGATCAACGGCAATCCGACCTGGCGACTGATCGTGTCCCCCGGCAAGGGGCAGTTCATCCGTACCGACGATCTGGAGATCGGCACAGTACTGCCGCGCATGAGCACAGTCGGTGCTGTCAAGAACCTCCGCGACGAGATCCCGGTCAGTGCCCCGCATGGCGGGATCGTCGTGGAATGGCTGGCCGAGGACGGCGATCCCGTCTCGCCCGGCCAGCCACTGCTGAGGTTGCATCCGGTCGTCGAAACGGCCGACGCGACCGAGGTGAGCCGCTGACGATCACCGATGAGCAGGTCGCATCTTCGTGATCGACATCTCAACCGGGCATGATCGACAACTGAATCCGGACCAGCCCGGTCCATCCGATCGCTCGATCGACAACTACCAGCATGATCAACCACAAGGGAGACAAGCCAGATGGCAACCACCGAAGAGATCCGCAGCGACCTGGCCGAGATCGTCAACGAGGTCGCCGGGGTCCCGGCCGACGACGTCCAGCTCGACAAGTCGTTCACCGATGACCTCGATGTCGATTCGCTCTCGATGGTCGAGATCATCTACGCCGCCGAGGAGAAGTTCGGCGTCAGCATTCCCGACGAAGAGGCCAAGAACCTGAAGACGGTCGGCGACGCCGTCGCCTACATCGAGCGCGCCGCCGCCTGACACCCCTCGGGTCGGCGTCACGACTGCAGCAGCGGGACTGACGCCGACACCGCACCCCACGACTAACGCGAGGAGCGCATCCCTGATGTCCCGGACCACTGTTGTCGTCACCGGCCTCGGAGCCACCACTCCGCTCGGCGGCGATGTGGCATCCACCTGGGCCAATCTGGTCGCCGGCAAGTCCGGCGTCCGTCCGATCGAAGCCGACTGGGCAACGGATCTGCCCTCGCGGATCGCCGGCCAGCTCGCTGTCGACCCGTCGGAGGTCCTGAACCGGGTCGAGGCCCGACGCCTGGATCGCTTCGCCCAGCTGGCGCTGATCGCCGCCAACCAGTCCTGGACCGATGCCGGCTTCGGCTTCGGCGAGGACAATCCCGTCGACCGGGAACGACTCGCGATCAGCATCGGGACCGGCATCGGCGGCATGCACACGCTGCTCGGCCAGTGGGACATCCAGAAGGAGAAGGGTTTGCGGCGGGTCAGCCCGCTGACCGTGCCGATGCTGATGGGCAACGCCGCATCGGCACAGGTGAGCCTCCGGCTCGGCGCCCAGGCCGGCGCGCACACCCCGATCTCGGCGTGCGCCAGCAGTAACGAGGCGATCGCGCACGGACTGGACCTGATCCGGCTCGGTCGCGCCGACGTCGTGGTCGCCGGCGGATCGGAGGCCGTCGTCCATCCGATGCCGATCAACGCGTTCGCCCAGATGCAGGCCACCAGCCGGCGCAACGATGAGCCGCAGTTGGCCTCGCGGCCGTTCGACAAGGATCGGGACGGCTTCGTGCTCGGTGAGGGTTCGGCGATCTTCGTTCTGGAGACGCTGGAACACGCCCAGGCCCGCGGCGCCCGGATCTACGGTGAGCTGGCCGGAGCCGGCACCACCTCCGATGCCTACGACATCGTCGCTCCCGACCCGAGCGGACTGAGTCAGGGGCGGGCGATGAAGCTCGCACTGCGGGAGGCCGACCTGGACGCCAAGCAGATCGTCCACGTCAACGCACACGCCACGTCCACCCCGACCGGCGACCCGGCGGAGGCGGCGTCGATCCGCTTCGCCCTCGGCGAGGACACCGACGCGATCGTCACCTCGACCAAATCGATGACCGGTCATCTGCTCGGCGGTGCCGGCGCGCTGGAGTCGATGGCCACCCTGTTGGCGTTGCGCGATCGCGTCGTGCCGCCGACGATCAACCTGGACAACCCCGAACCGGGACTCGGCATCGACATCGCCACCACCTCCCGCGAACTACCTGCCGGCGATCTTGCCGGCATCAACAACTCCTTCGGCTTCGGCGGCGCCAACGTCGCTGTCGTCTTCACCAACCAGTACGCGACAGGAGCTTGACATGACAGCCGTCCTTCGTGATCAGAACGTGCAGAGTCCCGGCGATGCCGTGGACCGAGCCGAGCAGAGACCGAAGGACGAGTCAGCCGGTACGAACCCGGCCAAGCCCAGCAAGCCGCCGCGGGACAGCGATCCGCGCAACCCGAACCTGCGACTGGCCGCGTTCTTCGACCCCGATTCGGTCGAGTTGATCACCGCCGACGACGGCTCGGGAATGCTCGCCGCGATCGGAACCGTCGACGGCAACCGCGTCGTCGCCTTCTGCTCCGATGCGACGATGTCGGGGGGCGCGATGGGTAACGACGGCTGTGCCGCGGTGGTGTACGCCTACCAGCGCGCGATGGCCGAGCAGCTTCCGATCGTCGGCATCTGGCACGCCGGCGGTGCCCGGCTGCAGGAGGGCGTGCTGTCGCTGGACGCGGTCGGCAAGATCTTCAACGCGATGACCCATGCCTCGGGCAAGATCCCGCAGATCTCGGTGGTGCTCGGACCGGCGGCCGGCGGCGCCGCCTACGGTCCGGCACTGACCGACATCGTGATCTTGGGACCCGAGGGGCGGATCTTCGTCACCGGCCCGGACGTGGTCCGTTCGGTCACCGGTGAAGACGTCAACATGCTGCGCCTCGGCGGACCGGACACCCACGGGCGGCGCTCCGGCGTGGTGCACATGGTCGCCGACGACGAAGCCGACGCGCTGGCCCGTGGTCGCCGATTGATCGGTCTGCTGGCCGATCAGCGAGCGGTCGCGACCGACGTCGCCGACACCGACCTGGCCGCCCTGCTGCCGGAATCGACGAAGCGCGCCTACGACGTGCATCCGCTGGTCGAGGCACTGCTCGACGACGACACCATGATCGAATTGCATGCCCGCTGGGCACCCAACATCACCATCGCGTTCGGCCGGCTCGGTGGTCGTACGGTCGGTGTGATCGCCAACAACCCGCTCCGGCTCGGCGGCTGCCTGGACTCGCTCAGCGCGGAGAAGGCCGCCCGGTTCGTCCGGATGTGCGATTCGTTCGGCGTCCCGCTGGTGGTGCTGGTCGACGTGCCGGGCTATCTGCCCGGCGTCGGGCAGGAGTGGGACGGCGTCGTACGACGTGGCGCCAAGCTGCTGCACGCCTTCAGCGAAGCCGGCGTGCCCCGCGTCACCGTGGTGACCCGCAAGGCCTACGGCGGCGCCTACATCGCGATGAACGCCAGATCGCTGGGTGCCACCAAGGTGTTCGCCTGGCCCGGCTCGCTGATCGCGGTGATGGGATCGATCGCGGCGATCCGGATCCTGCACCGCCGCAAGCTGGCCTCGACGCCGGAGGATCTGCGTCCGCAACTGGAGGCCGAGTTGGCCGCCGAGCACGAACGGATCGCCGGCGGGGTCGAGCGGGCGCAGCAGATCGGTGTGGTGGACGAGATCGTGTCCCCCGACGTGACCCGCTCGGCGATCGCTGCAGCGATCGCCGAAGCCGACACCGGTTACCGCGGTCAGCACACCAACATTCCGTTGTGACACCGGGAACCGGTTGACATTCATCGGGTCTCTTGACAGGCTGCGACGACACCTCAGCCCGAAATGTCGACTCTGCATCGCCACGTCCGGGTGCAGACATCCCATGAATTGCCAGCCTGTGTATGAGACCTGTTCTTTCCCGTCGCTCCGTGTTGTCCGTCGCCGGCGCCACCGGCTTGGCCGCGCTGACACTGCCGCTGGCCTCCTGCGGAAACGACCCTGCAGGCGGCGGCCACACTGACCATCACGGTCGGACCACGCTGTCCTGGTTGATGTGGTCCGGCGGCAGCGAGGAACAGCAGTCCTGGCTGGACGCAGCCGCCACCGTGCACCGCAGCCGACCGGACCTCACCCTCGAACTGCAGACGAGTTCGTTCGACGACTACTTCACCAACCTCGGGACCCGGATCGCCGGCGACGGCGCGCCCTGCCTGGTCAGCATGCAGAGCCTGCGGCTCGGCACCTTCGACGAGACGATGGTGCCGCTGGACGACCTGATCGCCGACCGTGGCATCGCGCTGGACGATTTCGATCCCAACGCGCTGAAGGCGCTGCAGTCCGACGGCCGGCAGATGGCGCTGCCCTACGACAACGGTCCGCTGCTGATCCTTTACAACAAGGACATGTTCCGCGCCGGCCGGGTCGCCGAACCCGAGCCGGACTGGACCATCTCCGATTTCGAGCAGACGGCGAAACGACTCACCCGCGGCCGGAAGTACGGCTATGCGGCCTTCCCCAACAGCGAACCGATGCTGTCGATGCTGGCCACCTACAACGGGGCCGGTGCCGTCACCGCCGATCGCCGACTCAGCCTGACCGACGAGGCGATGATCGAGGCGTTCGGTTGGTACACCGGGCTGGTCCGTGATCAACGGGTCGCACCGGAGATCTCCGGCAACACCGACAACAGCACCGATCAGTTCCTGGCCGGCAACGCGGCCATGGTGACGACCGGCCCGTGGGACATCCTGAACGTCAACGCCGAAGCCGATTTCACGGTGGGACTGGTCCGGCTGCCGGCCGGACCGCACGGATCGCGGACGCTGTCGGCCGGGTCGGGATTCGGCATCGCCCGCAGCTGCACGGTGCCGGAGAAGGCGTTCGAGGCGGTGCAGATCCTCACCGGACAAGCCCAGCTGACCGCCCTCGGGGCGCAGGGCCGGGCGTTCCCGGCACGGCTCGCGGCCCAGCACGCCTGGTACGAGAGCGCGCCGAAGGGAGCCAAGGCCGCGCTTTCCTCGGCACTGGAGACGGCGACACCGCTGGTCACCACGGAGAACTGGACCGAGGTCGCCGACGGCATCGGTCAGTACGGCGGGCAGGCGTTCAACGGCGAGCAGTCACCGCGCGCCGTACTGGAACAGTTGCAAAGCGATTTCGGGGACGCCCCATGACAGCGACGACACTGGACCGACGCGCCGATCGGAGGACGTCGGAATCGGCTGCCGGCCGTCGGCGGCGCAGCGACCTCGGGCCGGCAGCGGTCTTCCTGTCGCCGGCCATCATTGGGCTGACCGTCTTCACCCTGTTCCCGATCGTGATGTCGCTGTTCGTCAGCCTGTTCGACTGGCCGGCGTTCGGCACCCGCGACTTCGTCGGCGGCGGCAACTTCGTCGATCTACTGACCAGCACGCAGTTCCGCCGGGTGATCGCCAACACGGTGCTGTACACCGTGCTCTACCTGCCGTTGAACATCATCGTCTCGCTCGGTCTGGCGTTGTGGATCGCCAGCATGGGACGGGGCCGGCAGGCCTTGCGAGTGATCTTCTTCCTGCCGGTGGTGACCCCGATCGTCGCCCAGGTGCTGGTCTGGCGGCTGATGTACCAACCGGACGGCGTGATCGCCGGCCTGCTCGCGCCGTTGGGGATCGAGGCACCGAACTTCCTCGGCGACAGCTCCTGGGCAATGATCTCGATGGTCCTGATGAGTGTCTGGCAGGGCTTCGGCTACAACATGTTGATCTTCTCCGCCGCTCTTGATCAGATCCCGCAGTCGATCGAGGATGCGGCCAGCGTCGACGGCGTCGGGGTCTGGCAACGCTTCTGGCACGTCAAGCTGCCGATGATCTCTCCGATGCTCTTCTTCGCCACCACGATGACCTTGATCACCACGTTCCAGGTCTTCGCGCAACCGATGATCTTGACCGGCGGCGGGCCGGGCGATGCCACCGAGACACTGGTCCTCTTCATCTACCGCAAGGGATTCTCCTCCTTCGCCCTCGGGACGGCGGCTGCAGCCGGCTGGTTCCTGTTCGCGCTGATCCTGATCGTCACGCTGGTCCAGTTCGCCAGCCAGCGGAAGTGGGTGAACTACGATGTCTAGCCTCGCCGACAGCCGCCGAGCCCGTACGGTCCGGCTGAAGCGCTACCGACACACCGCATCAGCGGTGCTGCTGTGGATCGTCGCGATCATCTTCCTGCTGCCGGTGCTCTACGCGGTCGCCGTGTCCTTGAAGCCTGCCGCCGATGTCTTCGACATCCCACCCACGTTGGTCGGTTCGTCGATCCGATGGCAGAACTACGTCGAGGCGATGACCTATCTGCCGTTCGGTAAATTCATCGCCAACAGCGTGCTGGTCGCCGGTTCCGGCACCATCGTGGTCCTGATCGTGTCCAGTACGGCGGCGTACGCGTTCGCCCGGCTCGGCTTCCGCGGCCGGTCGGTGATCTTCATGATCTTCCTCTGCACGCTGATGATCCCGCAGGAAGTGCTGGTCATCCCACTGTTCATCGAGATGCAGGGATTCGGTTGGGTGGACAGCTATCCGGCGTTGATCCTGCCGTTCGCGTTCACCGCGTTCGGCACCTTCCTGTTGCGGCAGTTCTTCCTGACCGTGCCGCAGGAGATGGACGATGCCGCCACCATCGATGGTGCCGGTCGGTTCCGGACCTTCGTGTCGATCATGCTCCCGTTGGCTCGACCGAGCCTGGCCGTGCTGGCTGTCTTCACTTTCATCACCTACTGGAACAGCTTCCTGTGGCCGTTGGTGATCACCTACAGCACCTACGACAAGGGTGTCGTCCCGGTCGGCCTGCAGCTGTTCTTCAGTCAGCAGGGCAGCCAGTGGCATCTGGTGATGGCGGCAGCCGTGGTGTCCATGGTGCCGACGGTGATCATCGTGCTGCTGCTCCGCCGCCATCTGGTCAGCGGGATCTCCACAGCAGGACTGGGCGGCCGCTGACCGTGCTCAACCGGGCTCGGCGACGGTCTCCGGTGTCGTCCGTACCGACCAGATCCCGGCGACCGCGAGCCACAGGACCGCAGACAGTGTTGCGATTCCGCTGATCGTCAGAGCGAGTTCGACGTCCAGCAGGCCGGCCAGACCGGCACCCGCCGCGGAGCCGAGTGCCAAGGCGGCACCGCTGACGAACTGCACGCTCCCGTTGGCCCGCCCGCGGACCGCGTCGGCGAGCAGCCGCTGCTTGGTCGTCTCCTGGTGGACATCCCACAGTGTCCAGCCGAACGCATTCACCAGACGACTGCCGATCACCACCGGCAGCGCCAGCGGCCCGGCGACGATCGCCAACGGCAGCAGCGCCATCCCCGCACTGCGCAACAGAGACCCGCTGACGATCGACCGGCCGGCGCCGAATCGCGATCCGATCCGGCGGGCGAGGAACGCCGCCACCAGACCGCCGACCGTGCCGACGCTGTACACGACGCCGATCATGCCCGCCGACAGGCCGAGATCTCGATTCAGGAAGACCAGCGTGATGCTCTGACTCGCCGACCAGGCGAAGAAATACAGGCCGTCGGAGATCGCCAGCGACCGCACCGTCCGTTGCCGCCAGGTGTAGATCAGTCCATCCAGGAAGGCGCGCAGCACCGGTTCATGATCATCGGGCATCGGTGGGCGTTCCCGGCGACGGATGGTGGCGTTGGAGACCGCGCTGACCAGATAGCTGGCACCGGTGATCAGCAGGCCGGCCGGCGGGCCGAGCGCCTGGATGATGAAGCCGGCCAGGCTCGGCACCGCCGTCCGGGTCACCCCGTCGGTCGCGCCGGTGGCTGCGTAGGCCTGCTCGAGTCGTTCGGACGGCACCACATTGGGGATGTAGGACCGATAGGCGGTCAGCCAGCAGACGTCGAAGGCGCCGACCAGGATCGCCAACACGAACAGTTGGCCGATGGTCAGCCAGCCCAGCAGGGCCGCGACCGGGACACTGAGCAGCAGCACGGCGCGGGCGACGTCGGAGATGATCAACAGCCGCCGTCGGGACACCCGATCGACGATCACCCCGACGAACAGTCCGAAGATCAGCCAGGGCAGGTTGAACACTGCGACCAGCAGACCGACGGTCGGCGCCGACGCCTGCAGGGTGATGATCGCGACCAACGGCACGGCCAGCACGGAGAACTGTTGGCCGACCAACCCGGTGGCCTGCGCGATCCACAGATGGACGAAATCGTGATTGCGCCAGGGCGGCACACTCGGCTGCTCGGACACGGGTCCCCTCGGCTAAGCTGATCGGAACCGAAAGCTTGACTGACTTGGCTAGCCAAGTCAAGAGGAGGGTGATGGGTTCCGTCGACGATCTCTTCGACCTCGATCCCGACAGCGACCGGACGACATCGCAACAGATCGCCAACGCCGTACGGGCAGCGATCCTGCTCGGCGTCTTCGCCGCGGACGAGAAGCTGCCGTCGCAGCACGAACTGGCGGCCCGCTACGGCGTCGCCCGGGAGACGGTCAAAGCGGCACTGCGCATCCTGCACGGCGACAAGCTGATCGTCAGCCGGCAGGGCTCGGGCGTGTTCGTCCGGCACCGCCAGGGCAGCACCGAGACCTTGACCGACATTCTGCGCGGCGCGTTCGACCGGCCGCACGTCTCCATCGACTACTGCGGCTTCAACGGCGAGACCCTGGCGAACACATTGCCGCCCAGCCTCCACGAACTGGGCACCGGGCGGCTGTCCGCCACGACCGTGCGGCTGCGGATGCTGCTGGTCGACCCGGAGTTGTTGCCCGCCATGCCGCGGGCGGTGCCGCAGGATGCCCAGCAGCGGTCGCCGACCCGTACCGGCCCACCCCCGGACATCCGGCGGACCTTCGGCGGCCTGCTCGACCGCTCGGTCGGCCGGCTCGCCGCCGCGCTGGACGAGCTCACCGACCGCAGGCTCGTCGACTCGACGCAACTGGAGGTCCGGGTGCACGGCCTCGGCCCGTCGGTGAAGCTCTACCTGCTGAACGGCGAGCGGGCCTTCTTCGGCTTCTACCCCGTCACCACCGCCGCCTACGAACTGGGTCCGGATCGGGTGCCGACGTTGCTGCATCATCCGTCGGGCTGGGACGCCACGGTCTTCTCCGCCGCCGACGGAATGTCCAGCTCGATCGCGCCGATCGACGGCGACAGCGAGAGCCGCGGGCCGATCAGCAGCGGGCCGCCGTTCACCACCCAGGCCCGCGCCTGGTTCGACTCCCTGTGGACCACGCTGGCCCGCAGCTACCCGATCACAGAAGGAAGCCGATGACCGACGCCGCCACCGATCTGCCGAGCGACTACGAGCAGAGCCCCGACCGACCGGTCACCGCCGACCAGGTGCCCGCCGTGGTGGCCGAGATCGCTGCCGGAGCAGCGATCCGGTGGATCTGGCACAACGAACTGGACGGTCGCACCTATCGGATCGAACGCAGCAACGGGACGGCAGAATACGTCAAATGGTCCCCCGACCATCCGGAGATCGATCTTGGTCTCGAGGCGGCGAAGCTGACCTGGACCGCCACCTACAGCACCGTGCCACAGGTCCTCGGCCACGGCCGGGACAGCGCGACATCGGAATGGCTGCACACTGTCGCCGTACCGGCCGAATCCGCGGTTTCCGCCACCTGGAAGGCCGATCCGCTGACCGCAGCCCGCGCGATCGGCACCGGACTGCGAATGCTTCATGATCGACTTCCGGTCGCCGACTGTCCGTGGTCCTGGCAGGTCGCCGATCGGGCCACCAAGATCAAGAAGCCGCAGCACCGGACGCTGATCGAGCAGGCCCCGGAGATCGACCGGCTGGTCGTCTGCCACGGCGACGCCTGCGCACCCAACACGCTGATCGCTGCGGACGGTAGCTGCGCCGGGCATGTCGATCTCGGCAGCCTCGGTCGGGCCGACCGGTGGGCAGACCTGGCGATCGCCACCTACAGCCTGGACTGGAACTACCAGCCGGCCTATGAGGACGAACTGCTGGCGGCGTATGGCGTCGCGCGCGACGACGACCGGATCGACTACTACCGCCGGCTCTGGGACGCGACCTGACGAGCGTTCGGTCCGGACGGGTCTGACCGGCAGCCGATTGATACCGTCACGGCATCATGTATTCCTTCGAGCAGCTTCGCGGTTTCGTCGCCGTCGCCGAGGAACTCCATTACGGACGGGCGGCCGAGCGGCTGGCGATGACCCAGCCGCCGCTGTCCCGGCAGATCCAGAAACTGGAACGGGCGATCGGTGTCCGGCTGCTGGAACGGGATCGACGGCGGGTCCGGCTGACACCGGCCGGCGCCGCCTTCCTGGACGAGGCACGCCGGCTGCTGGCGTTGGCCGACGCAGCTCCTGATCTTGCTCGACGGATCGACGCCGGCTCCTCCGGCACGCTGCGACTCGGCTTCACCGCGGCCTCGGCGTACGCGGTGCTGCCCGGCGTCCTGACGAAGCTGCAGCAGGCGTTGCCGGAGGTCGATCTCGACCTGACCGAACTGGTCACCCGGGCCCAGCTCGAAGCGTTGGCGAACCACGAACTCGATCTCGGTCTGGCGCGACCGCCGTTCGACGCCGACCTCTTCGCCTCCCGTCCGTTCGCCCGGGAGGCGTTGTGCGCAGCGGTCCCGGACGGTCACCGGCTCGCCGCCCTCGACCGGCCGCTGACCGAGCGGGACCTGGCCGGCGAGCCGGTGATCATGCCGTCGGCCACCGACGCCCGCTACTTCTACGACCTGGTGATCCGGACGGTGTCCATCGACCCTGCGTCGGTGGTGCATTCGGTCAGTCAGGTGCTCACCACGACGTTGCTGGTCTCCGGTGGCCTCGGGATCGGCTTCGTCCCCGAATCGGTCTCCCGGCTCGGCGTCCGCGGCGTCACCCTGCTGGAACTCGCCACCAGCGCGCACCAACCGGTCGAGCTGCATCTGGTCTGGCCCCGTGACTCCCGCAACCCGGCGCTGCCCCGGGTGATCGACCTGCTGCTGGATCGGGCAAGTGGGCTGCCGGCGATCAGGACGTGGCGGTGAAGTCGGCGGAGTCGACGGTCCAGGCTCGCGCCTGATCGGACAGGGTGAACCCCAGCCCGGGGCGATCCGGCAGCCACATCCTGCCGTCGTGGGTCGCCAGCCGTTCGTTGAACAGCGGGTCGAGCCAGTCGAAGTGCTCGACCCACGGATCGTTGCCGGCAAAGGCAGCGGCCAGATGCAGATGGATCTCCATCGCGAAATGCGGCGCCAGATCCAGCTGATGATGCTCCACATATGTTGACAGCTTGAGGAATTGGGTGATTCCGCCGATCCGCGGTGCGTCCGGTTGGACGACGTCGGCGGCGCGGGCGTCGATCATCCGGACGTGTTCGCCGACCCCGGCCAACATCTCACCGGTCGCGATCGGAGTGTCCAGGGCGCTGCTCAGTGCCGCGTGACCTTCGGCGTCGTAGGCGTCCAGCGGTTCCTCGATCCAGACCAGGCCGAACTCCTCCAACGCCCGGCCCAGCCGCAGCGCCGTGCGCCGGTCCCATTGCTGGTTGGCGTCGACCATCAGCGGTACGTCCTCGCCGAGCGCCTCCCGTACGGCGGTCAACCGCTGCAGGTCGGTCCGCCAGTCCGGCTGGCCGACTTTGATCTTGATCCCGCCGATCCCGTCGGCCAGTGATCGTTGCGCGTTCTCGATCACCTGCTCGATCGGGGTGTGCAGGAATCCGCCGGAGGTGTTATAGGTCCGGACACCGTCGCGGTGTGCGCCGATCAGTTTGCCGACGCTCAACCCGGCGCGCTTGGCCTTCAGGTCCCAGAGCGCGACGTCGATGGCGGCCAACGCCTGGACCGACAGGCCGCTACGGCCAACCGACGCTCCGGCCCAGACCAGCTTGGTCCACAGTTTGCCGATGTCGGAGGCGTCCTCGCCGATCACCGCCGGCGCAACCTCACAGGCATGGGCGAACTGACCGGGCCCGCCGGCCCGCTTGGAGTAGGAGAAGCCGATGCCATCGTCGCCGGCTGCCGTCGTCACCTCGGCGAACAGGAAGGCCACCTCGCGCATCGGCTGCTGCCGCCCGGTGAGCACCTTGGCATCACTGATCGGCGTCGACAGCGGCAGCGTGATCGAGGACAACCGGAGCGCGATGATCCGATCCGCCGAGGTGGCCACACTGGTTTGCTGCGAAGTCATGGCGCGCTGTCCTCCTGGCTGCTGGCGAATGATCGCGGCATCAGCGTAGGAAGGGCTGTTCCCCTCGGTCCAACACCATTTGGGGATTGTTCGATGCCGCCCCGGCATCACAGCCGCCGGATTTGCGAATCGGGCCGGGTTGCGGGATCAGTCGGCCTGATCGACTTGCGGAAACTCCTGTTTCGCCTGCCGCAGGATCCGCCGCATCATCCAGACGTCGACGGCGCCGCCCAACACGCCACCGGCGACCGGGAGCCCTCGCCCGAGCCGGGTCAGGAACCGCTCGCCGACCGATTTCAGCAGCCGGACCCCGACCGCCTTGTTGATCACCATCAGCGCCGACGGCGGCAACCGCCGCAACGCCATCCCGGTCAACGCCCCACCGGGCACCGCCGCTCCGGCCGTCTTCAGGATCTCGTCGCTGCGGGAACCGACCAGGGACAACAGCACGGCTGTCCGGATGTGCGGCTGGTTCACGTCGTAGCCGCGCAGGCTGGCGATCGCGCCGACCGTCCGGGTCGCCTGCAGATAGAACTCCAACAGGTTGACCGGGATCGCGACCGGCATCGTGACGAAGCCGCCGAGTCCGGTGGCGAAACCGCCGGCACCGCCACCGATCGTCGCCTGTCGGGACACCCGTTCGACCGCGTCCTCGGTGCTTTTGCTGCGGGCGCGCGCCGACCGGGCAAAGGCTTCGGCCGACGGCAACGGGCCCTTGCCGTCGAGACCCGCATCGAGCAGTCGGCGGATCAGCTTGCCGACCGCGCTGTCATCCGGCTCGATGGTCTCGGCCAGTTCGAGCGCCGGCCGTTGCTTCGACGGCTTGCCCGCCAGTGGATTGAACGGGTTGTCCCGCACACGTTTGATGATGTCGCCGACGCCCATGGCCCAACAATAGGTGCCGACCGGTCGACCATCGACCGTTCCGTCAGCGCATGCAGGCGGCGATCAGACGTTCGAAGCCGGCCCGGGCGTGCTGGATCGCCTTCGGGTCCAGGTCGAGTTGCATGGTGTGGTTCAGCGACAGCATCAGGCCGGTCGCTTCGAAGATCACCTGATCGACGTCGGTGTCGGCGCTGAAATCGCCGTCCTGGACAGCGGTGGAGATCTGCTCGGCGAGGTAGGCCCGCCATTCCTCGGTCCGCTGCCGGGCGACGTCGCGGACCGGGCCGGGACGGTCGTCGTACTCGGTGGTGACCTGGGTGAAGAAGCAACCGCCGGGATAGACGCCGCGTTCCAGATGCGAGATCCAGGCCTCGACCAGTTTGCGAAGTCTGGCCAGCCCCGGCGCGGCGTGCGCGGCCGGGACGATCACCTCGCGACGATAGACCCGTACGGCCTCGTTCAGCACTGCGAGTTGAAGATCGAGTTTGCTGCCGAAGTGCCCGATCACGCCGGATTTGCTCATCGTGAGTTCTTCGGCAAGTCGGCCCAAGGTAATGGCGTCCAGACCCTCCACCGACGCAAGATCGACCCCGGCAGTCACGATCAGGTGCCGGGTCTGCTGCGCATGTGCCGCGGAACGTCGGGGACTCACACCTAAGATTATCCCAGATCAGATTTTAGAGAACGCGCGTACGCTAAACTCGGGTCTGTGACCGATCAAACTCCGGCCGCCACCGAGCGCCCCTCCTCCCCTCGCCCCGAGCCGACCCGTCACGGCTCGGAGATCATCGGCGCCGGCTGCTACCAGCCGTCGAAGGTGCTCACCAATCACGACCTGGAGGGGATGGTCGAGACCAACGACGAGTGGATCCGGACCCGGACCGGGATCCGGGAGCGTCGGATCGCCGGCGACGAGGACACCGTCCCCACCATGGCCACCGCCGCGGCTGAGGATGCGCTGGCCAACGCCGGAATCACCGCCGCAGCCGTCGATCTGATCGTGGTCGCCACCTGCACCTCCGATCAGCGGTCGCCGAACACTGCCGGGCGGGTGTCGAACAATCTCGGCGCACCGTCCCCGGTCGCGATGGACATCAACGTCGCCTGCTCCGGCTTCGTCCATGCCCTGGCCGTGGCCGACCAGGCGATCCAGGCCGGCACCGCGACCACGGCGTTGGTGATCGGGGCGGAGAAGCTCAGCTCGGTCACCGACTGGACCGACCGCTCGACCTGCATCCTGATCGCCGACGGCGCGGGTGCGTTCGTGCTCCGACGCGCCGAGCGCCCGGGCGTCAGCGCGGTGACCTGGGGTACCGAGCCCGAGCTGACCGACGCTGTGGTGATCGAGCCGCCGACGAACAAGTTCGTCCAGGACGGCAAGTCGGTGTTCAAGTGGGCGATCTCCAGCGCCGCCGGCTATGCGTCCAAGACCGTCACCAATGCCGGCTACACGATGGATCAGATGGGCGGTCTGTTCAGCCACCAGGCCAATCTGCGGATCATCGAGCCGCTGGCCCGCCAGCTCGGACTGTCCGATCGGATCGTGGCCACCGACGTGGTCACCTCGGGCAACACGTCGGCCGCCTCGATCCCACTCGCCTTCGCCAAGATGTGGCAGGCCGGCGAACTGCCCGCCGACACCCCGTTCCTGCTGTTCGCCTTCGGCGGCGGCTTCTCCTACGCCGGTCTGGTCGCCCGCACCCCACGCGCCTGAACTCGAAGGGCGCTGTCAGACCACCTCGTGCAGCCAGCGGACGGGGGTGCCGTCGCCGGCATAGCGGAACGGTTCGAGTTCGGCGTCCCACGGGCCGCCGAGCAACTCGTCCAGGGCGGCGACGATGTCCTTGCCGCCGAGGGCAGCGGTGACGGTCGCCTTCCGGATCCGTTCCTCGCTCACCATGATGTCGCCGTGCAGTCCGGTGGTGGCGCGGAAGATCCCCAGCTTCGGGGTGTAGGAGTACCGCTCGGCCTCGCTGGTCGTGGTGCGTTCCTCGGTCGCCTCGAACCGGATCCGCTGCCAGCCCTTGAGCGCGCTGGCCAGCTTGGCCGCGGTGCCGATCGGCCCGGTCCAGGAATACTCGGTGCGATAGGACGAACGCTCCGCCGGCTGGGCGATCCACTCCAGCCGTACGGGCATGCCGAACACGCCGCCGACCGCCCACTCGACGTGGGGACACAGTGCCGACGGCGTGGAATGGATGTACAAGACACCACGGGTCGTACTCATGGTCGATCCTTCCCAGCTTCGCTGACGCCACGACAACCCACCTGAGGGCTGCCTTCCCCGACATCCTCAGAGCCTGTCGCGACCGGTCGCACCGGTCCGAACCGAACCAGGAGGGTGATATTTGACGGGCCGTAGCGAGCGACCTCCGGGCGGGTGCCCGGATGTCGCGCAGTAGCTTCGGTCAAACACCGCGCTCCTGCCGCCTATTCTGCACCATCGGGGCAATTCCGCCAGACCGCAGGACGCCGAACCGCACCGACACGCCGCACATCGAGCCGATCGCCGGCCCCGGCAGAAACGCCGAATCCGGCATCCCGGCGGCCGATTTCGGCTTGAATGGGGGGCACGGTGGGATGTGACCGCGGATCCAGGATTCGTCCCGGCTCGCACAAGCACACCTCGCGGCGGCGCTCACCGAGCGTCTGTGGGTCCCTTGCGTCACCCCAGCAGACACGAGGGGCCCACCCCCGCCGACCGGGCAGGCGACACCCGGGCTCGGCTACACCGGTACGGTCTGATCTGTGCACCATGCCTACGGCAGCTGGCCGTCCCCGATCACCGCAGAATCGCTGACCGCCGGCACCCTGGCGCTCGGCGACCCGATCCTCGACCAGGACGATCTCTGGTGGCCACAGGCAGATCCGACCGACGGCGGTCGGGTGAGCCTGCATCGGCTGAGCCTCGACCGCGGGCGCGCCGGCACCGAGACCGAGGTGACGCCGGCGCCGTTCAATGTCCGCAGCAGGGTCCATGAGTACGGCGGCGGCGCGTTCGCCGTCGCCGACGGGACGGTCGTCTTCTCCGATTTCGCCAGCAACCGGCTGTATCTGCTGAGCAGGGACGAGACGACTCCGCGGCCGCTCACCACCGATCCGGAACTGCGGTACGGGGCCCTGCAGATCGATCCGGCGCGGGATCTGCTGGTCGCCGTCCGCGAGGACCATCGCGGTGATGGGGAGCCGATCAACACCGTGATCGCCCGCCGGCTGTCCGACTCCCCCGAGATCGCCGACCGGGTGCTGTGTGCCGGTGCAGACTTCTACGCCGGACCCCAGTTGTCGGCGAGCCGACTCGCCTGGATCGAGTGGCAGCATCCGAACATGCCGTGGGACAGCACCCGACTGCGGATCGCCGACCTACCGCTGACCGGCGACGGCACCGTCGACCTCGAACCACGTACCGGGACCGTCCTGGCAGCCAAGACGATCCTCGGCGAGACCGAGCAGGAATCGGTCGGGGCGCCGACCTGGGCGCCGGACGGCAGCCTGATCTTCGTCTCCGACCGGACCGACTGGTGGAACCTGTACCGCTGGGATCCGGCTGCGGATCGGGTGCAGCCGCTCTGCCCGATGGACGCCGAATTCGCACCGCCGATGTGGGCCCTGGGCGGCAGACCGTACGTGATCATCGATGACGATCGGATCGGTTGCGCCGTCAACCGCGGCAATCGGACCGAACTGGGGATCCTGACGGTCTCCGATGGCGAGCTGAACATCGTCGACACCCGAGCGGTGGACGTCGGATCCCTGACCTGCAACGGACAACAGCTCGGCTGCCGGCTCGGTTTCGCCGATCGTCCGAGCGAACTGGTGATCATCGACCTCGGCTCGTCGACCGGGCCCGCCGAGCAGGCTGCGACGGCTGTCACCCCGTCGGCCGTGACGACCGTCCGGCGCAGCAGTGACGCGACGCTGCCCACTGACCTGGTGTCGATCGCGACCGCGGTCAGCTGGGAATCCGAGCTCGGCACGGTTCACGGCTGGTACTACCCGCCGACCAACGCCGATCTGACCGCGCCCGACGGTGAGCTGCCACCGATGATCACGATCTCGCACGGCGGCCCGACCGCGGGCAGCAGCCCGGCCTACGCCCGCAGCATCCAGTTCTGGACCAGCCGCGGGATCGCCGTCCTGGACGTCAACTACGGCGGCAGCACCGGTTACGGCCGGCGCTACCGAGAGCGACTGCGGCGGCAGTGGGGCGAGGTCGATGTCACCGATTGCGCCGACGGCGCCCGGGCGATGGCTGATCAGGGCAGGGCCGACCGCCGCCGGTTGGCCATCCAGGGTGGCAGTGCCGGTGGCTATACGACACTGCGAGCGCTCACCGCCACCGACGTGTTCACCGCCGGGATCAGCCATTACGGGATCGGGGATCTGACCGCGCTGGTCGCCGACACCCACAAATTCGAGTCCCGCTATCCCGAGTCGCTGGTCGGCCGCTGGCCGGAGGAGGCCGAGCTCTACGCCGACCGGTCACCGATCAATCACGTCGATCAACTGACTGCACCGATCCTGCTGACCCAAGGAACCGAGGACAAGGTGGTCCCGCCGAACCAGGCCGAGACCTTCGCCGCTGCGGCTCGGGCCAAGGGTCTGCCGGTCGCGTTGATCATGTACGCCGGCGAGGGCCATGGCTTCCGCCGCGCAGAGAACATCATCAGCAGCCAACAGGCGACCTTGGCCTTCCTCGGCCGCATCTTCGGCTTCACCCCGGCCGACCAGCTGCCCGACCTCGAGATCGAGAATCTCCCACCAGGCAACGGATCCTGACCACCGTCGCTCAAAGAACCCTGAGCATGTCGAAGGGCCTGTTTCCCGGCCGAGACGCGATCCTTCGACAGGCTCAGGACCCTTCGACAGTCTCAGGGATCTTGGGGCGGGCACCGAAGATCGCGGTTCCGATCCGGACGGTGGTCGCACCGTGGGCGATGGCCAGTTCGAAGTCGTTCGACATCCCCATCGAGAGCTCCGCGTAGTCGGCCTCGATCCGGTCGTCCTCGGACAGTCGGCGACGCAGGTCGACCATCGTGTCGAAGCAGGCCGCGACCCGTTCGGCGTCGGTGCTGTTGGCCGCGATGGTCATCAAGCCCCGTGGCCGCAGCCGCGGGCAGTGCTGCACCGCAACCGCCAGCTCCGACACCTCCTCCGGGCGGACCCCGAACTTGCTGTCCTCACCCGAGCTGTTCACTTCGATGAACACATCCAGCGTTCGGTCCAGCGCGTCCAACCGCCGGTCCAGGGATTCGGCCAGCCGGCGGCTGTCCAGGGCCTGGAACTCGTCGGCGAAGGCAGCGACATCCTTGGCCTTGTTGGTCTGCAGGTGCCCGATCATCGCCCAGCGCAGGTCGCCGAACTCGGCCAGCTCGGCCGCCTTCACGGCGGCTTCCTGAACCTTGTTCTCCCCCACGATCCGGACCCCGGCACGGTAGCCGGCGATGATCGACGCGGTCGGCTGGGTCTTGGAGACCGGCAGCAGCCGGACTTCGTCGGGATCGCGCTCGGCGCGCCGGCAGGCAGCGTCGATGGCCGCCCGTACCCGGGCCAGGTTGTCGGCGATCTCGTCGGCGGTGGCGCTCACCCGCCCAGGCTATCGGCGGCCGGCTGCTACCGCGGTGCCGACCCTGGGCCGTCCGGCGGGCCGGCTCAGAACCGGGTCGACCTGTGGGGTGCTGAAGAAGCTTCGCACCCGGTCGGGCAGCCGGAGGTGATGATCGGTCTGCTGCTGGAAGGCGTCGCCGGCCTTCAGCACCAGTGCCTCCTCGAAGGGCCGGCCGGCGATCTGCAGACCGAGCGGCAGTCCGTCGTCGGTGAATCCCATCGGCAGCGACAGCACCGGGTTGCCGGTGCTGTCCCAGTAGCCGGTGTAGATGCCACCGCCGTCACCCTCGGTGAGGTCCTTGCCGATCGCCCCGGTCTCCGACAGCGGTGTCGCTCCACCGGCGGCCGTCGGCGTGATGATCAGGTCGACGTCACGCAGCGTCGCGGTGACCGCCTTGACGCCGACCCGACGGGCCCGCTGGGCCTGGACGTAATCCGCAGCGGTGTAGAACATCCCGGCACCGACGGTCATCCGAGTCGCCTCGAAGTAGTCCTCCCACCGGGTCTGGAAGTCCGGCAGGTGATAGGCCAGCGCCTCCGACAGCATGATCACCATGTCGGCGGCAGCCATCTCCCGGTAGTAGGGCAGTTCGATGTCGACGACCTCGGCACCCCGGTCCCGCAACGCTGCCAGCGCGTCGGTCCAGACCGCCGCCAGCGCCGGGTCCTCATGGGCCCCGCCGATCCGGTCGAGCCGGTCCGCCCCGATCCGTATGCCGGTCAGGTCGCCGGTCAACCCGGTCAGGTAGTCGTCCACGGGATCGGTTGCCACGTTGGGATCGGAGGGATGATGGCCGGCGAGCACTTCCAGCATCACCGCACAGTCGCGCGCCGAGCGGGCCATCGGTCCGATGTGGTCCAGGGAGTAGCCCAGGGGCACACAACCGGACTTCGGTACCCGGCCGAACGTCGGCATCAGGCCGGTGATCCCGCAGAACGCCGCCGGGATCCGGATCGATCCGCCGGTGTCGGTGCCGAGCGCGCCGAGCACCGCGCCGGTGGAGACGCTGCTCCCGGAGCCGGAACTGGAGCCACCGGTCCAGCGGTCCGGATCCCAGGGGTTGCGCGGGATCGGGAACGGCTTGGCCGGGTCGGGCGACCCGATCGCGTACTCCATCGTGGTCAGTTTGCCGACGATGATCGCACCGGCGGCCCGTAACCGCTGGACCACCACGGCATCGCCATCGCTCCACGCCTGGTCGAGCACCAGTGACTGTGCTGTCGAGGGTGCCTCGGAGGTGCTGATGATGTCCTTGATCCCGATCGGGATGCCGTGCAATGCCCCGACCTGATCACCGGCGGCCCACCGGGCATCGGCGGCAGCGGCCTGGTCCAGCGCTGTCTGGTTGAACCTCTTCAGAAAGATGCCGAGCTCGGCGTCCTGGTCGTCGGCGATGTCGATGGCCTGCTGGACCAGCTCGACGCTGGTCACCTGCCCGCTGCGGAGTGCGGCGGCGGCTTCGGTCAGTGTCTTGTACGCGGTCATGATGATTCCTTCGGCTGGGCCTTCAGACGGCACGCGGATCGAACAGCACGGCGGGTTCCTCGTAACGGACTCCTGGCATCGACGCCAACGACTCGACGAGCTTGCGGTTGCCCGCGTACCGGCGGACGAATTCGGTGACCTCCGCCGGACTCGGCGTCACCTGATGCTGAGCGAGCAAGGCTTCGACGATCGCACGATCGTCGGGTTGACCGGTCATCGGAACCATCTCCTTGTTGATCTTGAGCGACGGCGTTGATCTTGCGTCAGGGGCGATCGACGGATCCATGGTTGCCGGCATCCGGTTACCACTCCTAGCGTGCCGAGTAACGCCGCTGTTTCGCCGTTTCTGATCGCCCGTCGCACGCTTGATCGCGCCGTTCTGCGGACCGCTCCGCCGAGAATCGGCGATGTTCCGCGGGTGATCTGCCGGAGTCAGCTGAGCGGTCGGAAGTCCGGATGAGCGGCGAACGAACTCAACATCACCCGGTCTGCACGCATCCAGATGTAGGCCACATCGAAGGCTGAGCCCGTCATGTCGAAGATCGTCTGTTCCAAGGTGATCAGCGGGGTGTTGATCTTGGCCCGAATGGTCTCGGCCAGCACGGGATCGACCGTCGAGGCCCCGAGAGCGAACTCCGTCGCTCCGATGGTCAACCCACCCCGGCCGAGGAATTCGTAGAAGTCGTGGCGGAACTCCAGGTTCTCCAGCGTGCCGGCCTCGGGAAACTTGAAGTAGTTGGTCGCAATCGCCACCACATCGCCGTCGGAGCGCATGAGGTAGTCCAGTTGCAGGACCTCCTCGGTCGCCTCCGGCATCTGTCGGCGCACGGCGTCGGGCGTCCTGACCCGTTCCTGAGCCAGCACGGTGATGTCGGTGACGAGGGACCAGAACCCGTGCCGCGGAACGTGGTCGATGCCATGTCCGTCGACCAACGAGTTCCGCTGCGGATTGGCCACCGCGATGGTCCCGTAACCGCGCAGTCGGTCGACCAGACCTTCGGTACGCAACAGGTCCAACGCTTCACGCACCACTGCCCGGGGCACGGCGTACCCGGCCATCAGCTCACTCTCCCCCGGCATCTTCGCGTCGAGGTAGACGCCATGCAGGATGTCGGATCGGAGCAGGTCGCGGAGCCGTCGCACTCGGTCGCGGTGTGCATCCGCCCGCCGCGAAGACGCCGACCGTGATCGCGACTTCATGGTGATCGAAGCTAGCAACGGCGCGTTTCAGCCGTGTTTCACCGGCGACCCTGCGGCCGGGTCGGAGAGGTTGTGGGGTCGGGCGACTCACGACAGCAACGAAAGCCGCTTCGTCAGCTTGGTCACCGCCCCGCGCGGGCCGGCGACGATCAGACCGACATAGTCGATCTCCTGCGGTTGCGAACCGGCGAGCGCCTCGACGTAGGCAGGGTAGCTGCGCGAGCGGCGCGCGACCTCGTCGAACGCGACCACCGTGAGGGCCTCGTTCGAGCCGGCGCGGCGGTGGAGGTCGGCCAGTTCGGCGGTCGATGCCGTCAGCGTCGGGACCGGTATCGGGTTGAGCCCGGCGTGCATCGCCCCGGACGCATCGGGGCTGTCGGGTGCCACGGAGTCCTCCAGCCGGCCTCCGAGGGCGAGCCCCAGGACCACCGATGCATTGGCCGCGTGCGCCCGCGAGAGGTCGTCCCGCAGCACGACCACAATCTTCTCCATGCTCATCCCTTCAGGTCTTGCCGGACCGTATGTCCGCAGAGTCCCTGTGAACATAGTCATCTGTCGCCTGGATTGGACTGACCGCCGAACAAAATTCGGCAGCCTCGCCTACCTTGGTGCCATGGACGAACTTGATGCGGCGATCGTGCGCGAACTGCAGCGGGACGCGCGCCAGACCAACCGGGAGCTGGCCCGTCAGCTCGGTATCGCGCCGTCGACCTGCCTGGAGCGGGTACGGCTACTGCGCAGCCGCAAGGTCATTCGCGGCTACCACGCCGAGGTCGATCCGACCGCTCTGAACCGCAGCATCGAGGCCTTCATCTCCACCCGTATCCGTCCGCTGAATCGCGATGTCATCGGGACCTTCAAGGCAGCGTTGATCGAGTTGCCCGAGGTCGTTGCCGTTTTCGTGGTCGCCGGTGACGAGGACTTCCTCATCCAGGTCGCTGTTCAGGACCTCGACCATCTCCATGCATTCCTGATCGACAGGTTGAGCCACCGCCGAGAAGTGATCAGTTTCAAGAGCCAGATCGTCTACCAGAGCGCGCACAAACAGGTCAGAGAGCTGCTGCCGACCCCCTGAAGTCGGCGCCGGACGCTGGTGGCCGCTCCCGTCGACGTCTACGGTGATCCTATGCGCCAGGTCGACGTGGACGGCGAACCGGTACGGGTGCGACACCCCGACCTCCGGCGGCTGGACTCTGCCCACGACGCCTTCGTCGAGACAGGTGCATCCGACGCCGCGATCCGACCGTTGGTGCTGGACTCCTGGCACCGCAGCATTCGGGCCGGCTTCGATCCGGAGCACTCGGTTGCGCCGTTCCGACTCGACGCCGACCAGATCGCCCAGCTCCGCGAGCAGCATCCGCTGGCCGCGGCGATGCCGGTGATCCGGCAGTTGCTGGTCGAGGAGGCCGCGCAGGCGGGAATGATCGTCGCGGTGTCGGACGCCGCCGGACGACTGCTGTGGGTGGAAGGCAACCATCGGCTGCGCAGTCGCGCCGAGCAGATGAACTTCGTCGAAGGCACCAGCTGGACCGAGGACGATGTGGGCACCAACGCGCCCGGCACGGCGTTGGCACTGGACCGGGAGGTGCAGATCTACCGGGCCGAACACCTGGCCCGACACGTCACCCCCTGGAGCTGCTCGGCAGCGCCGGTGCACGATCCCGACACCGGATCGATGCTCGGCGTGCTGGATCTGACCGGCGGCGACGAGGTGGTCGGACCCACCAGTCTGGCCCTGGTGCGGGCAACCGTCCGCGCGGTCGAATCCGAACTGCGGATCGCCCGGCTGGTCCCGCGACTCGACCCACCGGCCGACCGCCTCAGCCCACCCGCCCGGCCACGACTGCAGGTGCTCGGCCGGCACGCCGGCGAGTGGCGGACCGGGAGCCAGCACGCCCGACTGAGCCTTCGGCACAGCGAGATCCTGGTGCTGCTCCAGGCCAGCGCGGACGGACTGACCGGTGACGAACTGGGTGCCGCTCTCAGCCGACATCCACTGGCCGCCGTCACCGTCCGCGCCGAGCTGTCCCGGCTCCGCCAGACGGTGTTGCCGTACGGCATCCACACCCGTCCCTATCGGCTGGGCTTCACCGTCGACGCCGATGTCGAGCAGCTGGTCACGGCGCTGCGGCATCGTGATCATCGGCGCGCCGTCGAGCTGTATCGGGGGCCGTTGCTGCCGCAGTCCGAGGCGCCCGCGATCATCGATCTGAGAACCGATCTGCATCTGGGCGTCCGGCAGCTGCTGCTGACCGCGGGTGATCCGGACTCGTTGTTGCGCTTCGCCGACACCGACTTCGCCCGGGACGACCTCGAGCTCTGGGAGGCTGCCGCCGCGATGCTGCCGCCCCGATCGCCGCGCAGCAGTGAGGTGGACCGCCGCATCCAGCGGCTCCGGTCCGACTACTGATCCCCCTCCTGATCCACGCTGCAACGTTGCTGCAACCTCCCGACTCCTACCGTGCCAGCACGGTCCTGGTGGACCGAACGTTCACAGACAGAGGAGTCACCGATGACCGTGTATGCCCCACCCGGAACAGACGGCAGTGTCGTCAGCTATCAGTCCCGTTACGACAACTGGATCAACAATCAGTGGGTCGCACCGACCAGTGGCACATACTTCGAGAATCCCTCACCGGTGAACGGAAAGACCTTCTGCGAGGTCGCCCAGTCCGGCGCCGCCGACGTCGAACTGGCGATCGACGCTGCCGAGGCGGCGGCACCGGGATGGGGACGCACCTCGGTCGCCGAACGGGCAGTGATCCTGAACAAGATCGCCGACCGGATCGAGGAGAATCTGGAGCTGCTCGCCGTCGGCGAGACCTGGGACAACGGCAAACCGGTCCGCGAGACGCTGGCCGCCGACCTTCCGCTCGCCGTTGATCATTTCCGCTACTTCGCCGGCGCGATCCGTGCCCAGGAAGGCGGTGTCAGCCAGATCGACGACGACACCGTCGCCTACCACTTCCACGAACCGCTCGGCGTGGTCGGACAGATCATCCCGTGGAACTTCCCGCTGTTGATGGCGACCTGGAAGCTGGCCCCGGCGCTGGCCGCAGGGAACGCCGTGGTGCTGAAGCCGGCCGAGCAGACTCCGGCGTCGATCATGTTGCTGGTCGACCTGATCAGCGATCTGCTGCCGGCCGGTGTGCTGAACGTGGTCAACGGATTCGGGGTCGAGGCGGGCAAGCCACTCGCCTCCTCCAACAGGATCCGCAAGATCGCCTTCACCGGGGAGACCACCACCGGCCGGTTGATCATGCAGTACGCGAGCCAGAACCTGATCCCGGTCACCCTCGAGCTCGGCGGCAAGAGCCCGAACGTCTTCTTCGGCGACGTCGCCGCCAGCGAGGATGCCTTCTACGACAAGGCTCTGGAAGGTTTCGCGATGTTCGCCCTGAACCAGGGCGAGGTGTGCACCTGCCCCAGCCGAGCACTGATCCAGGAGTCGATCTACGACCCGTTCCTGGCCGCCGGCACCGAACGGGTGAAGGCGATCAAGCAGGGCAACCCGCTGGACACCGAGACGATGGTCGGCGCCCAGGCCAGCAATGATCAACTGGAGAAGATCCTCTCCTACATCGACATCGGCACCCAGGAGGGCGCCCGCGTGATCACCGGTGGTGAGCGCGTCGATCTCGGTGGCGATCTGTCCGGCGGCTACTACGTCGCGCCGACGATCTTCGCCGGCACCAACAAGATGCGGATCTTCCAGGAAGAGATCTTCGGGCCGGTGGTATCGGTCGCCTCGTTCACCGACTACGACGACGCGATCTCGATCGCCAACGACACCCTGTACGGGCTGGGTGCCGGTGTCTGGTCGCGCAACATCAACACTGCCTACCGGGCCGGTCGCGACATTCAGGCCGGACGGGTCTGGACCAACTGCTACCACGCCTACCCGGCGCACGCCGCCTTCGGCGGCTACAAGTCCTCCGGCATCGGCCGGGAGAACCACGCGATGATGCTCGACCACTACCAGCAGACCAAGAATCTGCTGGTCTCCTACAACGAGAACAAGCAGGGATTCTTCTGATCGATACCAGTCCCTCCCCCTGATCGGACGGATCTGATCATGACCGAACGCGTGGCGCTGACCGAGTCGGCCGCGGAGTTGCTCCGCGAGCTGTGGGTCGAGAACGGCCCGCTGATGTTCCATCAGTCGGGTGGTTGCTGTGACGGCTCGGCGCCGATGTGTTTCCCCGAGGGTGAGTTCCTCACCTCCGATGCCGACGTCCGGCTCGGCGAACTCGATCTCGGGGACGGCCGGACGGTACCGGTGTGGATGTCGGCAGAGCAGTACGCCTACTGGCGGCACACGCACCTGACGATCGACGTCGTCCCGGGTCGCGGCTCCGGCTTCTCACTGGAATCGCCGACCGGCAAGCGGTTCCTGATCAGATCGCGTCTACTGGACGATCCCGAGTCGGCGCCGGAGCGGGTCGCTCCGGTTCCCCCGGCCGGCTCGGGGTCGCCGTCCCCTCGATCCTTCGACGCCGACCCGGAAGGAGGTGGGACGACCGATTGACAGCTCAGAACGGTATCCTCGCCCATCGTGACGGTGCGCGAGGACGGCGTGTGGTCGGAGACCCTCGACCTCACCGAGGTCAAGATCGACAATGCGAGACGAAGCACCGGGACCGCCGGACGGAGCACCGGGACGGTGCGCGGCCATCTCGCGCCGGGCGCACCGGACTGGGTCTACCTCCCGGTCACCGTGCCTCATCGCGCGGTAGACGCCGATCGCGTGACCTGGATCGCCGCCCGGTACGACTACTCCCGGCCCGAGGTGGCAGACGGCGCGATCGGCAACGCAGCTGATCTGGGGGTCTTCGACCCACGCGGCTGCGAGCTCGGCGGCACCGGCTTCCGCGGCTGGTCCGGCGGCGCGCGAGCCGAGTTCGTGATCACCGAAGCATCCGCCACACCCGGTTACCTGCCCGGGCCGATCCCTGCCGGCACCTGGTATGTGGTGTTGGCCCCGTACACCGTCGCCGCCGACGGGATGGACTTCACCGTCCAGGTCGAGATCGGATCCGGCACCCCGCCGGCCGATCTGGCCGGCACGGCTCTCCCCCGCCGGACCGATCACCCAGCACAGTTGATCACCGGCCGCGGGGCCGGCTGGTATCGCGGCGACTCCCATCTGCACACCGTCTACTCCGACGGGAAGCGGACGCCGGCCGACGTGGCGGCCCTGGCCCGCGGCCGATCGCTGGACTTCATGATCAGCACCGACCACAACACCCCCGCCTCGCACGGCACCTGGGGCGAGCACGCCGGCGACGACCTGTTGATCATCACCGGTGAAGAGGTGACCACCCGCAACGGCCACCTGCTGGCGCTGGGCATCGAACCGGACAGCTGGATCGACTGGCGGTTCCGCGCTGTCGACGACCAGCTGCCACGATTCGTCGACAGCATTCATGATCATGGTGGGATCGCTGTCGCAGCTCACCCGTACGGTGGCTGCATCGGCTGTTTCTGGCGATTCGGTTTCGATCACGTCGATGCCGTCGAGGTCTGGAACGGGCCGTGGAACATCGGCAACGAGGCGGCCGTCGCGACCTGGGACAACCTCCTGGTGGCCGGCGGCTCCAGCGGTCGCTGGCTGCCGGCGATCGGCAACAGCGACGCCCATGCCGACCCCGACGTCGTCGGGCTGCCGCAGACCGTCGTCCGCGCCGAGCAGCTCGGACGCCGGCAGATCCTGGCCGGGATCGCCGCCGGTCACAGCTGGATCGCCGAGTCCGCCGACCTCGAGCTCGACCTGGTCGCCACCGCCGGTGATCACAGCGCCGGGATCGGCGAACGTCTGACCGTCAACCGGCAGACGTCGGTCACGGTGTCGGTCCGGGTCGCCGGACTCGCCGCCGGAACGATCCGGTTGATCACCGATCAAGGTCCGATGCACGTACAGCCGCTGGCCACCGACGGTGTCACCGAGGTCAGCTGGCAGACCACCGGCTCGCTGACCGGCTACGTACGGGTCGAGGTCCGGCACCCGGTCGACGACCCGGCTTTTCCCTTCGGAAGGATGGCCGCCCTCACCAACCCCATTCGGCTCCGGTAGCGTTCCGACATGGCCGACCCGTCCCATCGCCGAGCGCGCAGGCGTGGCGGACGGACCCCGATCGCGGCGGCGGTGCTGGTCGGTCTGGTGTTGGTGCTCGGCCTGGTGATCACCGCGATCCGGCCGGCCTGGCACGTCGACCCGATCTCCTGGAAGCTGCCCGAGCGCAGCATGCCGATGCGCACCATGCCGGTGCCCGACCAGTCCGGGCAGCAGACCGCGGCCACCCCGAACGCCCCCACCTCAGGCGGCGTCGACCTGTCCTGGATGCGCTGGGTCGGCCTCGGGTTGCTGATCGCGGCGGTCGCGGTGGTGATCACCGTGATCGTGGCCCGGCTGCTCGCGCTCCGCCGGATGCAGGCCGATCAGCCGGACACCGAGATCGACGTCGTCGAGATCACCCCGGACCTGCCGACCCTGCAGCAGGGCGCCGCCACGGCCGAGGAGCGGCTGCTCGCCGTCGGCAACCCGACCGATGCGATCATCGCCGCCTGGATGGCGTTGGAAGAGGCCGCCGAGGCATCGGGGGTGCCGCGTCAACCGGCGCAGACCCCCACCGAGTTCACCGCCGACGTGCTCGGCCGGACCGGCGTGGCCGCCGAACCCGTCCAGACCCTGCTCGGGCTGTACCTACGCGCCCGATTCGCCGCCGTGCCGTCGTCGGGTGCCGACCTGGACCGGGCCCGGGACTGCATCCGTGAGCTGGCTGGCAGTTGGCAGGCCTTCGCTGACGGCAAGACCGAGACCGCGACCACCGGCGGTGATCCGGGATGAGGACTCCGACCCGGGGCCGGACCGTCGCCGTGCTGGTGATCGCGGCGCTGGTGATCCCGGCGATCGGCTGGCTGATTCTCGGCCTGCCGCCGCTGCAGGCGATGTTGATCGGCGCGCTCGGCGCCGGGGTCGCCGCCCTGATCCGGTTCCCGCCCGACGGGTACGACGCGAGCTTCCCCGAACCACCGGCACCGATCCGCGACCGCGGCGCCCGCCGGGAGGCGTTCCGGTTGTCCTGGAACGTCGCCGGCCGGGAGGACCGGGTCGGCAGCACCCTGATCGCACGACTGCAGGAGATCGCGGCCCGACGGCTGATCGATCACGGCCTGCGGCTGGACGACCCGTCCGATCGGGATCGGGTGATCGCTCTGGTCGGGCAGCAGCCGTACAAGATCCTGACCCTCGCGCCCGGCGGCGAGGCGACCACCCGCGCCTTCGAGCACGCCCTTGCCGCCGTCGAAGGACTCGGTTCGACCGGGACCGCCGTCCAGCTGAGCTCACAGAGAGGGGGCGCCGATGACCGACGTCCGAACCAGTGAACAACCGACCCGCGAAGACGGGCTGCCCGTCGCCGAGATCTCGCGACTGTGCCGCACGGTGTTGGACGAGGTCGGCACCGTCGTGGTCGGGATGGAGGCGACGCTGAACACGGCGCTGGCCGCGATCCTGGCCGGTGGCCACGTGCTCTTCGAGGACGTGCCGGGGCTGGGCAAGACGCTGGCCGCGCGTTGCCTGTCCGGCGCCCTGGGGTTGCAGTTCAGCCGACTGCAGTGCACCCCGGATCTGCTGCCGGCCGACATCACCGGCTCCTACGTCTTCGACCCGGCCAAGGCGGTCTTCGAGTTCCGGCCTGGGCCGATCTTCACCGGCCTGTTCCTCGCCGACGAGATCAACCGCACCACCCCGAAGACCCAGTCGGCCCTGCTGGAGGCGATGGCCGAAGGCCAGGTCACCGTCGAGGGGCACAGCTTCAGGCTGGAGGCTCCGTTCCACGTGCTGGCGACCTCCAACCCGATCGAGTACGAGGGCACCTATCCGCTGCCCGAGGCCCAGCTGGACCGCTTCATGGTCCGGCTGTCGGTCGGCTACCCCGCGGCAGCCGCCGAACGGGATGTGCTGGAGCGACGGCTCGGCCGCAAGCAGGAAGCCGCGGCGGTCGCCGAGATCGTCGATGCCCGTACGGTGCTGGCGATGCAGGCCGGTGTGGAGACCGTCGCGGTCGATCCCGACATCGTCGGCTACTGCGTCGATCTCGCCGCGGCGACCCGTGATCATCCCGCGGTCGAGGTCGGCGCGTCGCCGCGTGGTTCGCTGGCGCTGATGCTGGTCGCCCGTGCCCGCGCCGTGATCGACGGCCGTGACTACGTCACCCCTGAGGACGTCAAGGCGATCGCCCCGAGTGTGCTCGCGCACCGGATCAGCCTGACACCGCAGAGCTGGGCGTCGGGACTGCCGGCGACCGAGGTGGTCGGCAATCTGCTCGGGCAGGTGGCCGGCCCGCAGGTGACCCGGTCGGCATGAACGACGTCCGCAGCATCGAAGCGCCGAGCGATCCGCGGAAACGCGACTGGTGGCCGACCGGCGGGCTGGCCGTGTCGATCATCGTCGGCATCCTGCTGATGCTGTTCGGGATGCTGTCGGGTCGGCTGCAGCCGATCGCGATCGCGATGCCGCTGTTGCTCGGATCTGCCTGGAGCTGGCTGCGGCGGCCGCAGCGACGTGGCACCGTCTCGTTGTCGGCCCGCGCCGAGTCCACCAACGAGTCCAGGGTCGGCAGCACCATCGGCTGGCGGCCCGGCGGTGAAGCACTCCGGGTCCGGGTCAGTGCACCCGGTCATCGCAGCGTCGACGCCGTGCTCGCCGCCCCTTCGGATCGGGGTGAACGCAGGATCGGGATCAGCATCCGCACCGCCCGCACCGGGCGCCGCCCGATCTTCACTGTTGATCACGGGGAGCTGGCCGATCTGCAGCTGATGGGTTCGACCGGCGGTACCGAGGGACCGATGCCGATCACCGTGCTGCCGCGCGCGGAGCAACTGCGGGAGGTGCCGTTGCCGTACCGGTTGCAGGGTCTGACCGGGCCGCACGACTCCCGCCGCGCCGGCGACGGAAATGATCTTCGCGACATCAACCTGTTCACCCCCGGTGATCGACTGCGGCGGATCGACTGGCGGGTCACGGCGCGCCGCAACAGCGGCGGATTCGGCGGACCCGGAACGATCACCGACCTCTATGTCCGCCGCAGCTACGCCACCGCCGATGCCGGCGTGATGCTGGTGCTGGACTCCCGCGACGAGGTCGGCCCGGATCTGACCACCTGGAACGATTCCAGCAGCATCGCCGAGGACGAGCCGACCTCACTTGATCATGCTCGGACCGCGGCGCTGACGCTGGCCAGGCGTTACCTGCAGGCCGGTGACCGGGTCGGCCTGGAGGACCTCGGCCGGATGCGTCGGCCGATGCCGCCGGCCGGTGGGATGCGGCAACTGCAACGACTGACCGTACGGATCGCGCTGGCCGAGCCGGAGGGCGAACCGCGGGCCCGGCGACGGGCACCGCGGCTGCCGTCCGGTGCGTTGATCATCATCTGCTCCACCTTCCTGGACGACGAGACCGGCAAGCTGGCCCAGCTGTGGCACGGCGCCGGTCATCGGGTGATCGCCGTCGACGTGCTCCCCGAGCCGGAGCTCCGACACGCACCCGGTCGGCTGCTCACCGCCTACCGGATCATCGCCATGGATCGTCATGATCGACTTGCCGAGCTGGCCCGTTCGGGGATCGAGGTGATCAGCTGGCGACAGGCCGAGACCCAGCCGATGGCCGGTCGGATCCGCCGGTCGGCACCGGTCGGGCTGACCGATCAGCAGCTGCCGGTCGCGCTCGCCACCCTGTCCCGCCGGAGGGTGCGTCGATGAGCAACCCGATCCGGATGGTGACCAGCCGAGTGCACCGGGCGCAGGACTCGGCCCGGCAGACCCGCGCTGCGATCACCCGACCCAAACCGCCGGTCGAGGTGCAGACCGGACGCCGGGTGTCGGCCTGGCTGCTGCGATTGCTGGGGCTGCTCGCCGGGGTGGCGATCCTGATCGTGCTCGACCCCGGCGTGGTGGCGATCGTGCTGCTGGCGGCGATGCTCGTGGTGGTCGCCGTGTTGCCGACATCGGCCACCGGTGCCGTGTTCTGTGCCGGCGTCGGGTTCTTCTGGATGATCACCCCGACCCCCGCCCTCGGCGCCACACAGTTCGTGCTGCTGGCGTTGACTCATCTGACCTGGGTGCTGGCCGGGACGCTGGCCGGCCTGCCGCTGCGGACCAAGATCGAATGGGTGGCGCTGCGGCTGCCCCTGATCCGGTACGTGATCATCGACCTGATCAGCCAACTGCTGCTGGTCGGCGCCCAACTGCTCCGACGCGGTGTCGGCGACGCGACCGGCAGCAGCACAGCCCTGGGGTCCGTCGTGCTGGCCTGCGCGGTCGTACTGGCGATCGCCGCCTGGCTGACGCTCCCCCGCCTGCACCGCCTCTGACCCGTTCCCGCGCACTTTTGCGGTTCCCGCGCATGCTGTAACCAGCGCTGCGACCGCAAAAGTGCGCGGGAACACGTGGAGTGCGGGTTGTCCACAGGGTCGGACTGGTGGAACGTTTCAGAAGTGGTGGGGTCTGGTGGACTCCTGTCATGGCTAGCATCATCGGGCGACCGGCTTCGACCAGGCAGCTGCGCGACCGCGGCTTCAGTCAGGAGCAATTGCGATCGCTGCTGCGGCAGGGAGACATCACTCGTCTCCGGCGCGGCGCGTATGCCGACAGCGGTCCCGATACCGACGACTTCGCAGCAGCGTTGATCACTCATCGGCAGTTGATCATGGCCACTGTCCCGCTGATCGTCGCCGGCTCGTGCATCAGCCACACCTCGGCCGCAGTGCTGCACGACCTGCCGGTGCCGCCGCGCCTCGGCGCGGTGCACGTCACCCGATCCCGGCAGAGCGGCCAGGGCCGACGGACCGAGGACCTGCACGTCCATGCCGCACCGCTGCCCGATCAGGATCTCTGCCTGGTCGACGGGATCGTCACCACCTCCGTGCCGCGGACAGTGGTCGACGCCGCGCGGATGCTGTCGTTGGGACGCGGGATCGCGATGGCCGACGCCGCCCTGCGTACGGCGTCAGTTACTCGGGAAGACCTGATACGAGTCAGTGTCGGGCTCGGCAAACGCGTCGGGATGCCGCGCGCTCGTACGGTCATCGGCATGTCCGATCCGCGCAGCGAGAGTCCTGGTGAGTCGTTGAGTCGGGTCGAGTTCCAGCTACACGGGTTGCCCGCACCCGACCTCCAGCGAGAGCTCTACGACGATTCCGGCACATGGGTCGCCCGAGTCGATTTCATCTGGGACGCCTACCGGTTGGTCGGTGAATTCGACGGAAAGATCAAGTACGGCCGCTATCTCGACCCGGACCTACCGGTCCAAGAGGCCATCTACCGGGAGAAGCTACGCGAGGACCAGGTCCGCGAACTCGATTACCGCGTCGTCCGCTGGACCTGGGCCGACATCTTCAGCGGCGCGATGGTCAGCCGGATTCGACGAGCCATCGACCGCACCCACTAACTCCCCCGGTTGCCGCGCACTTTTGCGGTTGTAGCGGGCCGTACAGGGCGCGCTGGAACCGCAAAAGTGCGCGGGAACGCAGGGGGTTGGGGTTAGGGCCAGCGGGCGCCGAGGGAGATCATGCCGAGGGCGGCGAGGATGGCGAAGCCGAGGCCGAAGCCGGCCCAGCGGGAGGTCACTTCCTTGTCCACCTTGACCTTGCCGACCGAGGAGCCGATGTCCTTGTAGACCTCTTTCAGCTCACCGGCGGACTCGGCCCGATAGGCCTCGCCGCCGGAGATCTTGGCGACGCCGGCGAGCTCGGCCCGGTCCACCGGCACCGGCTGGTAGGTGCCGTTCACCTCGATGGTGCCGCCCGGAGTCCCGTACGCGATCGTGTAGATCGGCACGTTCTCCTTCTTGGAGGCCTGCGCGGCCTGGGAGGCGGGCCGGCCGATCTGGGTCTTGCCGTCGGACAGCAGCACGATCCGGGCCGGCGGCTTGCTGTTCGGGTGATCGGGATCCGGCGGCGCCTGGGCGATCGCGTCCAACGACTTGTAGATGCCCTCACCGATCGCGGTCGACGGCTGCAGCCGCATCGTGTTGATCGCGGTGATCGCGTCCTCGTGCTGGGTCGTCGGCGGCAGCAGGATGTTCGCGGTGCCGGCGAATTCGACGACCGAGACGTTGAACTTCTCCGGCAGGTTCTTCACGAATTGGACCGCGCCCTGTTTGGCGGCGGTCAACCGGTCCGGCTTGACGTCGGTGGCCATCATCGAGTTCGACACGTCGATGGCGACCACGATGGTGGCGCGTTCGCGCGGCACCTGGACGGTGTCCTTCGGTTTGGCGAAGGCGACGGTCAGGGTGAGCAGGCTGAGCACCGACAACCCGACAGCGACGTGCCGCTTCCACGGCAGTTCGCGCGGGATGACGTAGTCCAGCATCGTCCGGCCGGCCTGTTGCTTCTTCTTCTGCGCCCGGCGTCGGTAGAGCAGCAGATACAGCACCAGCAGCGCCGGGATCAGCAGCAGCAGCCACAGCCGGGAGGGTGCCAGGAAGGAGAGCATCGGGATCAAAGACATCGTCATCATGGCCACCTCGCCCCCAAGGATATGGCGCCCAGCGCGGCGAGCACCGCCAGCGCCAGGCCGTAGCCGGCGAACCGGGAGGTGATCTCGCGATTGGCCTTGACGTAGCCGACCGAGGAGCCGATGTTCTCGTACACCTTCTTCAACTGCTCCGGACTGTCGGCGGAGAAGGTCTGGCCGCCACTGAGCTTGGCCAGCTCGGCCATCTGTTCCTTGTTGGGCGGCACGGTGTAGCGCTTGCCCTCCAGGTCGACGTAGCCGTTCTCGGTGCCGTAGGCGATGGTGTGGATCGGCACCTTGCGCTGCTTGGCCTTGGTCGCGGCCTGCTGCGGTGACTGTCCGGTGGTGTTCTCACCGTCGCTGAGCAACACGATCGCGCCGGGCGCGGTGGCCTTCGGGTTCTTCGGATCCTTGGGTGCCTGGCTGATCGCCCGCAGCGCGGCGTCGATGCCGTCACCGATCGCGGTCGACTCGGCCGGCTTGATCGCATCGATCGCCCGGTTGACGGCCTGATGATCAAGGGTCGGCGGGGACAGGATCGACACCGATCCCGCCATCGAGACCGCCGACACGTTGTACTTGGCCGGCAGCGAATCGACGAACTGCTTGGCCGCCGTCTTCGCGGCCTGCAGCCGGTTCGGCTTGACGTCGGTGGCTTCCATCGAGATCGACGAGTCGATCACCAGCACCACGGTGGCCCGTTCCCGCGGGACGTTGATCTCGTCCTGCGGCCGGGCGAAGGCGGCGGTCAGTGTGACCAGGCTGAGGATCGACAGCGCGACCGCCAGATGCCGTCGCCACTGCGACTGCTTGGGCATCACGACGTCCAGCATCGAGGTGTTGGTGAACCGCATCCCGCGCCGGTTCCGGAAGCGCATCGCCAGCACGTACGCCGCGACCAGGACCGGGATCGCCAGCCAGAGCAGCAGCCGGTTCGGATTCTGGAAGGAGAACAGCGGCGCCAGGAGCAGCGGGCTGATGACCAGCTCGTTCATTTGGCGACTCCCTGTGGCGGTGCGTGCAACATGCTGGCGACCCGGCGGTAGGCCAGGACGAAGCGGGCGATGTCCTGCACCCAGTCCCGATCGGTCCGCAGCTGGATGTGTCCCACACCAGCCCGACGCAGCGAGATCCGGATCCGTTCCCGCTGCGCGGCGCTGGCCGCGTCCATCCGGGCTCGAGCGGAACTGTCCCCGGTATTCACATAACGTTCGAAGTCGGTCTCGGGATCCCGGATCAGCATTTCGCCGACGTCGGGGAACTCGATCTCCCGTTTGTCCACGACTTCGACAGCGAGCACCTGGTTGCGGACCGCGAGCCGGCGCATGGCGCGTTCCCACTCCGGTTCGACGTTCGGATCGAGTTCGTGATCGCCAGGCGTCAGGAAGTCCGAGACCACCACCCGCAATCCGCGACGGCGCTGGGTCCGGGCGAGCTGGTCGATGCCCTGGGTGAGACTGTACGACCCGCGCGCGTGGTCGGGGACGAACGGTTCGCTGAGCATCTTGCGAAGCAGTCCGTACAACGCCGACCGGCCGGACCGGGCCGGCAGCCGGCGCATGCTGTCCGGCCGCATGATGTAGCCGCCGAACCGGTCGCCCTGCTTCTGGCTCAGGAAGCCGATGGTGGCGACGGCGGCGATCCCGAGGTCGCGTTTGGTGACGCCTTCGGTGCCCCAGTTCATCGACGGGGTGACGTCCAGCATCGCCCACACCTCGAGCTCGCGGTCGGCCATCGTGTCCCGCACGTACGGGACGGTGGTCCGGGCGGTCACGTTCCAGTCGATCTTGCGGACGTCGTCCTCACCGGGCCGGTAGATCCGGGCATCGTTGGTGTCGGTACCCGGTCCCGGCAGCAGACCGAGATGATCACCCTGCAGGAAGCCTTCCAGCCGCCGGACGATGGTCAACTCCAACCGACGCAGCGCCGCCTCGGGCGCCAGCTTGTTCAGCGGGATCGTCGGCTTGGACGGCATTCCGACGACCGAACCGACAGCTCCCGGCGCGTCCTCCGGCCGGACGAAGGCAGCCGGTCGTGCACCGTGGGCCGGTTGGCCGGTCGGCGGCGGGAAATCCGCTGGTGGTGGATACGACACGATGCTGACGGGTCCTCGGATCTTCTCGGTACGCGGGCAGGTCGGACGTCAGCGGTACGACGGCTGTTGCTGCGCCGGCGGCTGCGCACCGCGGCCGGAATTGTTGTTCCAGACCGGGGTCGGCGGCGGGACGACGGCCAGGATCCGTTCGATCACCTGGGCGGTGGACACGTTGTCGGCCACCGCGTCGAAGCCGAGCACGATCCGGTGCGACATCACGTCCTTGGCGACGGCCTGGACATCGGTCGGCAACACGTAGTCGCGGCCGTGGATCAGGGCCAGCGCACGGGAGGCCGCGACCAGACCGAGGGTGGCACGCGGCGAGCAACCGATCTGGATCACCGATTCCAGGTCGGTCAGGTTGAACTCGCTCGGCGTCCGGGTGGCCATCACCAGCCGGACGATGTACTCGGCGACCAGGTTGTGCACGAACACGTCCTGGGCCTGCTTCTGCAGCTCCCGGATCCGGTCCGGGTTGAGCACCGGGGTCGCGGTCGGCGGTTCGACACTCATCCGACGGAGGATCTCGAACTCCTCGTTGCCCCGCGGGTACGGAACGTCGACCTTGAGCAGGAAGCGGTCCCGCTGCGCTTCCGGCAGCGGGTAGACGCCTTCGGACTCGACCGGGTTCTGGGTGGCGATCACGATGAACGGCTTGGGCAGCGGGTTGGACTCGCCACCGATCGACACCTGACCCTCGGCCATCAGCTCCAACATCGCCGACTGCACCTTGGCCGGTGCACGGTTGATCTCGTCGGCGAGCACGAAGTTGACGAACACCGGGCCGAGCTCGATGTCGAACTTCTCCTGGCTCTGCCGGTAGATCCGGGTACCGACGATGTCGGAGGGCACCAGGTCGGGAGTGAACTGGATCCGGGAGAACGCGCCGCCGACCACGGTGGAGAAGCTGCGGACGGCCAACGTCTTGGCCACGCCGGGCACACCTTCGAGCAGGATGTGGCCCTTGGCCAAGAGTCCGACCATCAGCTGCTCGACCATGTGTTCCTGGCCGACGATGACCCGCTGGACCTGGCTGATCGCCTCGCGGAGCACGGTGGCGGCCTCGGCATTGGCACCGGTGGCCGGCGGTGCACCGCGGCCGTCGGCAGCCTGCCCGGGGAACTGTCCCGACCGTCCGGCCCCGGCCGGTGTCGCCGCCGAACGCGGCGGCAGCGGCTGATCCATGCCGTTGTTGCCGCCGCCCTGCCCGTGCACGCCAGCTTGACCCTGTACGGGAGGTTGACCCTGGACCGGTGGCTGGCCCTGGACCGGCGCCTGACCCTGACCAGGCGGCGGGTACTGCGCCTGCTGCCCGGCGGTCTCCCACCACTGCTGCTGCTCCGCCGGCCGCTGGCCCGGATTGCCCTGCTGGCCGTTCGGTGAACCGGAGTCGGCCGGCCTGCCGGAATGGCCACCTGGATGAGGGCTGCTCACGCGCTTCTCCTGTGCGTCGACTTAGCTGAACTGACGTGGTCAAGCCTGCCCGAACGAGTCCGATCATCGCGAATCATCACGAACCGGTCCGGTACGGCATGGTCCTGCGCCATTGTCGCAGACCATTCCATCATTCCCCCGGGCCAAACACGGCACACAGGGTCGCCCCACAGCCGCCGTAGCCCACCCGCGATCTCGGGCGGGAGCCAGGGAGCGGGCACAATGGGTCTTCCGGATCCCGAGCGGTTGTGTCCGCGGGGCCGGCAGGCCGCCGATGTGATGAGATGGGACCCGATGTCGAACCAGCCGCCCGATGCGCCGGGCCCACCGCCCGACCCGGACGCTTCGCCGTTCGATGACGGCCCGACCCGGGACGGCGCCTTCGACGACGACGCGGTCTACATCAGCCCCCTGTTGGCCGAGGACCCGCCCAAGATCGGCGACTTCTGGATCGACGGCCGGCTCGGCGCCGTACCGGCCGGGGTTGCTTTCACCGGACATGCCGATGCCCGCGCCGATCGCAACGACGGCGAGAGCACGCCGGTCATGGTGCTGCTGCTGTCGGAGGGCGCTGCTGCCGACGCGGCCGCCCGGGATCGGTTCTCCGGACTGATCAACGCGCTGCACATCGACACCGTCATCGCCCGCGGCGGTCACGGCCAGGACTCCGGCCGGCTGGGCCGCAAGTTCCGTAGCGAGGACGACGATCCGGTCGGGCCGGACGACAAGCTGGTGGCACCGTGGGCGGCGCTGGCCTACGACGGCAGCCCGGCCGCGGCGGCCGAAGCCGAGCGGATCCTGAACGAGGTGCAGCTCGGGTGGCTGCCCCAGCAGGGCAAGGCGTCGGGCCCCGACTATCGGCTGTACTGGATCGACCGGGTGAAGCCGGGGTTGTCCCGACTGTGGCCACTGCCTTGGCCGGGCCGATTCGACCGCGCGGGCTGGCGCACCATCCTGGTCTCCTGGCTGCTCACACTGCTGCTGGCGGCTCTGGCGGTGCTGATCGCGATCCTGATCTTCCGCAATCAGCCGCCGCAGGCGCCGCCCCCGCCGACCGGTGGGTCGGGCAGTCCGCCGCCGCAGTCCAGTTCGCCGTCGCCGCAGTCCGGCTCGCCGTCGCCGCAGTCCGGCTCGCCGTCGCCGCAGTCGGGTTCCCCGTCGCCGCAGTCGGGGTCCCCGTCGCCGCAGTCCGGCTCGCCGTCGCCGAGCAACAGCGGCTCCGGTGCACCCTCCGGTTCGCCGTCCATGTCCGGTTCGCCGTCCGGATCCCCGAGCCCGAGCGGAACCGCCTCCGGTGGTGGCGGCGAACCGACCGGTACAGGTTCCGCGGCGGGCAGCCCGTCGCCCCGGTCCAAGCTGTGAACGGGTCCAAGCTGTGAACGGGGTCGACACGCAGGTCTCGCCGACCGAGGCGACCGTGCCGCGACGACCGCGGCTGATCGTCTCCGACCTGGACGGGACGTTCCTGTCCCCCGACGGGACGGTCAGCCGACGGAACATCGCCGCTGTCCGGGCCGCCGAGGACGCCGGCATCCCGGTGGTCTTCGCCACCGGCAGGCCGATCCGTTACCTGGATCCGATCCGCGAGTTGCGACGGACCCACGCGACCGTGATCGCCAGCAACGGTGCGATGACCTACGACCTCGGTACCGACACGGTGCTGGCCACCCGGACCATCCCGGGCCGGCTGGCAGCCACCGCCATCGCCGAGCTGAGGGAGGCGATCGACGGTGTGGCATTCGGCGTCGACAGCGGCAGTCGCGCCGCCTACGAACCGGCCTACGTCGAGCAGCACGGAGCAGTCGAGTTCGCCGCCATCGTCGATCCCCATCGATCGGTGACCGAATTGCGGCCGCTGCTGGCCGACGGCGAGTTCGTCAAGCTGTTGGTGGTGCTGGCCAGCGGTGACGCCGACCAGCTCACCGACCGGGTCCGGGCGGTGCTCGGCGACCGGCTGACCGCCACCCACTCCTCACCGTCCCGGCCGCTGGTCGAGGTGTCCGCGGCCGGCGTCAGCAAGGCGGCAACGCTGGCCGCGCTGTGCGAGCAGCTCGGGATCACCGCCGATCAGGTAGCCGCGTTCGGCGACATGCCGAACGACCTGGAGATGCTGCGCTGGGTGGGGATGCCGTACGCGATGGGCCACGCCCATCCCGAGCTGCTCGGCTGCGGTGCGACCGTGATCGGCAGCAACACGGACTCCGCGGTCGGCGCCACGATCGAGGACTGGCTGTAGTTTCACTGTCTAGGGTGTGTCCGCCGCCCGGTGGCGTCGTCAGCAGCGTCCGGCGGCCGCGCCCGGCGGCGGAGGAGGAGGGAGTACGGGTGGATCCCCTTTCGGCTGACCGCGATGTCGGCTGCGTGCGTGCCGGACACGGCGCGACAGCCGCGACCCGACGGGACACCCGCTAGGCCATGGCTACCGTCAGCACCGGGCGACATCCCGAAGCAGAGCAGCCCAGTTCCGAGCAAACCCGGCCCGGCGGCGCCGGCGGCCGGCCCGGACCTCGATCGCACCCCTCCCCCAGCTCGCCGACGACGGGTGCCGACGCACCGGCGGGAACCCGACCCCGTCCCGGTCGGAGCCTGCTGTCCGGTCTACTGACCTGCCTGCTGCCGTGTCTGGCCTCGCTGTTCGTCGCCGGCAAGAGTTGGGGCGCCGGATTGATCCCGTGGAAGCCGCGGCAGGCCGACCTGGAGGTCTACCTGCGTGCCGGCCGTGCCCTGCTGAGCGGCGCGGACCCGTACCACCTGCCGGACTCGTTGCCCTTCCTGTACCCGCCGTTCGCCGCGATCCTGGCGGTCCCGATGACCTGGCTGCCGCACGGCTTGGTGCTGGCCGGTTGGGCGATCGGCATCGGTCTGAGCACGACGGCGATCCTGCATCGGCTAGGTCTGACCGGATGGCGGCTCAGCCTGGTCAGCGCGGCGACCGTCCTGGTCGTCGAACCGGTCAACCAGACCACCGCCTTCGGACAGCTGGGGGTCTTCCTGGTCGCGTTGGTGCTGCTGGATCTGGTCGCCGGTCCACGCGCCATCACAGTCCCGGCCCGGATCCGTCGCGGCCGCTGGCTGCCCGAAGGGGTGCTGGTCGGTCTGGCCACCGCGATCAAGCTGACGCCGGGCCTGTTCTTCGTGTACCTGTTGGCGATCCGACGATTTCGCGCCGCGGCCGTCTCGATCGCGACCATGATCATCTGTTGTGGACTGGCGCTGCTCGCCGCGCCGCGCACCTCGATCGACTTCTGGTCCCGGTTGTTGCACGGCGACAGCGGACTGGGCAGCAGCATCGTCTATCTGATCAACCAGTCGATCCTCGGGGCGAGCACCCGGATCCTCGGCTACAACACTGTCGGCAACGCGATCGGTCTGGCGCTGGCCGTGATCGCCGCCGCACTCGGCGTGATCGTCGGAGTCGTCTGGCACCGGCGCGGCGACGAGATGATGGCCGTCGTGCTGTGCGGCGTCGCCACCCTGCTCGCCTCGCCGGTGTCCTGGTCCCATCACTTCGTCTGGGTGATGCCGTTGGGATATCTGCTCGCGGTCCGGACCGGCTGGCCGGACTGGTTCCGGGTGCTCGGCTGGCTGTTCGTCGGCTGGGTCGTCGCGGCGCCGTACAAGTTCCTGCCCAGCGGCGATGACCTCGAACTGAAATACCGGTGGTGGCAGGAGATCTTCGGCGCCACCACGCCGGTGCTCGGTCTGGCGGTGCTGGTCGCGGCCTGGCTGGTGGGGCGTCGACGTCCCGCAGCACCGTCCGCCGACAGTGTCGCGGAGGTCGGCACCGATCGGTGACGGAGCACGCAGGATTGTCGTGAGCATTGTCATGCCGGGTGCGAGGGTTGATCGAAGATGATCTTGGCATGAAGACCAGATTCGCGCCGGTGATCATGCTCGCCGTGGTGTCCCCGCTGACCGCGGAGTTCCTGCTCGGCGACCAGTATCTGCAGGGATTTGCCCCTGCACCCGCGCAGATCGTGATGTTCCTCGCGTTCGTCGCGTTCTACGGGATGGCGGCAGTGCTGATCCGCGAGCTCGGCCGTCGGCTCCGGGTCGGCTGGCCGGGCCTGCTGCTGCTCGCGCTCGGCTACGGCATCGTCGAGGAGGGGCTGATCACCCAGACCCTGTTCAACCCGCACTATCTCGGCCTCGATCTGCTGGCGCCGGGCCATATCGACGCGCTCGGCATGGGGGCACCGTGGACGGTGTTCGTGATCAGTCTGCACGTGGTCTGGAGCATCGGTACACCGATCGCGATCACCGAAGCCTGGTACGGATCCCGGCGGCACGACGGCGACGGAGCACCGGACACCGGATCCTGGCTCGGCCCGGTCGGGATCGTGGTCTGCGCCCTCGTACTGCTGATCGGTGTCGCGGGCACCTTCGTCGAGAGCACACTGGCCTCGGCGACACCGTTCCTGGCACAACCGGCCCAACTGATCGGCGCCGCCGTGGCCGCGGCGGCCGCCGTGCTGGGCGCGATCGCCTTGCGGGGCAGGGATCACAGCGTGCTGGACGGATCCCCGACGGCCAGCGTCTCCGGCGGCCCGACGCTCCGGCAGGTCCTTCTCGGCGCCCTGTTCGGGGTGCTGGCGACCAGCATCTTCCACGCTGCCGACAAGCTGCCGGACCGGCTGGGCTGGGTCAGTTTCGCCGTCATGCTGGTGGTCTGGCTGATCGCACTGTTGATCATGTCGCGCTGGCGACCGGCGCCGTTCGGTGTCGCGACCGGAGCCGTCCTCAGCTACGCCTGGGTCGGGATGCTGCCGGCAATCCGGACCGGCACGGTCGGCGCGGTCATCGAGCAGAGCGTCCTGATCATCGGCTATCTGGTGTTGCTCAGCTGGATCATCCGCCGGCTCGGCCGTGATCGGGCACGACCCGCTTCGTATCGTGCCGCAGGCGAGCGGCCAGCCCGTCGATGAAGATCTCCAGTCCGATGATGAACGCCTCGTCCAGGTCGGTGTCCTGGGGTACGTCCTGCTCCTCCGGCAGCGCACCGGCCTGTCGCAATTGATCATGGGCCTGGACCTCGGCGGCGTGACCCAGCACGAAGTGGGTCAGGGCGGCCGCCGCAGCCCGGCTGGGCGCCGTGGCCAGGCCGGACCGGTCCAAGATCTTGATCATGGACTCCAACGGTTCGCCGGAACCGGGATGCAGGGCGTAGCCCGCGGCCACCAGCTCGGCACCGTCGCGATGGGCGAGCAGCGCGTCGCGGAATCCGGTGCACAGTGCCGTCAACTGCTGTTGCCACCGCTTCGGGTCGTCCGACGCCACCCCGGTGACGGCCGGCCCACTGGCGATCCGGTCCGCCATCGCGGCCAGCAGGGTCTGCTTGTTGGCGAAATGCCAGTACAGCCCGCCGGCCTGGACGCCGAGTTCGGCCGCGAGCCGGCGCATCGTCAGATCGCCGAGGCCGTAACGGTCCAGGATCGCGAAAGCTCCGTCCAACACCGATTCCCGGGACAGCCGCATGATTTGACGGTAGCGCACTTCGTCGCTAACTTGAACATCGTTCATGTTGAACGTCGTTCAAGTCGGGAGGGTCGTCCATGTCGTGGTCTCCGCTGCCCTCCGAACTGCCCTCCGACGATCTGACCCCGCCAGGCTCCGCGCCCTCGATCCGGCTCAGCGGGGTCGGCGTCCGGCGCGATGACATCCCGGTCCTGAGCGACGTCGACCTGATCCTGGACGATCATCGGATCGCGATCATCGGCGCCAACGGGTCGGGCAAGAGCACACTGGTCCGACTGCTCAACGCCCTGGTGCTACCGACCGTCGGTCAGGTCACCGTCGACGGCGAGTCGACGGCCAAGGCAGCCCGCCGGATCCGTCGCCGCATCGGGTTCGTCTTCCAGAATCCCGACAACCAGGTGGTGATGCCGATCGTCGCCGACGATCTGGCGTTCGGTTGCCGCAACATCGGCATCCCGCGTGCCGAGATCGGCGACCGGGTGCGGCAGATCCTGGATGCGCTCGGGCTCGGCCGGCTGCATGATCGCGAAACCCACACCCTGAGCGGCGGCGAACGTCAGCTGGTCGCCCTGGCGGCGGTGTTGATCATGGAGCCGTCGGTGATCATCTTCGATGAGCCCACCACCATGTTGGATCTGCGCAATCGCCGTCGACTGCAGGAACACATCGATCGACTTCCGCAACGCGCGATCATGGTCAGCCATGACCTCGACCTGGTGCAGAGCTATCCGCGGGTGATCGTGCTCGACCAGGGCCGGGTCAGCTACGACGGCGCCCCGGAGGCGGCGATCGCGCACTACCGTGAGTTGAGCCGATGAACGTCGCGACGATGAACGCCAACAGCCTGCTGGCACCGGTGCCGACCGCGGTGAAGTTCGGCGTCCTGTTCGTCGCCGGCATCGGGCTGTATCTGATCACCGCGCCGATCGTGCTCGGCGCCCTGCTGACCCTCGCCGTGATCGCGCTGCTGCTGACCCGGGCCCCGGCACGTCGGTTGGCGCGGACCGTTGCCGGTGTGCTGATCATCATCGGCGTCGTCGTCCTGTTGACCGGGTTGGGCACCGGCTGGCAGCCGGCCCTGGTCACCGGCCTGCGACTGCTGACGCTGTGCCTGCTGGCCTATGCGGTCAGCCTGAGCACGACGTTCTCGGCAATGCTGGACTTCTTCGATCGACTGCTTGCGCCGACCGCACGGTTCGGGTTGGATCCCGGCCGGATCAGCCTGGCGCTGGCGCTGACCGTGCGGTTCATCCCGCAGATCCGGGATACCTATCAGCAGGTCCGCGAGGCACAACAGGCCCGCGGCCTGCAGAGCCGTCCGCTGGCAACCGTGGTGCCGCTGCTTGTCCGTACGCTGCAGTCGGCGGAACAGATCGCCGACGCGATCGACGCCCGCTGCTACGACAGCCGCGGCCGATGAACACTTCCCACCCACCGCCGGTGCCCCTACCGCACCCGGCCGACAATGCGAGGGACCCGACGATGTCGACCACTGACCTGCAGCCCGAGCGCGCCACGACGACCCGGAGCACGGTCCTGGTGGCCGTCTTCGCTGCCCTGATCGCGGCAATGGGCCTGGTGCCGCCGATCACCATCGGCGTGCTGCCGGTGCCGATCACGCTGCAGACCCTCGGCGTGATGCTCGCCGGTGCGATGCTCGGCTCGGTCCGCGGCATGCTCGCCGCGGTGATCGTCGTCGTGCTGTCCTTGGCCGGCCTGCCGGTGTTGGCCGGCGGCCGCGGCGGCCTCGGCGTGCTGGTCGGGCCCACCGGTGGCTACCTGATCGGCTGGATCCCCGGTGCCGGCCTGACCGGACTGCTGGTCCAGCGATGGGCGATCCGGATCGGCCGCCCCGCACTGCGCTTCACCGCCGTTCTTGCCGCGGCGATCATCGGCGGCATCGGTGCGATCTATCTGATCGGCGTGCCGTGGACCAGCGTCGTCACCGGCCTGCCGCTGACGACGTCGATCCTCGGGTCGCTGATCTTCGTACCCGGCGATCTGATCAAGGCAGTGCTGGCCGCCCTTGCCGCGGTCACCGTGCACCGCAGTTATCGCGGGCTGCTGCCGCAGGGCCGGCGCGCCGGTCGGCGCTGATCGCGCCGACCACTTCGGAGCGGCAGAATGGCCCGATGCGGGAGCTGACCGACACCGACGAGTTCGTCGAGCTGATCGACGGCGACCTGCTCTGTGCCCTTGTGGCGCAGGGCTTCACGGGCGCCAGCCGGGCCTGGGCGAGCGATGACGGACGAGCCATCGCCGCCTCCTGCCCGGACCTGGCCCGTCGGGACCGGTTGGCCGTCCACGGGTCGATCGCCGCTGCCGTCGGCCTGGTCGGTCTGGTCCTGGAGGAGGTCGGCCCGAGCTTTCGCCCGATCGGTGACCGGCGACTGATCCACAGCCTGGCCGACATGATCGAGTTGACATCCGGACAGAGCTTGCGGACCAGCAGCGAATTCGGCTGGATGGAGCGCCGAGAACCGCTGCCCGACAACACGACCGCCGCCCACTGGCTCCGGCAGTCGGAGGAGAACGAGATCGGCGACCTCCTCGCGCTCGCCGCACCGACCTCCGACGCCCAGCCCGGTGATCCCGGGGTCGACGGCTGGGCCGGGATCCGTGATGATCATGGTCGACTGGTCGCGGTCGCCGCCTTGGCCTGGTCCGCGCCGACGGTCGGATATCTGTGCGGCGTCGCCACCCACCCCGACGCCCGAGGACGCGGCCTTGCCCGTCAGGTCTGCACCCTGGTCGCCGGCGACGCGATCGTCACCCGCGGAGCGGTCGGCCTGATGGTGGACGACGACAACACCGCCGCGATCGGGCTCTACCGCAGCCTCGGCCTGAGCTACCGTCCGATCTCGGCCGCCTACGTTCACAACGGACTCTGACCCGCGGGCCCAGCAACGCGTCCACGCGACTCGTGGCGGCGGCTTCCATGTCGGACGGCCGAAGGAGGATCTGGCGGCCGCGATGAGCTTCCTGGTCAGCGTCGAGGACAAGGTGACCGAGACGGCGCGAGAAAAGTTCGAGTGGCTGCGCGATCAGGTCGAGCTCGAGCGGCTTCCGTCGATCCTCAACCTGCGACCATTGTGGCTGGAATGCCTCGGCTTCCGGATGTCGGTCAACGACGGCCGGACCCCGTTGTTGAACGAGGGCTGGATGCAGCCGGCCGGCCTCGAGTTCACCGAACGCCTGGCGGCGCAGGCACGCCGAAGCGTGTAACGACGCCGGATCGGACAGGGTGCGGGTGCAGCTGCGGGTCGGTGGCACCCCTAGTCGCGGGATTGCGGGAGCTTGACCGCACCCTTCTTGGTGACCGGGTTGGACGGTGGCGGGACCACGGGGCCGATGTCACCGTCCGGGGCCGTGTCCAGATCGACGATCACCGGGGCATGATCACTCGGGCCCTTTCCCTTGCGGGCTTGGCGATCCACCCAGGCTGCCCGGACCCGTTCACTGATCGGAGCGCCGGCCAGCACCAGATCGATCCGCATCCCGAGATCGCGATGGAACATCCCGGCCCGGTAGTCCCAGTAGCTGAAGACGCGTTCGGTGGGCCAGCGATCGCGGACCACATCGTGCAACCCGGTCGCCATCAGCGTGGCCAACGCCGCGCGCTCGGGCTCTGTCACGTGGGTCTGACCGATATAGGCGGCCGGGTCGTAGACGTCGGCGTCGGCGGGAGCGATGTTCATGTCGCCGCAGACCACCACCTCCGGCCCTTCGGCGGCGACCTGATCACGCAGCGCCGCCAGCCACGCCAACTTGTACCGATAGTGATCGGAATCGGGCTCGCGGCCGTTGGGCACGTACAACGAATGCACCCGGACCCCGTTGCAGGTGGCGGCCACTGCCCGCGCCTCGGGGTGCGGAAATCCGGGTGCACCGGGAATGCCGAGCTCGATGTCGGACAGCCCGACCTTGGAGAGCACCGCGACGCCGTTCCACTGCGCCTCGCCGTGCACCGCCGCCTGGTAGCCACGCTGCTCCAGCTCGGCCCCCAGCAGTCCGGTGAAGCCGAGATCGTCCAGTTTGAGTTCCTGCAGACACACCACGTCAGGCTGCCGCTGGTCCAACCAGGGCAGGAATCGCGGCATCCGTTGCTTGATCGAATTCACATTCCAGGTGGCGATCCTCACACCGTCACCGTACCGGCCTGCGGGAGGCCTGCATCGCTCGCGGTTAGAGTGCCACGACAAAGGTTCTGTGACAGACGTGTCGCGACGCTGACGATGGCGGGGAATGATGGCGGTGTGCAGATGAAGGCACGGCTGGTCGATGTGGCCAAAGAAGCGGGTGTCTCCCCCAAGACGGTCTCCAACTACCTCAACGGCTACCCGTTCATGTCGGAGAAGACGATCAGCAGGGTGCGTCGCGCGGTCGAGAAACTCGACTACACACCGAACCGGTCCGCCCAGACGTTGCGGACCGGCAAGATGGGCATCATCGGGCTCGCGGTTCCCAATCTCCGGGCGCCGTACTTCGCCGGACTGGCCGCCGAGATCACCGATGCCGCCGAGGAGCGCGGCTACACGCTGCTGATCGACCAGACCGGAGCCGATCTGGAACGCGAGCGGCGGGCCGTCCGCGGCGTCGGGCCACAGGCCCTCGACGGGCTGATCGTCTCCACCCTCAAACTGACCGCCGAGGACGTGGCCGCGGCTCAGGACGCGATGCCGGTGGTGGTGCTGGGCGAATGGGCGCGTCCGGCCGGAGTCCCCTACGTCGGGGTCGACAACGTCGCGGCCGCGATGGCGGCCACGGAGCATCTGCTGGCGATGGGCCGCCGCCGGATCGCGGCAATCGGCCGGATCGGTGACCAGCCGGCCGGCACCTGGGGTGTCCGGATCACCGGCTACCGGCAGGCCCTGTCGGCCGCAGGACTGGATGCCGACCCTCGGCTGGAACCGCAGATCCGGGACTTCCACTTCGACCAGGGTGCGGCGGCCATGCAGCAGTTGCTCGACCTGGACACACCGCCGGACGCGGTCTTCTGTTTCTCCGACATGTTGGCGATCGGAGCCTTGTCGGTGTTGCACCGGCGCGGCGTATCGGTTCCGGACGAGATGGCCGTGATCGGCTGGGACGACACGGTCGAGGCCCAGTACTGTTGGCCGCCGCTGACCAGCGTCCGAGCCGACACGACCGTGGTCGCCCGGACTGCCGTGGACTATCTGATCAAGCAGATCGATCGGTCACCGATAGAACGGACCGACTTCTACGTCGACTACCAGATCGTGCAGCGCCGCAGCACCCTCCCCAGCTGACGTCCACTGCTCGGAGCGCCCCTGTCGGTGCCGGCTGTCGTCCCCTACGATGCATTTCTACAACGTGGTAGATCCGCCGATCGGAGTTCTCTTTGACCGCCCCCACGCTCGCCCGCCCGCCTCGCCGCGGCACCCGCGGGCTCCGCATCCGGCGTACCGAATTCTGGGTGTATCTGTTCCTGCTGCCGACGATCGTGCTGTACGGACTGTTCACCGTGTACCCGATCATCGGCAGCTACTGGTACTCCTTCCTGGACTGGAACGGCTTCGATGCCGTCAAGGACTTCATCGGCCTGGCCAACTACGCCGAGGCGATCCACGATCCGCTGTTCTGGAACGCGTTCAAGGTGACGGTGCTGTTCACCGTCGTCGCGGTGCCGCTGAAGGTGATCGGCGCGTTCGCTCTGGCGATGGTCCTGAACTCGCCGCGGATGCCGTGGCGAGGGTTCTTCCGGACCGCCTTCTTCCTGCCGGTGGTGACCACCACCGCGATCGTCGGCATCGTGATGCAGTTCGTCTTCGACCCGGCCAGTGGTCCGGTCAACCTGGTGTTGATCAAGCTCGGCCTGGTTGACCAGGGGGTCAATTTCCTGGGCAGTTCGAAGACGGCACTGTGGACAGTGATCGCTGTCTTCACCTGGAAATGGCTCGGTCAAACCCTGATCTACTGGCTGGCCGCACTGCAGACCATTCCCCGTGAGTTGTACGAGGCGGCGGCGATCGACGGTGCGTCGTCGTCCAAGATCACCTGGCATGTCACGTTGCCGCTGCTGAAGCCGTTCACGATCATCATCACGCTGCTGACGATCGAGTCCACGTTGCACGTCTTCGACCTGATGCTGACGATGACCGGCGGCGGACCGTTCTACTCCACCCAAGTGTTGGAGATCTTCATCTACGAGCAGGCCTTCACCTCCACGGTCCCCCGGCTCGGCTATGCGTCCGCGGCGGCGGTGTTGTTCGGTCTGTTCGTCTTCCTGATCGGTCTGCTGCAGCTGATCGGCATCCGCGCCGCACAGAAGGCCCGCCAATGATGACCGCGATCCACGAGCGATCCGAACAGACACAGCGGGCGGCGCGCAAGAGCCGGTGGTTCCGCCGGATCCCGGTGTGGCTCGGGACCTTGGTGCTGCTGGGCCTCGCCGCGATCTGGATCTATCCGTTCCTGTGGATGCTGTCGGCAGCGTTGAAGGATCCGATCGAGGTGTTCAGCGCCGGGCTCGATCTGCTGCCCAAGGACTTCCGCTGGGACAACTTCCGCCGCGCCTGGGTCGACGCGCATTTCGGCCAGTATCTGCTGAACACCGTGCTGGTCACCATCGCGACGGTGATCATCGTCGTGGTACGGACCGCGATGGCCGGCTACGTACTGGCCCGCTACGCCTTCTACGGTCGCAAGGTGGTGCTCGCCATCCTGGTCGCGACCCTTTTCGTACCGGCCGGCTACACGATCATCCCGGTTGTCGATCTTGCTGCCCGACTGCATCTGCTGAACTCGATCGCCGGTATGGTGATCGCCCTGTCCGGCGGCGCGCACGTCGCCTCCATCCTGTTGTATCTGGGCTACTTCCACCGGCTACCGCGAGAGCTGGAGGAGGCCGCGATCATGGACGGCGCCGGCTTCCTGCGGACCTTCTTCTCGGTGATGCTGCCGCTGGCCGGACCGGTGACCGCGACCGTCACGCTGATGACCTTCATGGCCACCTGGAACGCCTTCTTCCTGCCGCTGGTCTTCACCTTCAGCCGACCGGATCTGCGGACCCTGTCGGTCGGCATGTTGGCCTTCGTCGGCGAGAACTCGACCGACTGGTCGGGGATGGCCGCAGCGGCGACCATCTCGCTGCTCCCGGTCGTCACCCTCTTCATCCTGTTGCAGCGCTATTTCGTCGAGGGAATCGCCGGAGCCGTGAAGTCATGATCATCAACGCTGCCCCGCACCCCTCACCAGGAGACCCGAGATGACCGGACCCACACCACACATCCTCGGCCGCCGTGCCCTGCTCGGCGGCGCCGCCGGGCTGGCAGCTGCCGGCCTGGTCGGCTGTTCCGACGGCGGGCCAACCGGACCGGGCACCCTCCCCGGCGGCGCCGGCAAGAACGGCGGCAAGGGTCAGAACGGCGGCAAGGGCGCGATCACCTGGTGGGATCACAACGTCAATCTGCAGAAGGCGAACGGCGCCGCCTACGACGCGTTCACCAAGGAGTCCGGCATCGGCGTTGACTACACCTACGTGCAGACCGCCAAGCTCGGGCAGACACTGCAGTTGGCCAAGCAGAGCAAGCAACTTCCCAACATCCACAGCACCGCCGGGCTCGAGCTGAGCATCCCCGCACTGATCGCCGACGGCTGGTTCCAGCCGATCGAATGGGAGCAGGACGTCCGGGACCGGTTCGGTGACGACGGGCTGGTCGACGGCCTGCATGTCTTCGACGACAAGATCTACAGCTTTCCGATCTTCGCCGACAAGCAGTATGTCGCCGCGCAGTGGTACAACAAGTCCTTCATCGACAAGGCCGGCATCGGACAGCCCCCGACCGACTACGACGAGTTCCGCGACGCCTGCCGCAAGGTGATGGCGGCCAACGAGGGCAGCTTCGGTTTCATCTTCGCGCTCGGCCACACCGGGCGGCTCAGCGAGCAGGTGAACGCAATGGCCCAGGCTGCAGGATTCGAGGGTCTGGACGGCACTTTGTTCCGCACCGGTGAGGTCGCCTACCACGACCAGGCCTACCTCGCGGTGATCGAATTCCTGCGATCGCTGCAGACCGACAAGCTGGTCTTTCCCGGTGCGTCCAGCCTGGATGATCAGACCGCCCGGGCCCGCTGGGCGGCCGGTGCCGCCGGCTATTACATGGACGGACCGTGGTGCTCGGGGACGGTGCAGACCGAGATGCCGCAGTTCCTGACATCGCTCGACGTCGGACCGATGCTGGTGCCCGACGCGTCCCACGAGCTGGTCGCCTACCGGGGCCGGCAGGGCGGCAACTACTACGTCAGCTCGGCCGCCGAGCAGGGTGACGCCTGCAGCCGGCTGCTGTCCTACCTGCCCGGCGAGAAGTACAACATCGCGATCGCCGACGCGATGGCGCAGCCGCCCTACGATCTGACCGCGATCGAGAAGTCCAAGGCGATCGAGCCGTGGCGACGGCTGATCGCGTCCTACCAGGACTGTGTCTTTATCGCTCCGCAGGCCACTCTGCAGAACGCCGACGTGCAGCAGGTCGCCCGTCATTCCAAGGACATCAAGCCCGGTCTCGGCGAGATCGTGCAGGGCGTCTTCTCCGGTGACGTCACCGATGTCCGGGGCGCGCTGAAGAAGCTCAGCGACGCGACCGCCGCGGACCGTGAGCAGGCGATCGCCAAGGCGAAGGCGGCCGGCGCCTCGGTCTCGGCGGATTCCTATGCGTTCGGCTCCTGGAAGCCGCGCACCGACTTCACCAGCTCGATGTATTCCCGCTGATCAATTCCCCATGTCAGGCCAGTGCCGCACCCAGCAGTGAGCCGGCGATCCGGGAATGCAGGTCTCGCTCGACGGTGGCGTGTCGATCGTCACCGGCGATCGAGCCGATCTCGTCGGGATCGGCGTCCCGGTCGAACATCTCGGTGAACTCCTGGCCCTGATGCTGGATGGAGACCAGCTTGTGGCGCCGGTCGGAGACGACGCTCATCCGCTCCCCCTCACTGAGCACGAACGGGTGTCCTCGATCGGGTGCGGTGAGTGCTACGCCGTCCACCTCGGGACGGTCTCCGCCCGCGGCACCGACGAAGGTCGGATAGAGATCGATCAGACTGACCAGGTCATCGCTGCGGGTGCCGGCGGCCCGGCCGCCGGGCCGGCGCATGATCAGCGGCACCTTGAGGACATCGTCGTAGAAGCAGTGCCCCTTGCCCCACATCCCATGATTGCCGAGCATCTCGCCGTGGTCCGGGGTGAAGATGATCATCACGTTGTCGCCGAACCTGTCGGCCAGGCTCTGCCGGATGGCGCCGATCTGATCATCGATCAATGCGACGTTGGCGAAGTAGTGCTGCCGCAATCGCCGCCAGTAGTCGTCGGTGTACCGATCGTTGCGACCGCTCTCGATCCATTGCGGCGGCGCCGCGTGCAGACTTCGGTAGTGGATCCGCTGCGGGTCCTCCAACTCACCGAAGGTCCGCGGCTCCCCCATCGCGTCCAGGTCTACCCGATCCAGATACTCCTGCGGCGGATCGAACGGGAAATGCGGGCCGCTGATCGAGATCCAGAAGAACTGCGGCGTCTGCTGGTCGGCTGCCGCGATCCGTTCGCAGGCCTTGCGGCCGACCCAGGCGTCGGGATGCCATTCGGCCGGCCCGGGAAAGGTGAAGACCTTGGCGGCTTCGGAATCCCAGACCGCATCCCGATAGGCCTGCAGATGGCCGGCCGCGTCGAGATCGGCTGCGTAGTCGTCGCGGAACCAGACCGACACCTGTTTGTCGTCCTGCAGGTCGAGGTCGTCGATGCCGAGGCTGAGGTAGTAGTCCCGGAAATCCTGGTACGGCTGCGTTTCGTCCGGTCGGGTCCGGCCGTAGGGCACCGGTGCGTAGTGGCATTTGCCGACATGGGTGACGTGGTAGCCCAACCCGCTCAACGTGTTGTAGAGGTTCGGATCGGACGGCGACAGCCGGACGTCGCGGAAGTTGCTGTAGGCCCGATGCCGGTGCGGATAGCAGCCCGTCATCATCGACGACCGGCTCGGCAGGCAGTACGGGCTGGCGGTGTAGGCCTGATCGAACACCGTCGATTCGGCAGCCAGCGCATCGAGGTGCGGTGTCGCCACGGCCCGCCCGCCGAAGCATCCGAGGGCGTCGGCCCGCAATTGATCCGTGGTGATCAATACCAGTGTCGGTCGATCCATGACACCCTTTCTACAACGATGTAGAGTCCGCTGTGAAGTGCCTCGTCAATGACTGGACAGGAGCCGCAGTGCCGCCCGCTTCCCAGACCCGTGCGCGACGCCCGAACGTCGTGTTGATCATGGCCGACGACATGGGTTTCTCCGATCTCGGCTGCTACGGATCGGAGATCCGCACCCCACATCTGGACCGACTCGCCGCCGACGGCGTCGCGATGTCGCAGTTCTACAACACCGCGCGGTGTTCGCCGGCCCGGGCCTCGCTGCTGACCGGACTGCACCCGCACCAGACCGGCATCGGCGTGCTCACCCACGACGACGGGCCACAGGGCTACCCGGGAACGATCAACCAGCGCTGCGTCACGATCGCTGAAATCCTGCGTGCGCAGGGCTACCGGACCGCGATGCGCGGCAAATGGCACCTCACCGGCAAGGTCCATGAGCCGCATGACGCCTGGCCGACCCGGCGCGGGTTCGACGACTTCTATGGCATCCTCGCCGGCGCCGGCAGCTACTACCAGCCCGTCACACTGACCCGTGGTGAAGAACCCGCAGAGATCGGCGAGGACTTCTACTTCACCAGCGTGCTCGGCGACGAGGCCGCCTCCTTCATCACCCAGCACGCGGCCCACGGCGACCGGGGAGCTGCCGGCGCCGTTGATCATGACGATCCGTTCTTCCTGTATCTGCCGTTCACCGCACCGCACTGGCCGCTGCATGCTCCGGAGGAGATCGTCGAGCACTACCGTGGCGCCTTCGACGACGGATGGGACGTCCTGCGTGAACGCCGCCGACAACGGCTGATCGACGCCGGCATCATCACCGACGCCTGGCCGCTGTCGGAGCGCGACGAGGAGGTGGTCGCCTGGGACGAGGTCGCTGATCAGGAATGGCAGACCCGCCGGATGGAGGTCTACGCCGCACAGGTGGAGTTACTCGATGCGGCCGTCGGGAGGGTTGTCGACGCGCTGACCGAGACCGGGCAACTGGACAACACCCTGATCATGTTCCTGTCCGACAACGGCGGCTGCGCCGAGGAGTTCGCCCCCGGCTGGGTCGACGAACTCCCGCACCCGCCGTTACACACCCCGTTGCGGACGGCGGACGGCGAGCGGGTCCGTCGGGGCAACGATCCGAGCGTCGAGCCGGGCGGGCCGGCCACCTTCGCCTCCTACGGCAAACCCTGGGCCAACCTGTCCAACACCCCGTTCCGGGAGTACAAGCACTGGGTGCACGAGGGTGGCATCGCGACGCCGTTCATCGCACACTGGCCGGCCGGTGGTCTGCGATCAGGCATCGACCACGACCCGCACCAGCTGCCCGACGTGCTGGCCACCGTCCTGGAAGCCACCGGTGTCGACTATCCCGCGGAGTATCCCGGCCGCGACCTGCTGCCGCCGGAGGGAACCTCGATGCTGGGTTCCTGGCGCGGGACGCCGACTCCGCAACGCCCGCTCTTCTTCGAGCACGAAGGCAATGCCGCCGTCCGCGCGGGTCGCTGGAAGCTGGTCCGCAAGCACGGTCTGGACTGGGAGCTCTACGATCTGGACCGGGACCGTACCGAGCTCGATGATCTTGCCGGACGGCATCCGGATCGGGTCGCGGTGATGGCCCGCTGTTGGCAGGACTGGGCCGACCGCTGCCAGGTGAAGCCTCGCGATCAGGTGCTGGCGGCGACCGGCGGCGACCGTCCGTTGCTGGTGGTCAAGGACTTCGTCTCGAGTCGGCGTCGATGACCGGTGCCGCGCCGGGACGTCCCAACGTGCTGGTGATCATGAGTGACGAGCAGTCCTGGAACACCATGGGCTGTACGCACAACCCCGCTGCCCGGACCCCGCATCTGGACTCGCTGGCCGGACGAGGTCGGGTGTTCGACGGGATGTACACCCCGTTTCCGTTGTGCTGTCCGTCCCGGACCAGCCTGATGACCGGGCTGATGCCGCGCCATCATCACGTCCTCGGCAACTGGCGCGGGATCCGTCCCGACCTCGCCGACCGCGGGCTCGGCCGTTGGTTCGCCGACGCCGGGTACCACACGTTCTACGTCGGCAAGTGGCATCTGCCGGGCAGCACTCCGGCACGAATGGGATTTGCTGCCCAGGCGGCGATCCCGGCCGTGTTGGACGGCAAGGATCGTGGGCGCTACATCCCCGCCTACCGGGACTACGCCCGGGCCAACGGCTTCCGGCTGCTGCCCGACCACATCGAGAACGTGACGGCCGAGGACGTCGCCGGGCTGCGGGATCCGGCCGGTCCGCATCGGACGACGGCGTCCATCCCGTTGGAGCACTACCTCGAGCCGTGGCAGACCCGACAGTTCGCCGACGTGCTCCACGGCTCCCCCACCGACCGGCCGTGGTTCGGCTACTGCTCGTTCAATGCGCCGCACTTCCCGATGGTGGTGCCGCGGCCGTACGACACGATCATCGACCGGTCGGCGATCGAGCTACCGGCCAGCTGGCAGCGGGGCTTCGACGATCTGCCCAAGGAGGTACGTCGCTCACATTTCGCCCGGCGTTTCGTCGATCTGGACGAGGACGGCTGGCGGGAGGTGATCGCCCACTATTACGGCATGATCAGCATGGTCGACGACCAGGTCGGGGTGATCGTCGAGCTGCTCCGACGGCGCGGCGAGTTGGAAAACACGATCATCGTCTTCACCTCCGACCACGGCGATATGATGGGCGCCCATCGGCTGATGGAGAAGGGACACCTGCTGCACTACGAGGAGTCGGTGCACATCCCGTTGATCATCACCCATCCTGATGGCCTGAGCGGTCGGGACTCCGCGCTGCATACCATGCCGGACCTCTCGCCGACCCTGCTCGATCTGGCCGGGATCGCTACCCCGGCTGGCATCGACGGCATCAGTTTCGCCGACGAAGGGTCCGGTCGGGACGCCGTGATCACCGAATCCGTGCTCTGGGACCGAAACTCCGAGGACGCCCACGGCGAGCATCGCGACCCGGCAGGATTCCGACTCGGCCCGGACACCATCAATCTCTCGATCCGGGACCATGATCATCGCTACATCTACCGCAGCGACGACGTCGACGAGCTCTACGACCACCGCAGCGATCCGGCCGAGCTGAACAACATCGCCGGGCAGTGCCCGGAGCTGGTCGCCATCGACCGGGAACGGCTCGCAGCGGAGGTCGGCGACGTCTTTCCTCAGGTGGCCGAGCAACTGCGCACAGCGTCCGGACACCCCCTCTCCCGGAAGGCACCGTCATGATCTTCGAGCAACGCCGCCACTCCTTGCCGATGTTGGCGTTGATCATCGTCCTGCTCGCCGTCGGAACGGCCGCCGTCGGCATGCCCCGGACGGCCAGTGCCGGCCCGACGGTGCCGCAGCCGGTGTACAACCCGACCAGCTTCGAGGCAGCCGATCCCGGCGTCGCGACCGACGGCGATCAGTTCAAGATCCTCAGCACCGGCGGTCTGGCCCGGACCGCGTCCGCTCCGACGCCGCAGGGCCGCTGGCGCACCGGTGGCAATGCCCTGACCCGGTGGCCGGCGTGGGCGTCCGGGACCGGCGCGGTCTGGGCGCCGGACCTCGTGCAGACCGAAGGCGCCTGGGTGCTCTACTACGCCCTGATCGCCCGAGACTTCGGTGGCCAGCGCTGCATCGGGACCGCGATCGCCGAGACGATCGACGGTCCGTTCACACCGGCGGACCGGCCGCTGATCTGTCCGGTACTCGACGGTGAGGATCCGGCAGCCGACCGCCCGGTCGCCGGCTCCGGTGTGATCGATCCGTCCCCCTTCGTCGACACCGACGGGACGCGCTATCTGCTCTACAAGACCCAGAAGGCCCCGGGCACCATCCGGATGGTGCAACTGTCCGAGGACGGTCGACACGTCGCGGGCTCGGCCAGCGCAGAGTTGATCAGACATGACGACAGCATCGAAAACCCGGTGCTGGTGAAGCGGGGCGATCAGTATCTGCTGTTCGCGTCAGCCAACTGGTACGACCAATGTCGCTATGCCACGGTCTGGCGCCGTTCCTCCGACCCGTGGTCCTTCGCCGACAAGGCCGAGCAGGTGCTGCTCGATCAGGCGAACACCGGACTGTGCGGGCCGGGCGGTGCCGACGTGACCGCCAGCAACGGATCGGGCGAGGACGCAGACGTCGACCGGTTGATCCTGCACGGCTGGGTCTGTGGCGGCGCCACCACGCCCTGTGCCGGTGCTGGTCAGGTCACCGATCCGACCAAACGGCGGGTCGTCTATGCCGCGGTCCTCACCTGGGGCGACGACGGCGCGACGCCGGCGGTCCCGCGATTCCTTCGCCCGCTCCGGACCTGAGCATTCGCGGTCGGCCCACCGATCACCGATCGAGCGGTTCGGGCAACGTCAGCGCCGAGTGCGCCGGCCTGATCGTCGAATGAGGCATGCTGGTGATGGTTCGGAGCCGGGCGTTGCGTTGCTCCAATGCCTGCTGGGTGGTTGGGAAGAGCGTTGCCTCACCGGTGTCGACCAGTGCCTGGTTCATGGCTACGAACTCTCTGGTACCGGTCTCGTAGCGGGCGAACGCGGCGGTGTGATCGGAGTTCGTCGCCAGCGCATGGGCGAGCATGTAGGCGCCGACCAAGGCCAGGCTGGAGCCTTGGCCGGTCAGGAACGAGGGAGCGAACGCCGCGTCGCCGACGAGGGACACCCGACCGTGCGACCAGTTCGGCATCCGGATCTGTCCGACGCTGTCGGCGAACAGGTCGTCGGCCTCGTTCATGGCCGTGATGATGCGAGGTACCTCCCAGCCCGCATCGGCGAAGATGCCCGCCGCCAGTTCTCGCTGTGCTGCCGGATCCTTCCACCTTCCCCGTGGCTGCTGCGGTTGATGGAAATTGAGGAAGGCGTGCACGGCGTCGCTGTGCCCGCCGGTGGCGTACAGGGCAGCGGCCCTGCCGGGCGTGTTCCACATCATCAGCTCGTGGGAGAGCTGAAGGATGTTCGGCATGGTGAACACGACGAAGCGGTAACCGAGATAGCGATCGAACCGCTCCTCCGGACCGAACACCGACGACCTGGTACGGGAGTGCATGCCGTCCGCGCCGACAACCAGATCGAAGATTCGACGGGAGCCGCTGCGAAACGTGATCCGGACCTCATCGTCAGACTGGTCGAGGGTGTCGATGGAGTCCTCGAAGAGGAATTCCACCTCGTCACGGACTGTCGAGTAGAGGGCATCGGTCAGGTCGCCGCGCCGCACTTCGAGATCTTGACCCGCCGCGCTGCCGGCCACGGCCGCGGGGTTGGCCACAACCACCTCGCTGCCATCGGCTTGCAGGAACGTGAACTGCCGTGAGGCGATGTCGACGTCCTGGAGTCGCGGCAGGATTCCCATCCGTCTGACCACCTCGATCGCAGTCCCGCGAACGTCGATCGGATAGCCGCCGGCGCGCGGCGCGTCGGCCTTCTCGACCACCGTGACCCTGAATCCGTACCGGTGTAGCCAGTAGGCCAGGGCAGGTCCGGCGATACTGGCGCCGGAGATCAGCACCGTACGGTTTGCGTTGTTCTGCACAGATGTCATGCCTGGGTTCCCTTCTTCATGTGACGAACTGCGAGCAGCGAGAGCACGGCGATCGCGCCGGCGATGGCGAATCCCGTGACGAAAGCCGATTCGGCCGGCACTCCCGAAGTCGGATCACCTCCGGCGGAGAGGATCGAGCCGGCGACCTGACCGCCGACGACGGCACCGACCAACCGGATCATCACCAACAGACTGGTGGCGATGCCGGTGTCCTTGGCCTCGACCGCGGTGGCGGTGTTGGCGAGCAGGGCCGTGGTGGCCAGCCCGCCGACGAAGGCAGCCAGGGCCCGCAGCACGGCAAGCTGCCAGACCGAGTCGTGCAGCAGCGCCAGAGCGACCAGGACGGCCGCGGTGGCGATCACGGCAACGGTCAGTACCGGGCGCGGCCCGAATCGTCGGACGGCCACGCCACCGACCGAGCCGGCCAGGACGCCGGCAATGGACGCGGGCAACATCAGCAGTCCGATCTCACTGGTCCCGAGCCCGAAGCCGTAGCCGGTTGCGGAGACTTCGAACATCTTGGGGACCAGTGTCTGCAGCATCGCCGAGATCGCGGCGACGCCGACAGTGAGCACAGCCGCACTCCAGATGGCCGGCGCGGCCAACATCCGCAGCTCGACCATGGGCGCGACCGCCCGACGTTCGACCACCACCCAAGCGACAGCGAGGCCGGCCACGATCAGCACGGAGGCACCGACGGCGAGCAGCGGAACGCCGCCGCCGATCAGCAACAGCAGGGCGAGCATCAGTGCCAGCAGGGTGGCACTCAACAGCGCTACTCCGAGCCAGTCGATCGGGGTGTCCTGCTCGCTCGGTGGATCGTTCGGCATCAGTCGGAGGACCACCGCCGTCGCGGCGACGATCACGATCGTGGGTGCGGCGAAGATCCAATGCCAGGAGAGGCCTTCGGCCAACGGCCCGGCGATCAGCGTGCCGATCACTCCTCCGGCGGTGAACAGCGCGCTGACCACCCCGATCGCCACCTGCGTCTGTCCCGGCGGGAAATTCTTGCGGACCAGGATGAATGACAGCGGCAAGGCTCCGACCATCGCGCCCTGCAGTGTTTGACCCGCCAACAGCACCGGCAGGTTCGGGGCCAAGCTGGAGACCACGCCACCGGCCGAGACCAGCGCCATCAGCACCAGCAGCACCCGTTTGCCGCCGTACCGATCACCGAGTTTGCCCGCAATCGGGGCGACGATCGCGCCGGTGATCAGCAGGGTGCTGACGATCAGCGCCGCGCCGGCCGAATCGACCCCCAGCTCTCGCTCCAGCAGCGGGCGGGCCGGGTCGACGACCGTTTGCAGGGTGCCGAGCGCGAGCGCCAGCAGGCCGAGCGCACCGATCGCGGGCCGTGCGATGCGAACGGGGGAAACCAGGGTCTCGGACATAGCGGCCTTCTCCATGATTTGGTCGCGATCAGCGCGCAAGCGTTGCGCAGCACGCATCGCTCACGCGACGCCGCGTCGGGGGATGAGGAGTGATCACTTCTACACTACACCGTGCAGTGTAGTCACTGATAGGCTCTGCCCATGCCCACCGAGAAGACCTTGCGTACGGGATCGGCTGAGAAGCGGTCGGCCATCCTTTCTGCCGCCCGTGGGATGTTCGTGGCCGACGGCTTCGACCGGTCGAGTGTCGATGCGATCGCGGCGCGGGCCGGGGTGTCGAAGCGGACGCTGTACGACTACTTCGGTGACAAGGAAACCCTGCTCCAGGCCGTGTTCGAGGGGGTCGGCCAGTCCTTACTCGGCACGATCCGCAGCACCCTCACCGACACCATGGACGATGTCACCGACGCTGCCGGCCTGGAGCCTGCACTGATCACGTTCTCGATGCGGATCGCCACGGACTGGCTCGACTCGGCGGAGTACTCCACGCTGCAGCGACTGGCCCGGACCGGGTCCGACCGGCTACCGCCCCCGGAGGACCGCCCTTTGACAGATGCGCCCGAGGAAGCTATCGCGGACCGTTTCGCCGCTCTCGACCGGGCCGGCCTGCTGGATGTGCCGGATCCACGTCTGGCTGCCGATCACTTCATCGCCCTGACGTTCCGGGTCACCATCGATCGACTCGGCTCAGCCAACGCCGCGGAGGACAGCCGCGTCCGGCCACTGATCGTGGAAGGCGTGCGGGCCTTCCTGCGCGCCTATCGGGCAGCCTGACCGGGCCGCTCGTGCACCGCGATCTGATCGACTGCCGCCTCGAAGAAGCACGCCGGCTGATGCCCTCGGCTCAGCGGGAGGACTTGAGTGCGGCGTAGAGTTCGTCGGCGATCTTGTCGCCGCCGTCGGCCCTCCAGTTCTTGACCGCCGGCGCCCACGCCGAGACCGGTTTTCGGCCCTGGACGATCTCACCGGTCAGGTCGCTGAGCTTGGTGGCAAGCTGCGGGCCCTTGCGGTTCTCGGTCTCGGAATACATCCCGTCGACCGGATTGGCCAGCGAATCGGGGCAGATCTGTTTCATCGCGTCGAAGCACGCTGCGGAACTTCCCTCGCGCCCGGGCAGGAAGATCGTCCAGGGTCCGTCCGCCTGGTAACCCAGACAGAGTTGGGTCTCGCTGAAGCCCTTGTCGGTCAGCACCGGATTGCCGTCGACCTCTTCGTAGTCCACACCCTTGATGCCGAATCTGTTGAACAGGTATTCACGGGTTCCGAAGGGTGCCGCCAGATAGTTCAAGTAGGAGAGCAGCGTTTCGACCCGGTCTTCGGCCTTCTTGTTGATCGCCGTCACCGAGAGCGCCGGAGCCCCCAGCCAGGTGTGACCCGGTCCCGAGCCGTCGTGCGCCGGCGGCGCCATCACCGCCAGCTCGCCCTGTTTGTCCATGCCCTGCAGGAATCCCGGCCACCCGCTGAAGGTGCCCGGCACCAACGGCCCGGTCCCGTTGCCGAACCGGGTCTTGCGATCCTGGTTCTGTCCGGTGAACGCATCGGGGTGGATGTAGCCCGATTTCCAGAGCTTCGCCAGCAGGGCCAAGGCATCCTCCTGCGCCGGATCCTCACGGCTGCTGATCAGCTTGCCGTCCTGTTCGGTCCAGCCGTTGGCGATGCCGAACATGTTCTGGACGAAGAGCTCCGGCACATCCGCCAGCGCGAAGCGATTCTTCCGTTTGTCGGTGAGCTCCTTGCAGAGCTCGACGAACTCGTCGGCACTCTGCACCTCCCCCGACAGTCCCTGCTCGTCGAGGATGTCCTGGCGGGCATACAACACCATCGTGCTGATCGCTCCGCGTGGGATCGGGATGCCGTAGATCTTGCCGTCGAAGATCGCCGAGTTCCAGGCGGTGTCGTCGAGGTTGGCCAGGAAGGGGTATTTCTTGATCTTGTCGCCGGCCAGGTGTGGGGTGAGGTCGACGGCCTTGGCTGCGAGCATCTGTGGCTTCTGCGGGATGCCGCCGATCATGAACAGGTCGCCGAGTTGGTCGCCGGCGACGGCGGTGGCGAACTTCTTGTTGTAGTCCACCGACGGGCTGAGGTCGACCTCCAGCGGTGATCCGATCCGTTTGTTGAGCTGCTGCCAGAACTTGTTCTGGGACAGCTTGGGTGGGATCGGGGTGTTGGTGTACGACGTCGCACGGATCGGTTGCCCGTCGCCGGGCGGAGCGTCGATCGCCTGGACCGGCTCGGCGGGGTATTTGTTGAAGGCGTCGGGGATGTTGTATTCGGCCCCGGACATGTCGGGTTTGACACCCTGGTAGGGGATGTAGGCCGGCCGGACCTTCGACTTCGCAGCCGCGTCGTTGGCCCCGGTGACCCCGCCGCGTCCTTCGTTGGAGCAACCGGCCAGGGCGCCGGACAGACCGACCGCCGCACCGGCAGCGAACAACGTCCTCCGCGATAGCGTCCGGGCACTGGGCTTCGTCATTGGTGTCCTATCTCGTGCTGGTACGGGGGTTGGGTCAGCCTTTGACGGCGCCGGTGAGGACGCCTTTGGCGAAGTGGCGTTGGATGAAGGGGTAGACGCAGAGGATGGGGATGATGGAGATCATCAGGATGGCCATTTGGATGGTGGTTTGGGGTGGGAGGGCTTCGTTGCCCAGGCCGAGGTCTTGGCCGCCGAGTTCGACTCCGTTGACGACGTAGGTGCGGAGGACGAGTTGGAGGGGCCATTTGCTGGCGTCGTTGATGTAGAGCAGGGCGTTGAAGAAGCTGTTCCAGTAGCCGACGCCGTAGAACAGGCCGATGACGGCGATCACGGCTTTGGACAACGGGATGCCGATGTGGCGGAACATTTTCCATTCCGAGGCGCCGTCGATCCGGGCCGAGTCGAGGATCTCGGCGGGCAGGCCGGTGAAGAAGGACCGGACCACGATCACGTTGAACGCGCTGACACAGGTCGGCACGATCACTGACCACAGACTGTCCAGCAGGCCGAATTGTTGGACCACCAGGTAGGTCGGGATCAGGCCGGGGTTGAACAACAGGCTGATCAGGACCAGCATCAACAACGCTTTGTTGCCGATGGTGCCGCGTCGGCTCAACGCCCAGCCCAGGGTGCAGGTCAACACCAGGGAGATGGCGGTGCCGACCGCGGTGATGAAGCCGGAGACCAGCAGGGCTTGGGTGACGGTGCCACCGGCGAAGATCGATTCGTAGGCGGTGAGGTCGATGCCGCCGGTGGGAAACATCACGAACCCGCCGGCCCGGTTGACCTCTTCGGGAGTGGCCAGGCTGGTCGAGATCACCCCGATGAACGGCAACACGACCAGGGCACAGATGATGGTCAGGAAGACGCCCTTGACCACGCGTTCGGGCCAGCCCGGGGTCGGCATCCCATCGATCACCGCCGGCCGTCTCCGCCTACGCTGGTCGGGCCGCGACGATCGGTCCGGCCGCGATGATCGTCCCGGCCGGGTCGATTGGTCCGGTCCGATGGTGGGTGTGGTGGTCATCCGCGGTAGATCCCTTCCTCGCCGAGCCGGTGGGCCAGTTTGTTGGCCGCCAGCACCAGGGCCAGACCGATCACGCCCTTGACCAGCCCGACCGCTGCCGACACACCCCAGGCCCCGCCCAGGATGCCGTTGTTGTAGACGTAGGTGTCCAACACCTCACTGGCATCGGTCCCGACCGCGGGCTGTTGCAGGATGATCTGTTCGAACCCGACCGACAACGAGTCACCCAACTTCAAGATCAGCAACAAGATGATGATCGGTTTCAACCCCGGCAACGTGACATGCACGATCTGCTGCCACCGCGACGACCCGTCCACCGCCGACGCCTCATACAACGACCGATCGATCTGGGACAACACCGCCAGGAACAAGATCGTGGCCCACCCGGTGTCCTTCCACATCACCTGCGAGGTCAACAACGCCCGGAACGCCTCGGCATTACCGATCACATGGACCGCGTCCAACCCGTGCCCACGTAGCCAGTTGTTGATCATCCCGGTCCCGCCCAACACCTGCTGGAAGATCGCTACCACGATCACCCAGGACATGAAATGCGGCAGATACAGGATCGACTGCACCAACTGCCGCACCTTGTTCGACAACAACGTGTGCAACACGATCGCGACCACGATCGGCGCCGGGAACACGATCACCGTCTGGATCACCGTCAAGACCAGAGTGTTCTTCACCGCGTTCACAAACTCCGGATCACCGTTCACGATGACACCGAAATTCTCCACACCGTTCCACAGGCTCTTACCGATCCCCAGATACGGCTGGAAATCCTGGAACGCGATCACATTCCCGTACAACGGGTAATACTGAAACGCCAAAATGATCAACATCCCCGGCACCGCCAACACCAACACCGGATAATCCCGCCACAACCGCGCCCCGAACGGCACCCGACGCCGCCCCGGCACGCTCGGCTGCGGCGCGGGCTCGGTGGTGTCGACATCAACGGGCGGCGTTGCCCTCTCCTGGATCGTCACTGTGCACCCATCACCGCTTGACCAGATCCAGGACGCCGATCATGATCTTGTTTCCGTCGGAGCGGACGTTGGCCATTGTCGTCACCAGTTGCCGGGGACCGGCGAGTTCGATCGATCCCCAGAATCCGTTCCCTGGTAGGAATGCCTCGGGATCACCGAACTCGCGGGCCTCGCGATCACCGAGCCGGATACGCTGCCGTGACGCCTGGTTGTAGGCCAGCACCGACTCACCCGACGGGAAGCGAGCCAGGTAGGGACCGGCCCCGAGGAAGAGATTGTCCTGGCGATCGGCCGGTCCGTTCTCGTCCATGGCCAGCTTGTCCGGCCAGTTCCGGCTGGTGTGGGCCAAGGAGATCATGTAGTTGCCATCGGCCAGATGGGATTCCATCGCCAATGCGATGTGGCCACCCGGTCGGATCTGCAGGGCGCTGGGCATCTGGTCGGTGAACATCTTGACACCTGCGTCGGTGGTGCGGGTGTATTGCTGGGCGACCCGATCGGCGGCGTACGGATAGTCGCGCACGTCCGGCGTCCAGGTCCGGCCGCGGTCGCGCGAGCGGATGATCGCCACCCCGGTCGATCCCTTGGTGTTCTCGACGGCAACCTTGGGGGCGCTGTGGGTGAAGTACACCTGCACCTCGCCGGTGTCGGTCTGGTGCACGAAGGGTTCCCAGTTCGCGCCGATGTAGATCTGCTGCTCGGGCCCCCAGCTGCGACCGTTGTCGGTGCTGCGGCGCAGCACCAGACCGTCGAGCTCCATGTGACTGCTGAAGCGCAGGTTGGCCCGGAACGAGCAGACCGCGAGGATGTCGCCGTTGTCCAGCACACATCCGTCCGCGGTGGCGAAGCACAGGTCGTCAGCACCATCCAGGATCTTGCGGGTCTCGAACAGCAGTTGCGGTTTCTCCCAGTGCCGAAGGTCCGAGCTGGTCGTCCAGTAGACGTTCCAGGAGTGCTGGGTGGTCTGATAGAAGAGGATGTACCGGCCGTCGGGCAGCTTCTTGATCCGCGGGTAATGCGCGGTCTGGGTATTCAGGAAGTCGGCGTCGAGTTCGACGTAGTTGCGGGAGTCCAGTTCGAGCGACGGTGTACGCCGAGCAGACGGTCCGACCGCGCGCGACGGAGCCGGTTTGCCGACCGCGAGAGCCCCACCGGCCGCTACCGCCGCCGAGCCGGCGAGCAGCCGACGACGCGCGATCCGGTGTTCGAGTGACGTCATTTCTGGCTCCCTTGTCAGAAGTGTTCGGGGTTCGGCAGTTAGGTTGGTACAGCGCTGTACTTGTTGTCAAGCACCCGCCGCAGGATGCCGTTGCGGCAACTGCTCCGGACCCCTCGGCGTTCGGATACGATCGGCCGCACATCGGACGCCAGGGAGGCCAGATGAGCACACCGCGGTTGACCGACGTCGCGGTCCGCGCGGGAGTGTCGATGAAGACGGTCTCGAACGTCGTCAACGGGACGGGGTCGGCGTCGGAGGCGACGCGCGCCCGGGTGCGGGCAGCCATCGAGGAACTCGGCTACCGGCCGAATGTCACTGCCCGCCGGCTGGCGACCGGGCAGACCGGGACCATCTCGGTGGCCGTCTCATCGGTCACCGTTGCCTATTTCGCCGAGCTCTCCAACCGTCTCGACCAGGCTGCCCGCAAGCAGAATCTCCGGGTGGTGATCGAGCAGACCCACGGTGCGCGCACCAACGAACTGGCGATCCTCCAAGAGCGCGAACGAGGTCTGGTCGACGGCGTCATCTTCCACCCGGTGTCCTTGACGCCAGAGGACCTCGCCGGTCAACGACCCGGATTTCCTCTGGTGCTGCTCGGTGAAGGACCGGCGCCGGCCACGGTCGATCACGTCATGATCGACAACGTCGCAGCCGCCACGGAGATCACCCGTCATCTGATCGAGCGCGGCTGCCGGCGGATCGCATTCCTCGGAGCGGAACGCTCGGGACTGACCCACACCACCGGCCAACGCTTCGACGGCTACCGCACGGCATTGCGTACCGCCGGGCTCCGACCGGACCCACGGCTGCGGCTGACCGTCGACCACTACTCCGCCGACAACGGCTTCCGCGTTGTCACCGCGGCGCTCGAGGCCGGTATCGGTTTCGACGCGATCGTCTGCCGCGACGACGCGCTGGCCGCCGGCGCGCTGCACGCCCTGCACACTCGAGGACTTGCGGTCCCGGCCGACGTCGCGGTCGCCGGCTGGGACAACTTGATCATCTCACGGCATCTGTGGCCGCCGCTGACCAGCGTCGAACCGGACAAGACGGCGATCGCGGAGACTGCACTCCGGCTGCTCCATGATCGGATCGGCGGCTACGAAGGTCCGGGTCGCCACGAGATCGTCGCCGCCCAACTCCTCGAACGGGACAGCACCGACCGCTGATCATCAGCGGTCGCAGCCGCCCTCCTTGTCCGGCCGGGAGGACGGGCGGGCGATGTCCTCGGTCCCCTTGTAGGCATAGGGATCCTCACCGGCGACCATGACGATGTCGCGGTAGTCGGCAATCGCCATGTGTTCACCCTGCTTCGGCGGATGCCACGGCAGCAGCGACTCCGCGCTCATGTAGTGATTGGCCAGCGCCCGACGGTAACCGTGCTGCCCGGAGTTCTGCAGCGAGCGGTGCAACAGGTAGCCGTTGAAGATCACCGCGGTGCCGGCCGGGATCTCCACCGGCACCGCATCGTCATCGGTGTAGGGGAAGTCGAAGGCCTCGGTGCTGCAGTCGAAGCGCGGATCGTCCTGCTCCCGCTCGGGATAGATCACACCGCGCCGGTGCGATCCGGGCAGCACCCACAGGCAACCGTTCTGCACCGTCGCGTCATCCAGCGCGATCCAGACCGCGGTCAGCGAACGATCCCGGGTCGGGATGAAGAACTCGTCCTGATGCCAGGCCTGCCCCGGCTTGCCCTCGGACTTGATGAACAGCATCGACTGCATCGCCTTGACGTTCGGTCCGATCACCCCGGTCAGCGCATCGACGATCCGCGGCGCCGCCAGAGCGTCGGCACAGGCTGCCGAGACCTTGTGCGGGTAGTGGATGCACAGATACTGCCGAAGTACCGCCTCGTCGTCGGACAGTGCACCGCGGACAGCCTCCTGACGCTGCAGGATCGCCTGCGCGTCGGGACCACGGAAGGTGATCTCACCAAGATCACCACGGCACAGCCGCAGCGCGTCGGCGTTCACCTCGTCGACCTGCTCGGGACTCAGGGCATCGGCCAGCAACGCGAACCCGTCGCGCTGGAAGGCCGCGACGAAATCGGCATCGGCGGAGTCGAACAGGCGGAGCCCTTCGGCGGCGGTGGTGGTCATGGCAGTCCCTTCGGGTCATCGGCAATACATGCCCAAAACTCGCAGATCTCCCCGCACCGAGCAATGGCAGATCCTGGCGCATTAATATCCATTCATGACATCGCTGTCGGTGAGACCGAGCAGTCAGGTGCTGCTGGCCGACTATCCACCGGGTGCCGTCTTCGGACCCCGCGTGCTGCACAGCTGGGAGTTCGTCTGGTTGTTGGAAGGTTCGGCGACCTGGGACTGGCAGCGGGCGGGTGGCAGCGACCAGATGGTGCTCCGTCCGGGGATGCTCGCGCTGGCGACGGTCGGGATGCGGGATCGGCTGCGTTGGGACCCCGACCGGGCCTCCCGACATGCCTATGTGCACTTCGACCTCGACCTCGCCGGCGACGGCGACGCGTCCGGCTGGATGGCCGGGACTGGCTGGCCGGCGGTTCGGGACTTCGCCGAGGTGCCGCTGCTGGCGAGTCTGTGCGACTACCTGATCGAGCTCGCTGAACGCGACGACCCGGCCGCCATCGAGCGCGCCGTCGAGGTGCTGACGCTGCTGCTGAAGGTCTTCCTGGACGGGCCGGTCCGCGGCGCCGAGTCCGACCTGGGCCGACACCTGAGTGCCGCTGTTGATCATGTCCGGCGGGTGTGGCTGGACGGCGTACGGATCGTGACCGTCGATGATCTGTCGACCGCCACCGGGCTGTCGGCCGGCCATCTGCACCGGTTGTTCCGTGATCGATACGGCTGTGGACCGGCGCGAGCATTGGAACTGATCCGGCTGGCCCGGGCCGCGGTCGCACTCCAGCGCAGCAATCAGTCACTGGCCGAGATCGCCACCGGTTCGGGCTACACCAACGCCTACCACTTCTCCCGGCGGTTCACCGGGGTCTACGGCTTGCGACCCGGCGCCTTTCGCAAGCAGGGTGAGGAGATCGACCCGTACCAGCCGGTGCGCGACGCGGGACTGCTGCCGATCGCGCATCGACTGGCGGGGCCGATCCGGTGACGATCAGACCGTGATCCGGTCGGTCCAGCGTTGGTCGGGATCGGGGCGCGGCACCGAATCCAACAGCAGCTGGGTGTAGGGATGGGACGGCTCGTGCATCACCGTCGCGACCGGACCGCGTTCGACGATCTCACCCTTGGTGATCACCATCACGTCGCCGCCCAGGTAGTAGACCGTCGACAGGTCGTGGGTGATGAACAGCGTGGTCATCTGATACTGCTGCTTGAAGTCCAGCAGGATGTCCAGGAACAACTTGCGAACCTGGGCATCCAGCATCGACACCGGCTCGTCGGCGATGATGAACGCCGGTCGCAGCATGTGCACCCTGGCCAACATCACCCGCTGTCGCTGCCCTCCGGACAACTGGTGCGGATAGCGTCCCAGCACTCTGCCGGGATCCAGCCGGACCGCCGACAGCGACTCCTCGAAGAGTTCGTCGGCCGCCGCCCGGGTCTTGGCCAGCCCGAACGCCTTGGCCGCCTTCCACAGCACCCGGTCGACCCGGTAGATCGGATTGAAGATCGCGTACGGGTCCTGGAAGACCGGCTGCACATTGCGCCGGTACTCGTCACGCTCGGTGCGGGACAACGAGAAGATGTCCCTTCCGTTGAAGGTGATCCGTCCGCCGGTCGGCTTCTGCAAGCCCAGGATGTTGCGGGCGATCGTGCTCTTCCCGCTGCCGCTCTGGCCGACCAGGCTGACCACCCGCGGCGGATCCGAGGTCAGCGAGAAGCTCGCATCGTCCACCGCGGTCATGAAGCCGTCGGCTGTCCCCCGGGCATGGAATCGCTGCTCCACATGTTCCAACTCGATCCGCTGTTCGGTTCCGGCTCGACTGGTCTCGGTCATGATGCCTCCTTGCCGATGCTCGGGATCGAGTCGATCAGGCTCCGGGTGTACTCGTGCTGCGGATCCTTGAAGATCTGCCGGACGTCACCGACCTCGACCAGCTTGCCCTCATACATCACCGCGACCCGATCGACCAGCTGGGCATGAACGCCCATGTCGTGGGAGATCACGATCAAGGTCACCCCGAAGTCGCGACGAAGATCGGCCAGACTCTGCAGGATCACCCGCTGAATGGTGACGTCCAGTGCGGTCGTCGGTTCATCGGCCACGATCACATCGGGTTCGAGGGCGATGCAGATCGCCATCAGGATGCGTTGCTTCATGCCGCCGGACAACTCGTGCGGATACATCCGCGCCACCCGCGGTTCGAGCCCGACCTGTTCCAGCAGTCGCGGCACCAGCTGGTCGATCTCCGACCGCCGGGCCGGTGCGTGCTCGATGATCACGTCGGCGAACTGGTCCTTGATCCGCATCACCGGATTCAGCGAGTTCATCGAGCCCTGCGGCAGATAGGACAGATTGCTCCACCGCAACGTCCGCAGCTGTTGGCCCTGGACCTTCAACAGGTCGACCGGCGCCTTGTCCTTCGGACGGAAGGTGATGCTGCCGCCGAGCACCCGGCCCGGCGGCTTCAACAGCCGCAGCAACGCCACCGCCATCGTGCTCTTGCCGCTACCGGACTCGCCGGCGATGCCGAGGATCTCCCCTCGACGCACCGCCAGGTCGGCCTTGTCGACGGCGGTCACCATCCCCTCACTGGTCGCGTATCCGACCTCGAGACCGGACAGTTCCAAGACGTTGTCGTCCGTTTCACTCACCGGTGACTCCCCTCAGCCGCGGGTTGTAGACCTCTTCCAACCCGATGTTGATCATGTTCAGCGATGCGAACAGCAGCGTCAGCAGGCCGATCGGCACCACGAACATCGGCCAGGCGCCCAAGGTCAGGGCACCGGTGGTGATCGCGGCGTAGATGATGTGACCGAGGTCGATCACGCCACCCGGGCCGAGTCCGATCACCTCCAGCCCGACCAGGCCGAAGATCGCTCCGAGCGCCGATGAGGCGAAGCCGACACCGATGAACGGCGCCAGGTTGGGCAGCAGTTCGGTGACGATGATCTCCATGTCCCGTGCCTTGCTGACCTTGGCCAGCTCGACGTAGGGCCGGGTCCGCAGACTGAGCACCTGGGACCGGATGATCTTGGCCGCGAACGGCCAACTGAAGATCGACAGCATCAGGCCGACCTGGAACAGCGTCACCTCACGGGCATAGGCACTGAACGCGATCAGCAGCGGGAAGGTCGGGATCACCAGCAGGATGCCGGTGAAGGTCGACAGCACGGCGTCGACCCAGCCGCCCTTGTAACCGGCGACGAACGCGACGATCACGCCGGCGACGGTGGATACGACACCGGCGACCGCACCGATCCGCAACGAGACCGACATCGCGCCGAACGTCATCGCGAGCACGTCCCGGCCGAGCTGATCGGTGCCGAGCGGATGTGCTCCGGACGGGACCTGCCACTTCGGATAGGCGGCGACGGCGACCGGATCGGACCCGCCGCCGATCACCGCATTGATCAACGGGCTGAGCAGGGCCAGGATCACCAACACCACCAGGATGATCAGGCCGCCGGCCAGCTTCGGACTGCTACGGACCGTACGGACCGGCGCGGCCAGCACGCGGGTCACGCTTGTTGAGATTGCCATGGATCCTCCTCAGCGCCAGTACTTGACGCGTGGGTCGAGCAACGGCAGCAGCAGATCGAGCACCAGGTTGACCGTCAACACCGAGACAATGGCCATGTCGGTGACCCCGAGGATGGTGTTGAAGTCCAGCTGGGTGATCGCGGTCACCAGAGTGCTGCCGAGTCCGGGATAGTTGAACAACTGTTCGACCAGCACGTTGCCGTTGAAGATGAAGCCGAGTGAGATCCCGAAGCCGGTCACCTGCGGCAGGTAGATGTTGCGCAGCGCGTAGCGGCTCAGGATCCGGCCGGGCTTCAATCCCTTGGCCTCGGCGTAGGTCAAGTAGTCCTCACCGAGCACCGGGATCATCAGCATCCGGGTGGACAGCAGCCAGTTGAAGATGCCGATGATCACGATCGACAACGCCGGCAGAAATCCGTGCTGCAGCAGACTGAGCAGGAACGATGGCGAGAACCCGATCGGGATGTTGGAGTCGTAGGCCGATCTCGCGGGTAACAGCCCCAGCGTGTAGGCGAAGACGTAGACCAGGATCAGGGCCACGAAGTAGAACGGAACGTGGCCCAGGATGATCGCCAGGTTGGTGGAGATCTCGGCACCCAGCTTGCCGCGCCGCCAACCGGCGAGCGCACCCGCTGCGAGACCGAGCACCCAGGCGATCACCGCGGAGATCCCGAGCAGTCCGATCGTCCAGGGCAGCGACTGCATGATCACGTCTTGCGCCGGGGTCGGATAGTTGATCAAGGACGGACCGAGATCGTGCTCGAAGATCAACTTCTTCATGTGGTGCAGATACTGGGTGAAGACGTTGCCCTCGAGGCCGAACTCCTTGCGGTAGCGGGCAATCACCTCCGCGCTGGCCTGCTGGTTGTAGACGTAGTTCTGCTGCAGGGTCTGGATGAACGTCTGGATCGGGTCGCCCGGGATCATCCGGAAGAAGAAGAACGCGATCGTCAGCGCTCCCCACAACTCGATCAGGTAGAGGCCGAACCGGCGCAGCGCGTAGGCCGCCAACGGATGGCGTGCCAGCACCGACCGGATCGAGACGATCGGACCCGACGGGGGTTCTGTCGGCCGCTCGTCCCGATCCTGCTGGGACGAGGCGGTCGACGTGGTCACCGTCACGAGGGTGCCTTCTGACCGGTCGGCTCGAGCTTGCCGATCACGAACATGAAGTGGCCCCACCAGTTCAGCGGCACCTGATAGAGGTTGTCGTCGGTCGGCCAGCCCTTCCAGAACGTGGTGTTGAAGTACTGCGGGTAGCCGGTCTGGATGATCGGGATCACCGGCAGCCGCTTGTAGTACTGCTCCAGCGCCTGCTCCAGCAGCGGCTTGGCCTCCGGACTGGTCGGGTCGAGATTGGACAGCTGCTTGGACAGCTTGTCCAGCACCGGGTCCTTGAGACGGGTCTTGTTCTTGTCCACGGCGTTCTTGCCGATCGGCACCGCCCGGTCGCTCTCCATGTTGCGGTAGAGCTGCTCGGGATCCCAGGACACGTCGCAGACCCAGTTGACGGCGACGTCGTACTCACCGCGCTGGAACTTTTCGTCGTGCACCGAGCCGCTGAGACTCCGCATGGTCGCCGAGATGCCGTGCTTGACCAGCTCGTCCTTGACCAACTTGCCCATCACGTACTCGGGGCCGTCGACCGCGACGGGGGTGATCATCTCGATCGTCGCCGGCTTGCCCTTGTACATCCGCTTGCCGTTGGCACCCTTGGGTGCGATCTCGTCGAGCAACCGGACGGCATCCTCGGGACTGTAGGTGAGCTTGTACTTCTCCGCCAGCGCGGGGACGCTCCACTTGTCGTTGGTCTTGAAGTTCGCCCACGGGTACTGCGCCGCGGGTACCTTCACCGGCCACACGTTGTTGCCGATCTTGGGTCGGTCGATCAGATAGCTGATCACCCAGTGCATCTTCGGCTCGGAGATGATCCCTCGTTCGGGAGCGTTGTTCAGCCAGAACGCGCGCGGGCACGGATCGTTGAACTTGGTGGTGACCAGCGCCGGATAGCCCTTGGACCGCAGCTGCTTGGCGTGCTCCTCGTCGATCGAGCCGGCGTCGAACTGCACCTGTTCGAAGGCCAGTGCCGCCGAGTCGGCCTGCTTGGCCGTGCTCTGGTAGACGACGTACTTCGGCTTGGGATCCAGTTTGCCCTTGTTCCAATAGTCCGGGTTCTTCTCCCAGACGAACATCTTCTGGCTCTGGATCGCCTTCTTCAGCGTGTACGGCCCGGTCCGCACCGGCGGGTTGTCCCGGAACTTGGTCGGATCCTGACCCTCCCAGACGTGCTTGGGCCGGATGTCGAAGCCGCTCAGGATGACCGCGATGAAGCCGTAGTGGAACCGCGGGTTGGGCTTGGTCAGATCGATGACTGCGGTGTGCTCGTCGGGCGTCTCCACCTTCTTGACGAACTCGGTCAGGTCACCGCCGCCGCCCAGCAGGTCCTTGCGCTTGCGCAGCAGATCCACGGTGAACTTGAAGTCCTCCGACGTCAGCGGCTTGCCGTCGTTCCACTTCGCCGCCGGGTTGAAGTTGAATGTGAGGGCGGTGTAGTCGTCGTTGTACTTGTAGTCGGTACACAGCCACGGGATCAGCTCGCCGGTCGCCAGGTTCAGGTAGAACATGTACTCCTTGACGAACATGTCGAACCCGGAGGCGCCGGGTGCCCCGTTGGGCACCATACTGTTCCAGTTGTTGAAGACGGTGAAGTCGGCCTGTGCGACGACCAGCGTCTCCTCCCGCGGTGTCGGGATGTTGGCCTTGCCGATCTTGACCTCGGCGGTCTGCTTCGGCTTGCCGGCGCCCTGCTTCTGATCGGTGTAGGAACCTCCACCGCCGGTACAGGCGCTCAGGACGCCGCCCGCTGTCAGGGCCGAGCCGGCCGCGAGCAGACCGCGTCTGCTCAGTTGATACTTCAAGATGTCCTGGACATCTTCAAAACGAGGGCGTGATTCAGTCACGGCGATCCCCTTCCCAGCGCTGTCGTGCTTCGTTGTCGCGACCCCAGAGGGACTGTGGGATTAATCAACCGGTTGAACTTGATCCCGTCAAGTCCCCATCTCGATGTCGCGGGAACGTTTCCGCAGCGTTATCGGATTGCCGGGCGGGTACCGCACCCCGATCCCAAGTGGCTCTTGTGTGCCGTCCGAACGGTGCCGGGCGCAGGACGATCAGCCCGGCGCAACCCTTCCCGCCTCGAAGGTCGGCAACAGGTCGGCGAACTCCTCCAGGAACCGGTCGATCATCGCGATCTCCTGGGCGTCCAGCCGATGCGCCGGCTGCCGGCAGACCGGACTGGCCAGGATGCCTCGGCGGTAGGAGATCAACTTCTCCGCAGCGTTGATGGTCTCGGTGTGCAACATCCAGTACGACGTGTACGGCAGCAGTCGAGCGTGCAACGCGTCCCCACCGGCGGTGTCGCCGCGGGCGAACCGGTCCCAGATCTCGACATAGATCTCGGTGAACGAACAGCCGGGTTGGGTGCCGACCGCACCGCGGCGGACGGCGTCGGGCAACTGCACGCCCGCATACCCCTCCAGTCCGGCGAGGGGTGGTCGCTGCGCCGCCAAATCCTCGATGAAGGGCCCGGGCGGGCTGCACTCGACCTTGACCAGGGCCAGATTGGCATGCTCCCGGGCGATCTCGGCCAACGACGCGGCGGACAGCGTGGTGCCGGTCTCCCCCGGCGCGTACTGCACGACGACCGGAGTCGTCGGGACCGCCGCCAGCACGGCACGGATGTGGGTCTCGATGGCGTCCAGTGACGGATCCAGCAGGTACGGCGGCAGCAGGTTGATCGCGTCCGCACCGTCGGCGACGGCCTGCTGGGCTCGCTCGACGGCGAGCTTGGTGGCGTGATCCTGGACCGCGATGATCACCGCGACGCCGCGGACCCGATGGACCCGTTCGATCAGCAGGTCACTGAGCCGGCGTCGCTCGGCTTCGGCGAGCTTGTAGAACTCGCCGGCGAAGCCGGGAAACATCACGCTGCTGACGCCGGTACCGAGGACGTAGTCGACCACCCGCTCGAAGCTGGCCAGGTCGACCTCGCCGTCGTCGGTGAAGGGTGTCTGCAGCACCGGAGACACACCGCGCAACAGCGACGTGACCTCGCGCTGGTCGAGAGTCACCTCGATCGTCCGGTCTCGGTCGGGTCGGGCGGTGGCGGTCACGTCGGGTTCCCTTCGTTGATCAAGATGTCGGCGTCCTGCAGGCCCAGCAGACCGGCCAGGGTCGCGCCGAAGACCTGGTCCCGTTCGGCTTCGGTGATCGGCCAGTCCAGGATCCGTTGTACTTCACCGGCAGCCGTGGTGTAGGGCAGATCGGTGGCGAAGACGAGTCGGCCGGGGCCGATCTCCGGGTCGGTCGCGAAATCGGCAAGTACGGTGTCCCACGGTGCGTAACTGGTGTCTCCGTACAGGTTGGCGGCGTCACGCAACGCCGGCGCCGCGTCGATCCAGAAGTCCGTCGCTCCGCTGCGGCCCATGATCACCGCCAGCTCGGGATGCCGTCGGGCGAGCAGTGCGGTCGGCAGCGGCAGATGCCCCGGCGGAGAGCCGGTGCGGACGTAGACCGGCCAGGACGCCTCCGCGGCGAAGATCAACAACGGTTCGATCATCCCGTCCAGCAGGTCGAAACCCTGCAGCGACGAGTCGACGCACAGGGCCCGGGCGCCGTTGTCCCGGGCCCGCGCGAGCTCGTCGACTGCCGCACGACCTGCCCACGGCGTCGCCACCGCGTACGGGATCAGTCGGCCGCCGGAGCGTTTCGCCGCTGCGGCAACGGCGTCGTTGCCTTCCCTGTTGTGGAAGGCGATCTGTGCCTCGCTGGGAGCGATCATGGCCCGGTCGATCCGATGGCTGTCCATCACGGTCAGCAGCTGTTCGACGGTCAGCGCGGTCTCGCGCTGGGCCCCGATCCGGACATGGGCATCGATCCTCATGCCTGTCCCCTCGGGTCCTGCAGGCCGAGGGCGCCGAGTGCATCGGCGTGCACGATGCCGTCGATCACCTCGTCGGGGATCCGCGGCATCGCGGTGCCGGCGATGATGTCGTTGGCCCGGTGCAGACCGTCGATCGCCTCCTGGGTGGTGGCGATCGGGAAGTCCGAACCGAGCAGCAACTTGCCGGCCGCACCCCATTCGAGGGCGAACAGCAGCGACTCGTACATTACCCACGGGCGCAGGTAGATCGAGGACACGTCGGCATAGACGTGCGGATGTTTGCGGATGGTCACCACGGTCTCCCGGGCGAACGGGTGACCCATGTGCGCCATCACGATCCGCAACTCCGGGCAGGCGATCGCGATCTCGTCGGTGACCAGCGGATGGGTGTAGCGCAACGGGGCATGTCGGATCGGCGAGGCACCCTGGTGGAACAGGATCGGCAGCCCTTCGGCCTCGCAGTAGCGATAGAACGCCATCGCGTCATCGCTCAGCGGCTCGAATTCCTGATAGTTGGCACCGAGCTTGACACCGACCAGCCCGGCGGCGCGGGCCCGTTCCACCTCCTCCCAGAGACCGGGGCGGGAAGGATTGACCGACATGAACCCGATCCGTGACCGGGGCCTGGCCGCAACGTAGGCAGCAGTCGCCGTATTGGTGTCCTCGGGGCGATAGTCCAGGCCGGTGGAGGCGAGTGGATTGTCGGCGGCGATGTTGAAGACGATCGCGACGTCGGCGGCATCGGCGGCGCGATCGAAGTCCTCCCAACTGTTGGTCGTGATCACCGGCCGGTCGTTGCGCCAGGACGGGTACGACGTCAGCTCGTCGTCCGGGACCGGCTGCACGTGGGTCGGGGTGTGGCAGTGCACATCGACGATCATGATCAGCTCATCCTCTCCAGGAGTCGACGTGGGTTGTCGATCAACATCGCCTGCCGCTGATCGTCGGTGATCCCCCAGCCGTCGATCTCGCGGATCCGCGCGACGGCATAGTCCTGACTGGCCTTGTCCGACAACCCGGCATCGGTGCCGAACAGCACCTTGCCCGCCGGCGCCTCGGCGGCGATCCGGCGAGCGGCGTACGGCGGTGTGCCGCAGATGCAGATGTAGAGATTGTCGGTGTCCTGGGTGAAGGCCAACGCTTCCCGCCACAGATCGTGCAGTCCCGCGTGACCCAGCACCACCGGCACGTCGGGGTGCCGGCGTGCCAGGGCGGCGATCTGACCGGCTGTCGAATACGGCGGCGTCCCGTCGTGGCAGAGCAGTACGCCGTGATGCTCCGCGACGATCTCCATCAGCGGGTCCAGGGCCAACTCATGCATGCTGAAGCCCTGCAGCCACGGGTGCAGCTTCAGGCCACGGAGCCCGAGGTCGGCAAAACTCCGTCGGGTCTGTTGCACCGCTTCCGGTCGGCGCGGGTTGTAGGAGCCGAATCCGATCAACCGGTCGGGATAGGCCGCGACGAAAGCGGCCAGTTCCTCGTTCGCCTCCGGAGTGGAGTTGAACAGTCCGTCGTGGCTGAGCACCACCGCACGCTCGATACCGGCTCCGTCCATGAAGTCGACGAATTCGTCGGCGCCGAAGCTTGCGCCACCGAGCCAGGTGGCGGTCCGCCAGGCCGGTGTATGGGTATGGAAGTCGATCATGGTCAGGGCGTGCCCTCCTCGGCTGTGATGTCGGCTGCGGCGGTGCCGACGATCCGATCACTGAGCTTGATCACGATCTGCTCCAACAGTCGCCGGCCGGTCGCGTCGTCGGCCAGTTCCGGCCGGTCGGTGTAGCCGTTGACCGCGGTCCAGGCCGCTGCACTGTGCAGATCGACATCGGATGGCGCCTCGATCGGCACGGGCTCGGCACGCTGCTTCCGGTCACGGACCAGGTCCGGCCGCACCGCAAGCACCAGCGAGGTCTCGAACCAGCCGGCGTGCCCGGGCACCGGTCCGGGCGCGTCGGGGACGGCCTCGACCAGTCGCCAGTAGTCCAGGACCGCAATGCTGACGTCGCCGCCGGCGGCCGCGGCACCGGCTGCGGCGTGGCAGACGCCGATGTTGCCTCCGTGCCCGTTGATGATCATCAACCGCCGGCCTCCGGCTGCGACGATGCTGTCGATCAGATCGGTCAGCACAGTGATCATGGTCGTCGGACGCAGCGACAGCGTGCCGCCGAACCGGCGATGATGATCGGAGGCTCCGACCGGAAGCGGCGGCGCGATCACCAGCTGCCTGGTGCTGCGCCGGACGGCACGTTCGGCGGCCGATTCGGTCACCGCCTCCGACAGCAGGATGTCGGTGCCGGTCGGCAGATGCGGTCCGTGCTGCTCGGTGGCGCCGACCGCCAGCAGCACCAGTGCCTCGGGCAACACCTCGGTCAACTCGGCGCGGGTGGCCCGGTTCCAGTGCAGGACGGTCATGATCGCTCCTTCGCCGCGGTCGCGATCGCCGCACTCCAGCGCAGCGCTGCGCGCCCGGCAGCCAGGTCGGGCTCGGCCCGGCCGCCGCAGATCAGATCGGCGAACCGCTCGAGTTGCAGATCGAAGCAGCGGCTGCTCCGGTCACCGGCGAAGGTGATCGGTTCGCTTCCGGCACGCGTCGTCAGCGAGATCGCGAAGGTCTGCCCGTCCAGCACCGCTGTGCCGCGGTCCCCCGTCAGCGTCAGCTCCACCCGCGGCAGGCCGTCGGTCAACCACCCGAACTCGACCAGGGCGAGATGCTCACCGAATCCGAGTCTGGCGCCGATCAGGTTGTCGGCGGGCAGGTCCTGGCGGGTCCGCAATGACCAGGCGTCGCGCACCGTCGGCTCGGCGTCCAGCAGGTAGGCCAGCCAGTCCAGGACATGCGCACCCTCGTGGATCACCGGCGGGCCGGCGGCCAACGTCCGCTCGATCAGGTCGGCGTGGCCGGCATCGTCGGTCCTGACCTCGTCGTAGATGTGGGCCCGCACCAGCAACGGGCCGCCGAGCTCACCGTCGGTGATCATCTCGCGGAGCCGGCGGATCGCCGGATCGTGCCGGTAGGTCAGCCCGACCTGGATCCGGCCCATCTCGTCGGCCGACAACCGGTCGTAGCTTCCGGCCGCCGTCGGATCGGTGGCGATCGGCTTCTCGGCCAGCACGAAGCGTCCGGCCCGGGCGGCCGCGACTACCAAACCCGGGGTCACCCAGGGCGGCGTCGCGAGCACGACGCCGCGAATGCTGTCCTCGCCGAGCAGCTCCTCGAGCGTCTGCCGCCGGGCAACCCGGTCCGGAAGAGCAACAGCAGCGCGCCGTACGGGATCGGGTTCGGCAACGGCGACCAGCCGCAACCGCTTCGAACGCAGCAGAGCCTGGAGATGGGCGCCGGCACCGATCGCACCGAGACCGACGAGGCCTACTTCGTCCATGAACGACCAATCCACGTCAAGATCAAAGAGAGGTTATTCGGTATATCGAAAACAATTCCCTCGTTTCGAATACATTAGCCCGAGCCGTCGGTCTCCGGCAAGGAGCCTGCCGCCGGAGATCGCTCAGGACGGCGGTCGACCGAGCTGGGCCGAGATGTGATCGGCCACCGCACTCAATCCGTCGGCCACCTCACCGATCACAGCACTGCGCAGCTCGCGGGTGAATCCGGTCACGCCGACCGCGCCGGCAACATGATCATCGGAGTCGAAGAAGGCGACGGCGACACAAGACACCTCGGCCATCTCTTCCTCGCGCTCGAAGGCGTACCCCTTCCGCCGCACTGTCGCGAGCTGCTTGCGGAAGGCGTCCTCGCCGGGCAACGCACCCGGACCGCTGCCGACAGCGAGCCGCTGCAGCAGAGGACGCAACTCTTCATCGTCGAGGTAGGCACTGATGGCCTTGCCGAGCGCTGTCAGATTGAACGGCGCGACTTTGCCCGGATAGGTGTCGAACTGGATGAAGCCGGGCGGCGCCGCCTTCGCCACATAGACCACCGACGATCCGTTCAGGACGCCGATGTGCACCGGCATCCCGACCCGATGGGCGAGATCGCGCAGCTCACTCTGCGCGACCGAGGCAAGATCAACTTTGCGCAGCAGCCGGGACGCCAGGTCGTACAGTCCCATCGTCGCCCGCCAGAAATGACTACGGCCGACGATCCGCCGGCTCGCATACCCGCGCTGCTCCAGCGTGTGCACGATCGCCGAGCAGGTCGCCAGCGGGATCCCGGTCGCCTTCGCCAACGCGGTCAGCGTCAGACCTTCGTCGGTTGTCACCAACGTCTCGAGCACGGTCAGCGTTCGCGCAACGGACTGCGACGGCACCTTGTCACCGGACATAGCCGCAGGATACGGGACACCGGACCGCCCGCCGGCCGGCTCGACGACCCGGCGCTCAGGCACGAGATCCCAGTGCCGCAGCCAGATCGGCTCGCAGGGCGACCCCGAGGCCGGGAGCGTCACCGATCCGGGCGCGAAGCCCGGTGAGATCAAGGCCTCCTCCGAACACTTCGCGCTGGTCGAGCACATCCTGTTGGTAGTAATGCGCGCCGATGATGTCGGACGGGATGTCGGTCCGCAGCCCGGGCGCGGCAACGGCGACCTGGGTCTGCGCCGCTGCGCCGACGCCGAGCTCACCGTTGGAACCGATGATCACCCCGATCCCGGCCGCTGCCGCAAGCGTGGCCATCTGCAGGGCCCGGCCGGGGCCGCCGCTCTTGCCGATGTAGAGGCTGATCACGTCCGCGGCACCCGCCGCAATCACGGCCATCAGGTCCGCGGTGCCGAAGACGCTCTCGTCGGCAATGATCGGCAGCCCGAGCGAGCGCATCGCCGCCATCCCGGCGAGGTCGGTCGGCTGCACCGGCTGTTCCAGGAATGCCGGATCGTACTCGGCCATCCGCTGCACCGCGCGCCGTGCCGTGTCCCGGTCGTAGCCACCATTGGCGTCGAGTCCGATGAAGGCGTCCGGACCGGCCAGGTCGCGGGCCTGCCGCAATCGGTCGACGTCGCCGTCGAGGTCCATTCCGATCTTGATCTTGAAGGCCTCGAAGCCCGCGTCCCGGGCTCGCCGATAGCCGGTCTCGAGCCGGTCTCCGTTACCACTGAGTGAGCATTTGACCCTGATCTCGTCTCGCAGTGGGCCGCCGAGAGCGACAGCCAACGGAACGCCGAGTCCGCGCGCGTAGGCGTCCCACAGCGCGGTGGCGATGCCGGCCTTGGTGAACGGGTTGCCGGCCAAGACCCGATCCATCCGCTCCTCCAATGCCACCACCGGCACCAGCGGCGCACCGATCAGCGCCGGCCGCAGCGCAGCGTCGATCACCCGCTCGGCGGTGAAGGAGTCCTCGCCGCTCCAGGTCAGGGTCGCACTGACCTCGCCGATCCCCTCGACGCCGTCCGAGGTGACGATCCGAATCAGCAGGAAGTTCGACACGTCATGCGTGCCGCGCGCCCCCGAGACCACCAGCTCGGGGCGGACGGTGGGATTGATCTTGACGGTGTTGATCTCCGCGATCGTCGCGCGACGGAGTCCGCCCGCAGTGCCGGTGACCGACGACATCTGGTTCCCTTCGCTGGGCCCGAAGCTTCATCTTTCGTTATGTCGAAGCGTTGTACGCCCACACCGTACCCAGAGTCGAGAGACCCTTGACACCCTCGACTGCTCAAATCTAATATTCGAATACCTGGATGTAGTTTCGAAATACAGAAGGATGGCTTCGATGACGTCGCCAACATCCGTTCCTGCGTTCTCCCGTCGTAGCTTCCTTGCCGGCTCGGCCGCCGGCGCCGGACTGCTCGGTCTGTCACTCACCGGCTGCTCACCCAAGTCGGGCGGCACCACCAGTTCAGACCTGACCTTCTGGAAGCCGCCCGTCGGCGAGCTGAAATGGGACACCGCGTTCTACAAGAAGCTGCTGAAGAAGTCGGTCGGCGACAAGGGCAAGTCCGAGTTGCTGGTCATCCCGTGGGAGAACGCCGAGACCAAGTACACCGCCGCGTTCGCGTCCAAGAAGCCACCGGACGTGACGTATCAGATCGTGCCGTGGATGAACAAGTTCCGTGGCACGAATGCGCTGCTCGACCTGCGGGAACTGCTGCCCGACGTGATCAAGAACGTCAACGGCGTCGCACCGGAGACGGTACGTTCGGTCGCCGCCGGGCCGAAGGGTGAGGTGTACGGCATACCGTTCGGGGTGGGGCATTTCGTGCTCGCCTTGAACGAGGACGTCTGGGACGCCGCCGGCCAGCCGGACCTGCCGACGACGTATGAGGAGATGATCCCGTTCGCCAAGGCCCTGACGATCGACAAGTCCGGCAAGAAGCTCGGCGAGTCCGGCTTCGACGCCAAGAACGTCGCCAGCTACGGCTACCAGGTGACCAAGGATTCCAACTATCTGTGGAACTACCTGTGGAACTACGGCGCGGACCTGCTGAACAAGGACAACACCGATATCGGCTTCGACAACGCCGAGGGCCGCGCCGGGCTGTCAGTGCTGAAGAAGATCGTCGACTCCGGTGCCGTCGTGCCGCTGACCAAGTACAGCGACGACAGCAAGTGGGCCGAGTTGATCTTCAAGGGCAATGTGGCGATGGCCTGGATTCCGAGTGTCAGTGACGATTTCGCCAAACGCTACCCGAAGGCCCGGCTCAAGGTGTTGGACATCCCCAAAGGCCCGGCCGGACAGTTCACCGTCGGCGGCGCAGGCTTCTGGTCGATCGCTACCAAGAGCGACAACACTGACGGTGCGGCCAAGCTGATCACCGATCTGACCTCGGAGGCCAACTCCAAGGCCGCGCTCACCGCGATCATGACCTATCCGGTCAAGGACCAGGGTCCGGAGTTCTTCGACGGGATCACCAACAAGCTGCAGCGGGACGTGATGATCGCCGGCATGCAACAGACCAAGTACGCCCGACTGGACAAGATGGCGCCGTTCAATCCCGGCGATGTTCTGCTCGCCAAGATCATGGACTACCTGATCGGCCGTGCCGACCTGGACAAGATGATCAAGGACAGCTCGGACCAGGTCAAGACGATGGCCGCGGCGGCCAAGTGAACGGGCCGGCACCCGAGTGACCGCGCTGACCACCCCCGAGCGGACGGCCCCCGCGATGCCCGCCGGCGTCCGTGGCAGGCCTGCGCGGCGACGTCGCGAGGCGATCGATGTCGTCACCGGACTGACCTTCCTGGCACCGAAGCTGATCTTCTTCGGGCTGTTCGTCGCCGTCCCGTTCATCTACACGTTCGTCCTGGTCTTCCAGCGCGGCGACGTGTTGATGGGCTTCCATTGGGTCGGGCTGGACAACATCGTCGCCGTCGCGTCGGACACGCTGTTCCGTCAGACCTTGCTGAACACCTTCTTCTTCATGGTCGTCTACCTGCCGCTCAGCCTGATCGTGCCCCTCGGTGTCGGGCGATTGTTCGCCAGCACGCTGCGTGGTGTCCGGATCTATCGAGCCTTGATCTACATGCCGTCGCTGCTGTCGATCGTCGCAGTCGGTCTGATCTGGCGGCTGATGCTCGACCCCGATTCCGGACCGATCAACATCGCACTGCGGGCCCTGGGCATCGACACCTTCAACCCGTTCGCCGACGGCACCACGGCGATGATCGCGATCGCACTGATCACCGTCTGGGGCGGCCTGGGCTTCGGCGGCATCATCTACATGGCGGGGCTGAATGACATCCCCGGCGAGCTGCTGGAGTCGGCGAGGATCGACGGCGCCGGAGCCTGGCGGATCTTCTGGCACGTCCAACTACCACTGCTGCGTCCACTGATCCAGTTTCTGGCGATCATCAACACGATCGGCGCCGTCCAGGTCTTCGACATCATCTTCGTTCTCACCAAGGGTGGTCCGGGGACCTCCACCTCGACGGCAATGTGGTACATCTACACGATCGCGTTCAACGGCGGCTCGGTCGGCTACGCAGCGGCGATGAGCGTCGTCCTGTTGCTGATCACCGCGACCCTGTCGGTGATCTACATCCGGCTGACCAGGACATCGGACCGATGAGCACCGAGATCGGCGTCCCCGACGGCTTCGACGTGACGGCGACGGTTCGCGCACGACGGCCGCGCCTGGGCCGACTGCGCTGGTGGCAGCAGGGAATCCTGCAACTGATCGCGATCATCGTGATGTTGGTCTGCGTGGTGCCGATCGCGTTGATCATCATCGCCTCGTTCCACGACGTCCGCACCTTCTCCGACCTGACCTTCGGGATCCGCGGCTGGACGGTGCGGGCCTACCGCGACCTGTTCGCGCTCGGCACCGTGCCGCAGTGGTTGTTCAACACCCTGTTCGTCTGCGTCGTCTCCACGGCGTTGGTGCTGATCGTGGACATGCTGGCGGCGTACGCCTTCTCCAAGATCGACTTCCGTGGCCGGACCGGCCTCTTCCTGGTGCTGTTGAGCACCATGATGCTGCCCTTCTCGGTCACGCTGGTGCCGACCTACCTGCTGGCCAACAGCCTCGGGCTGATCGACACCTATGCCGGCCTGATCCTGCCCGGGTTGTCCGGCCCGATCGGGGTCTTCCTGCTCCGCCAGTTCATGCGAGGTATCCCCGACGAGATCCTGGAGGCGGCCCGGATCGACGGGACCAGCCACCCGACGATCTTCCTGCGGATCGTCACCCCACTGTGCCTGCAGCCGATGGCGATCCTGGCAATCCTCACCTTCGTCGCCAACTGGAACGGCTTCATCTGGCCGCTGCTGGTGATCCAATCCGACAGCCTGAAGACCCTCACCGTCGGACTCGCGACGACCAACACCGAGTTCGTCGACAGCATCAGTAACCTGACCGCAGCCACCGTGCTCAGCGTGGTGCCGATGGCGCTGCTGTTCTTCGCCTTCCAACGCTACTTCCTCTCCGGCCTGACCACCGGGGCGATGAAGGGATGATCACACCGATGAACGACGCCACCCGGCCACAGCGCTACCGGGTCGACGACCTGACCGGACTGCTGCCCCACGGCGGGATGCGGTCGGCCCTGCCCGGCGGCAACACCGTGGGTGGCTGGATCAGGGAGTCCACCGCCCGTGCCGACGGCTACCGACACGTCGACACACCGGCCACGATCGCCATGCTGCAGGAGATCGGCGCCAATCACTACTTCTTCGGCATCTGGGACTCCCCGACCGACTGGGACGATCTGCGACTGGAGTTCGCGCCGGCCGCCCAACAGGCCGGCATCCAGGTGCTGCCCTACATCGTGCCGCCGACCGAGACCTTCGACTGGGGTCGGGCGTCACGCCCGTACCTGTTGGATTTCGAGGCCTGGGCCCGCGAGTTCGCGACCCTGTCGCTGAGCTATCCGGCGCTCACCGGATGGGCGATCGACGACTTCGACGTCGGCGACAACGCGACCGTGTTCACCGCCGACTACCTGAGCCGGATCAGACAGGCGCAGCAGGCGATCAACCCACAGCTGGCCTTCTTCACCTGCGCCTACTACGAGTCGGCCACGTCGCCGGAGTTCCTGAGCCGGTACGCGCCCTTCATCGACGGCATCATCTATCCGTTCCTGGACGGTCCCAACGTCAACACCCTGGTCGCCGACTCGGCACCCGCCGACATCGCTGCGGTCACCTCCGCTGCCGCCGATCATGACCTCGCGGTGATCTTCCTGGTCTACGCCGGACGCTTCCTGGACGGCGTTTCCGCGCCGCATCAGGATTACGTCGGCACCGCCGTCCGCTACGCCCTGGAGGCGACGGCACGCGGAGAGATCCTCGGCGTCGTCGCGTACGGTCTCCAGGTCGACGGCGCGCCGACCATCGCCAATGAACGCCGTTCGATGTACGGCGACGGCCGCGGCAGCATCGCCTCCTCCCATCGTCCGATGCCGGCCGGCACCTGGGCCGAGCTGTCCTGCCGAGTCGAGGTCGACCCCAGCTCCGCCCGGCACGAACTGTCCTTCTGGTGGTCCAAGATCATCGAGCTCTGGCGCACCCCGGATCGCGGAGACTTCGTGCTGCAGGTGCTGCTCGACGGTGCCCTGGTCTGGCGCGCCGATCTGCACGACGCGACCTGGCTCGGACTGTGGGCGCAAGGCCACTCCGAACAGGGGCAGTTCGACGTGTCCGCGGCGCTGCTCGGCAAGTCCGGCGCCACGCTGTCCTTCCGGGTCACCGCGCTGCGGGACGTCAAGGACTCCAGCTTCGACCTCGGTCTGGACAACCTCGAAGCGATCGGTCTGACCATCCCGGATCCCGGGTTCGAGGATCGGACCGCCTGGCGCACTGCGTCCTCCGGCGGACCGATCGTCGCCCGGGTCGACGTCTTCGACGACGACCGACCGGCCCGGATCCTGGACGCCGTCACCGCCGAATACACCAAGCCCAACGACGTCTAGGCCCCTGGCCCCCTCACAAGGTCCCTGGCCCCTCACAAGATCCCTGAGCTTGTCGAAGGGTCATCTCCCGATCCTTCGGCAGGCTCAGGACCCTTCGGCGACGCGGTGTGCTCGGCTGTTGCGGCGACGGACCGAGCGAGGCGGGGCGGTGTCCAGGTGGGCGCTGAGCCGGCCGAGCAGGGTCTCGAGGTCATCGAGGTCGTCTGAGCCGAGTTGGTCGAAGATCAGATGCCGGAGCAGGCGCCGGTGATGTGGTGCCAGCTCGGCCACCCGCTCCCGGCCGGCATCGGTCAGCGTCACCTCTCGGGCTCGCTCGTCGGCGGCCGAGGTCCGGCGACGGACCAGACCGAGCTTCTCGAGCTTGTCCACCCGATGAGTCATCCCGCTGCGCGAGGCGGCTTGACCGTCGGCCAGATCGGTCATCGTCATCGTCCCCGCGTCTGCGCTGTTCAACCGGTTCAGGATCAGGAACTCTGCAATGGTGACACCGGCGATGTCGCGGAGCTGTTCGTCCAGCAGATCGCCCGCCGTGCCGACGACGCGGATCAGCTGATGCCAAACGGCCAGTTCCCGGGGCGTGACTTCGCGACCCAATTTCGCACGATCGGGAATAGCCATCCCCTCATCCTAGTTGTTGCGGTATCGAAGCAATTCGTCGTCAACCAGGAGGTACCCATGAAGGCCATCCAGTTCGACAGCTATGGCAACCCGGACGTACTGCAGGTCACCGAGGTCGACACACCACGGCCGGCCGCCGGCGAGATCGTGATCGACGTCGCCGCCGCCGGCGTGAATCCTATCGACTGGAAGATCCGGCGCGGCCTGATGGCCGAGCAGATCCCGCTGCAGTTCCCGGCCGGACTCGGCTTCGACGCTGCCGGGACCGTGACCGCGATCGGCGAGGGCGTGACCGACCTCGCGGTCGGCGACCAGGTGTACGGGACCGGCCGTTCCACCTATGCCGAGCAGGCAGTGCTGTCGGCCTGGGCGCCGATTCCGTCCGGCATCTCGGTCGAGTCCGCGGCGGGCTGGGGATCTGCAGTCGAGACCGCGGTCCGGATTCTTGATCAACTCGGCATCGGGTCCGGCCAGACCGTGCTGGTGAGCGGGGCCGCCGGCGGAGTGGGTACCGCGACCGTTCGACTCGCCGTTGCCCGTGGCGCGACCGTGATCGGAACCGCGGGCCCGGCCAATCAGGACTATCTGACCGACCTCGGGGCCATCCCGGTCGTCTACGGGGACGGCCTGGTCGACCGGGTCGCCGCGGTCGCTCCGAACGGCGTCGACGCCGCGCTCGACATCTCCGGTGCCGGCGTCCTGCCGGAGCTGATCAAGCTCACCGGCGATCCGGCGAAGGTGTTGTCGATCGCCGACTTCACCGCACCCGGACTCGGGGCCCAGGTGTCCAGCTCGAGCTCGGATGCACCGGCGGCCTTCGCCGAGGCTGCCCGCACACCCGACTTCGACATCCCGGTGGATCGGCGCTACCCGCTGGCCGAGGCGGCCGCGGCCCAGGAATACAGCGAAGCCGGCCACGTCCGGGGCAAGATCATCCTCACCGTCGAGTAATCGCCCCCCGAGTCGACTCGCCCGACCCGGCACCTTCGGCCGCAGCCACCCTCGGCTGCGGCCGAAGATGCTTCCGGTCGACACATCGGGCGGCCTTGACTAAATAACACTCTTGGTTTTAATTTTGATCCCCCATCAGTCGACAAAGGGGTTCAACGATGAAGAACGGTGCCAAGGCAGCCCTGGTGGCCGCGACGGCCGGATTGGTCGCACTGCTACCCGCCTGCGCCGGCATCACCGGCGGCGGGACACGATCCGACGGCGCGGCAGCCGGCGGCGGGGCCACCTCCACAGCAGATCCGAAGGCCAAGGTCACGATCACCGTCGGAGACAAGCCGACACCGGACAAGAAGGCCGACCTGAAGAACTTCACCAAACGCGTCGCCGAGTTCGAGAAGGCCAACCCCAACATCACCGTCAAGTCCACGCCGGAGTTCTGGCAGGCGCAGACCTGGCAGGCGAGGCTGGCCTCGGGGACCCTGCCCACGGTGATGAACGTCTCTCTGACCGAGAGCCGGACGCTGATCGAGAATCACCAACTCCCCGACATCACGCCGTACCTGAAGCAGACCGGGATGTACGACGAGTTGAACAAGGAGGCGTTGAAGAACGTCCAGGATGATCAAGGTCGGGTCTACACCGTCCCGATCGGACTGTTCTCGGTCGGCATCGCCTACAACCGGAAGCTCTTCGCCGCCGCCGGCCTCGACCCGGACAAGCCGCCGACCACCTGGGACGAGGTCCGCCAGGACGCCAAGGCGATCAGCGACAAGACCGGTAAGGCCGGCTATGCCCAGCTGACCACCAACAACACCGGCGGCTGGATGCTCACCACGATGGCCTACAGCCGGGGCGGCACCGCCGAGAACGCCGACGGCACCAAGACCACCATCAACGACGCCCCGGCCCGGGAATCCCTGCAACTGCTGCACGACATGCGCTGGACCGACAAGTCGATGGGCAGCCAGTTCCTCTACGACCAGGATCAGATCCGTCAGGACTTCGCCGCCGGCAAGATCGGGATGATGCTGCAGGCCCCGGACGTCTACGACCAGGCCACCCACCTGTACGGCATGAAGCCGGCGGACTTCGGTGAGGGCGCCCTCCCCCAAGCCGGCGGGCAGCACGGCACCCTGACCGGTGGCTCGATCAAATTCATCAACGTCAAGTCCTCCCCCGAGCAACTGCTGGCAGCGGTGAAGTGGATCCGCTTCATGGATCTGGAGCAGTACTTCGACCAGCAGACCGCCGTCGAGAACGCCAAGGCTTCCGCCGCTTCGGGAAATGCCGTCGGCACGCCGTCGCTGCCGCCGGTCAGCCAGCAGGCCTACGACAACTACCTCGGCTGGATCAAAGACGAGATCAACGTGCCCCGGGAGAATTTCCGTGGCTACACCGAGTCGAAGCTGCCGTTGATTCCTGAGCCTCGGACCAAGGCCCAGCAGGTCTATCAGCAGTTGGACCCGGTGGTTCAGCAGGTGCTGACCAAGCAGGACGCCGACATCGACAAGCTGCTGGCCGATGCGGCGAAGAAGATCGATCCGCAGCTGACCCGATGACGACCGAAACACCGGCGGCAGTCCGACCGACCGGCTCCGCCGCATCCGGCGACGGCTCCGGACTGCCCACCCGACGGCGGCGTGGATTCAGCATCGCACGGTGGTATCACCGCGGCGGGCTGGGTGCGGTCGTCTTCGCCGTACCGATCGTGTTGATCTTCCTCTACTTCACCTGGGGACCGATCGTCCGCGGTCTGGTGCTCAGCTTCCAGAAGACCAATCTGGTCGCTCTGCCGCAGTGGGTGGGGTTGTCCAACTTCAGCTATGTGCTGGCCGATCCGGAGCTGCCCCGGGCAGCCCTGAACACGGCGTGGTTCGCCTTGCTGGCCTTGGTCTTCGGCTTCCCGGTGCCGATCCTGTTGGCGATCTTCATCAACGAGTTGCGCGGCTACAAGTGGTTGTACAACGTGCTGGCCTACCTGCCGGCCGTGGTGCCGCCGGTGGCCGCGATCCTGTTGTGGAAGTTCTTCTACGATCCGTCCGGCAACGGCATCTTCAACTCGATCCTCGGCTGGTTCGGGCTGGGCCCCTATCCGTGGTTGAACTCCGAGACGATGGCGATGCCGTCGATCGTGCTGGAGGCGACCTGGGCCGGTGCCGGCTCGACCGCGATCATCTATCTGGCAGCGTTGGCCACCGTCCGGTCCGAGCTGTACGAGTCGGCCGAGATGGACGGCGCCGGGATCTGGTCCCGGATCTGGCACATCACCCTGCCACAACTGCGCGGCATCATCCTGATCATGATGTTGCTGCAGCTGATCGGCACCTTCCAGCTGTTCACCGAGCCGTACCTGTTCACCGGTGGCGGACCGAACAACGCGACCCAGACGGTGATGCTGAAGATCTACAACTACGCCTTCGTCAATGGTGACTACGGCGCAGCCACCGCGCTCAGTGTGGTGCTGGCGCTGTTCCTCTGTCTGCTCTCGATCGTCTACCAGTTCGCCACCCGGAAGTGGGGTACGTCATGACCACGCTGCGAACCGAGCCGACGGCTTCCCGTGCCCTCCCTCGTCGGAGGCGGCCGACGGAGACGGCAGAACGGACGGTGATCTCGGCCGCTGACCGGAATCGGCCGTCGGTCCGGGTGATCTTGACCGTGATCCAGGTGTTGATCTTGATCGCGTTGCTGATCGCCGGGCTCGGTCCGCTGCTGTGGTCCTTCAAGTCGTCGGTGTCGACCAGTCAGGACATCATCGGCTCGCCGTTGCGGCTGTGGCCGCACGGTGTCCAGTGGGGCAATCTGCCACGGGCCTGGAACGACGTCGAGATCGGCTCCTACCTCGGCAACACCGCCGTGCTGGCGATCGGCAGCGTGATCGCGACGCTCTTCGTCTGCACCACCGGGGCCTACGTGCTCAGCGTGCTCCGCCCACGGTGGGGCAAGGTGCTGTCGGCCGCGGTGTTGGCGACCCTGTTCATGCCCGGCGTGGTGTCGCTGGTCCCGCTGTACATGACCGTGCTCGACCTGCCGGTGCTGCACATCAGCCTGCAGAACACGTTCTGGGCGGTCTGGCTTCCACAGTCGGCTAATGCGTTCAATGTGGTGGTGATCAAGAGATTCTTCGACTCGATCCCCCGTGAGCTGATCGAAGCTGCCAAGATCGACGGCGCGAGCACGCTACGGATCTTCAGCTCCCTGATCCTGCCGCTGTCCCGACCGATCCTCGGCGTCGTCGCGCTGCTGACCGTTGTCGCGTCCTGGAAGGACTACCTGTGGCCGATGCTGGTGCTCACCGACCCGCAACTGCAGCCGATCTCGGTCGCTTTGCCGGCGATCGCCAAGAACGCTCCGCTCAATCTGCAGATGAGCGCACTGTTCCTGACCCTGCTGATCCCGGTGGTGCTGTTCGTGATCTTCCAGAAGCAGTTCCTGCGCGGTGTCGGGATGGCGGGCGGCATCAAGGAATGAGGACAACAAGATCACAGCCGAACCGATGACCGACGACTCACCTCTGTCCGGCCGACGGATCCTGGTCACCGGCGGCTCCGGCCGGATCGGTCAGCAGACCTGCCGGCTGCTGACCGACTGCGGTGCCCGGGTGACCTCACTGTCCGACCGTGAGCTGCCCGGCCTGGCGGCCGACCGGATCCTGGTCGGCGACACCACCTCCGAGGCCGACGTGGCCCGCGCGTTGACCGATGTCGAGTTGGTCGTGCATCTCGCCGCGCTGGCTCATCGTGACCTCGGGACGCCGTACCAGGTCTACTCCACCAACGTGGTCTCCACTTTCAATGTGCTCGCACAGGCCGGCGCCCTCGGTCTGCCCCGGGCGGTCGTCGCCGGCAGCATCAACGCCTACGGGCTGCCGCAGAACATCCACCCGTTGACACCGGCCTACTTCCCTTTGGACACGGCGATCCCGCATGATCTCGGCGACTGGTACTCGCTGTCGAAGTACAACGACGAACGGGCCTCGGAGATGGCCTGGCGGCACTGGGGCATCGACATCGTCACCCTCCGGTTCCCGCACGTCAACGCCCCCGAGGCGCTGCAGCGCCAGGCCGATCACAACCGGGCCGAACCCGGTCTGGCGATGCGGGAGGGCTGGTCCTACCTGGACACCCGGGACGCGGCCCGGGCGATCATGCTCGCCCTGATCGCGTCGACGACCGGTGCGCATGCGTTCTTCCTCGCCGCAGACCGGACGAACGCCCCCTATCCGACCGAGGACCTGCTGCGCCGGTTTGCACCGCAGGCAGCTCGGTGCCGACGGTTCGTCGGACGCGAGGTGCCGATCGACCTGACCCCGGCCCGGCAGCTGATCGGCTTCCGGGCCGAGCACGAGCTCGACCTCCCGACGCTGCCCCTTCCCGACCCACGCTGATCCTGGTGTCGGCGTTGCTGTGATCATGGAACCCGACCCACCGATTCGATCATGAAGACGATCCGAGGAGAATCCCCCGATGGCTGCCGATCCCTTCCGCAACCCCTGGCCCGCCCGCGAGCCGATCACGATCACCGGTGTCCGGGCGATCGTGACCGCGCCGGAAGGTATCCCGTTGGTGGTGGTCCGGATCGACACCGACGATCCCGAGCTCTACGGCCTGGGCTGCGCCACCTTCACCCAACGCTGGCAGGCGGTCCGGACCTTCATCGACGAACACCTGCCGCCGTTGCTGGTCGGCCGCTACCCCGGTGATATCGGCGACCTGACCCGGCTGCTGAACTTCGCCGGCTACTGGCGCGGCGGACCGGTCACCAACAACGCGATCTCTGGAGTTGATCAAGCACTCTGGGACATCGCCGGCAAGCGGGCCGGGCTGCCCGTCCACGAACTGCTCGGCGGCAAGGTCCGGGCCGCCGTCGACACCTACCTGCACGCCTCCGGCCGGACGATCGAGGAGACGATCAGCTCGGCCAAGTCCCTGATCGACCAGGGCCAACGCCACGTCCGGTTGCAGGTGTCGACGCCCGGCACCGGCGGTTACGGTGCTCCGCAGGTGTCGGGCGAATACCCGTCGGCGCCGTACCCGGACGGGTGGAGTGCGCGGGACTATCTGCGGCGAACCCCGGAGCTGTTCGCCGCCGCCCGGGCCGAGCTACCCGACAACATCGAACTGCTGCACGACGTGCATTCCCGGCTCACCCCCAACGACGCCCTCTGGCTGGTCCGCGCGCTGGAGCCGTACCGGCTGTTCTTTCTCGAAGACATCCTTGCCCCGGAGCTGTGGGACCGGCTGCCCGAGATCCGCGCCGCGGCCGGCACGCCGGTCGCCGTCGGTGAGCTGACCACCTCGCTGACCGATGCCGTTCGGCTGATCCGCGACGGCGGGGTGGACTTCATCCGCTGCCACATCTCCGACATCGGCGGCCTGACGCCGGCCCGCAAGCTGGCCGACTTGGCCGAACTGTGCGGCGTTCGGACCGCCTGGCACGGTCCGGGTGACACGTCGCCGATCGGTGCCGCGGCCAATGTCGCCCTGGACATCAGCTCGCCGGCCTTCGGGATCCAGGAAGGGCACGTCTACAACGAGGCGACCCACCAGGTGTTTCCCGGCACCCTCGACATCACAGACGGTTGGCTGCATCCGAACGAGGCACCCGGTTGGGGTATCACGATCGACGAGGAAGCCGCTGCCGCGTACCTTCCCGGTCGTTCCGGGCATGACGCGTGGGCTGCCGGTGTCCGTCGACCGGACGGTGCGCTCGAGGCGCCGTGAAGCACCACCGGTGTCGGCGAAGTGAGCCTCCGCCGCCGGTGCCGATGGCATGATGCTGCCACCGATCCGAAGGTCGGCCCGGTCGTACCGCCCCGCCGCACCGGCGGACGGTCGCAACGGCCGACCCCGACCTGACCCCAGGGGACTCCATGACGCAGGCCGACACGCCGGAATCGGCTGCCGGCGACACCTCCGACCAGCTGCCGGACCCGAGCGTGCGCGCCGGTTGGAATCAGTACGACCTCGGGTCGTTCAACGAATCGACCATCGTCGAGGCGATCCGGCAGGCCGGTGTGATCAGCCGTACCGAGATCGCCCGTCAGACCGGGCTGACCCAACAGTCGGTGTCGCGGATCCTCCGGCTCCTGATCCAGCGAGGACTGGTGACCGAGCAGGGCACCGAACGTTCCAATCGGCTGGGCAAGCCGCGCACGCCGGTCCGGCTGCGGTCCACCGCCGCCCACGCCGCCGGGGTGTTGGTCGATCCGGAGCTGGTGACCGTCGTGCTGGCCGATCTGGAGGGCGACGTGACGCGGCACGCGAGCCGCGAACTGCCGAGTGATTGCGGCCCGGATGATCTTGTCGGCGCAATCGCCGACCTGGTGACCGAGATTCGCCGTGCCTCGACATTGGAGAACTTCCTCGGTGTCGGGCTGGCCGTCCCCGGTCCGATCACGCAGGACGGTGGTTTCGGCAACCTCCCGCTGCAACCGCGTTGGCGCAACCTGCCGCTCAGGGCGCAACTGGCTGCGGAGCTGGGCTGTCCGGTCGTGGTGGAGAAGGACGGGACGGCAGCAGCGATCGGCGAACGGTGGATCGGTCGCAGTTCGCTGCACGACAACATGGCCTATCTCTACATCGGGACCGGAGTCGGCTCCGGTCTCATCATTCAGGGCGAGGCTCACCGGGGTGTCAGTGCCAACGCCGGCGAATTCGGTCAGCTCTGTGCGGTCGCCATCGGCGAGCTCGACGAGAACGGCCGACCACGCCTGGTACGGGAATGCAATCCGGCACTGGCCCTGCCGGCGATCGCCGCCGAGCACGGCTACCGCGGCCCCGACAACTATCACGATCTGTGCGCCGCCGTCGGGTCCGGTGACACCGCCGCAGTCGAGGCAGCACAGCAGATCGCCGGCGTGATCGCCCGCGGCGCGACGGCGTTGGTCGACCTGCTCGATCTGCCGTTGGTCGTGATCGGTGGCCCGCTCTACGAACCGGAACTTCGCCCGACCATTCGGGGCGCGGTCGAGCATGCCGTCAACAGCTGGCCGACCGCTCATGATGCCCGCCAGGTCCGGGTCACCGATTCCCGGCTCGGGAGCAACGCGGCGGCGATCGGCGCGGCGTCGACGATCTTCCATCTCGCCTTCACCGCCCGACCCGCGGGCCGGGGGCGGTCCTGACCCCGTACGGGTCGCAGCGGGAACAGCGACTAGGCTCCGATGGTTGAACACTGGCGGAGGTGAACGGCCATGGAGGTCGAAGAGGTCAAGCTGCCCGGCGTCGGGCTGCGTCGCGACTTCGCCTGCCTGAACGGCAAGCGGGTCGGGGTGTTGTCGAAGAAATCCGGCGAGCGGCAATTGATCGTCTACGACGACGAGGACCCTGATTCGGTCAAGGTCAGCGTCGAGATGGATGCCGAGGAGGCCAGTGTGCTGGCCGAGTTGCTCGGCGCACCGCGAGTGATCGAACGGCTCAGCCGACTGCGGGAGCAGATCGAGGGGCTGGCGACGGCCGGGATCACGATCGGTCCCGAATCACCGTTCGTCGAACGGACCTTGGGTGATGCGGAGATCCGCACCCGGACCGGGGTTTCGATCGTTGCTGTCGTACGCCGCGACGGGGTCGAGCTGTCGCCCCGCCCGGACTACGGTTTCCACGCCGGGGACAAGGTCATCGTCGTCGGCACCGACGACGGGGTGAAAGCCGCCGACGCGATTCTGAATCCGAGCTGACGCGTGCACCTGGACAACCTCGCCCGGCTCTTCCTGGAGCTGGGTGCTGTGCTGTTCGCGCTCGGCTTGTTGGCCCGGCTGGCCAGTCGATTCGGACTCTCCCCGATTCCGCTCTACCTGATCGCCGGGCTGGCCTTCGGCTACGGAGGTCTGCTGCCGATCTCGGCGCCGGAGGGTTTCTTCTCCACCGGCGCCCAGATCGGCGTGATCCTGCTGCTGTTGATGATCGGGCTGGAGTACAGCGCCGACGATCTGCTGTCCAATCTGCGCACCCAGGCGCCGTCCGGGCTGGTCGACCTGCTGCTGAACGGACTCCCCGGCGCGCTGTTCGCCGTCCTGATGGGCTGGGGTGTCACCGAGGCTGTGGCGATGTTCGGCATCACCGCGGTCAGCTCGTCCGGGATCATCTCCAAGGTGCTGACCGATCTCGGCCGACTCGGCAACCGCGAGACCCCGGCGGTACTGGGCGTGCTGGTGCTGGAAGATCTCGCGATGGCGGTCTATCTGCCGATCCTGACCGCGTTGGCGGCATCGGCCGGTGGCCTGTCCGCCCTGACCTCGGTATTGGTCGCCCTGGCGGTGTTGGGTGCGGTGCTGTTCATCGCGGTCCGATTCGGTCCGGTGGTGACCAAGCTGGTGGTTTCCCGTTCCAACGAAGTGCTGTTGCTGCGGTTGGTCGGGTTGGCGCTGCTGGTCGCCGGCGCCGCGGAGGCTGTCCACGTGTCCGCCGCGGTCGGAGCCTTCCTGCTCGGGATCGCACTGTCCTCCGACGTGGCCGAACGGATCCACCGGATCCTGGAGCCACTGCGGGACATCTTCGCCGCGACCTTCTTCGTCTTCTTCGGCCTGTCCACCGATCCGCGGCAGCTGCCGGCTGTGTTACTGCCGGCCGTGGCGTTGGCGGTGGTCGGGGTAGCGACCAAGCTCGGGACCGGCTGGGTCGCCGGGAGACGTGCCGGCGTCGGTGTGCCCGGTCGCATCCGGGCCGGCGCCGATCTGGTGCCCCGCGGCGAGTTCTCGATCATCATCGCCGGCCTGGTCGGGTCCGCAGTGGTGCCGGAACTGGCTCCCTTCACCGCTGCGTACGTGTTGATCCTCGCCGTCGTCGGACCACTCGCACCACGATTGGCCGAACCGGTGATCAGGAAGTACGTGAAGGCACGGCGGCGAGCGGCCGAGGTCAGCCGAGCGGCCTGAGCCGACGGCGGGTCCGGGAATTGTGGACGAGTGTCCGAACTTCGCGCAGTACGCCAACGGTCACGCAGCGAAAAGTGGACGAGTGTCCGAACTTCGCGCGGTGTGCCGATCGGCGGGACCGGCAGAAGTGGTACCGATGTCCTGAGACTTCATGGGCGGGCCGCCGTCAGGAGCTCGCGCATCGGCGGCGACCCGGGTCCTTGATCCTCGACGGTGCGGACCTCGACGATCCGGCCGCCGTCCATGAGCGCGATCCGGTCGGCGTGCCGCAGCTGATCGCTCAGATCATGGCCGATCGCGAGCACGCTCGCTCCGCTGTCCCGGCGATAGCGGTCGACGGTCCGGTAGATCACCTCGGCCAGCGCGGGATCGAGACCGGTGCCGATCTCGTCGCAGATCAGCAGGTCCGGCCGCGCCAGCAGGGCACGCGCCAACGCTGCTCGGCGGAGCTGGCCACCGGAAAGCTGCCCCGGTCGCCGTCGGATCTCGGCCGGGCTCAGGGCGAGCTCGGTGAGCACCGCGGCGGCCTCGGACCGCGCCTCGACAACGGGCAAACGTCGCAGCCGGACCGCCGTCGCCGCAACCTGATCGAGGATGGTCCGGCGCGGATCGAAGGAGGCGTCCGCTTCCTGCCAGACGTACTGGATCTGAGCGATCCGCCGTCGACTCCGGCGGCTCAACGGCCGCAACGGCGTACCGTCCCAGGCGACGACGCCGCTGGTCGGGCGGGTCAGTCCGGCGAGCACCCGGCCGAGCGTCGACTTCCCCGCGCCGGATCGGCCGACCAGTGCCAGCTGCTCCCCCTCGGCGATCGACATCGTCAGGTCGGACAGCACGGTGCTGCCGCCGAATCGGACGCTCAGATCGCTGACCTGCAACCGATCCCTCGAAGCGCGGCACGGTGCGAGCACGCGGTCATCCCGATCGGCTCCAACGACCGCGATCGACTCGGTACGACTGACCCGGCCGTCTCGTACGGACAGCGTGTGATCGGCGAGCCGCTGCACCACGTACCGATCGTGGCTGACCACCAAGATCGACTGGCCGGCATCCCGAAGGCCACAGAGCACGTTTATCAGCTCCGCCCTACTGACCGCGTCCAGCCCGGCTGTCGGTTCGTCCAGCACCAGCAGGTCGGGGTCGACGGCCAGCACCTGAGCCAGCGCGAGTCGGGTCCGTTGACCACCGGAGAACTCGTGCGGGAACCGATCCAACAAGCCGTCGGCCGCTTCGAACGCCGCGCGGGCCAGCACCGCCTTGACGTCGGCGCGTCGCAATCGCCTCTCGGTGCGCCGGGATCGTCTCCTCGTGCGCCCGGGACGCAGTGCCACCAGTTCGGTCAGTGCCGGGCCGATCCGGCGGGCCGGATTCAGTGTCTGGGCGGCATCTTGGGGCAGATAGCCCACTCTGACCGGCTGCCCGTCTCGCTGCTGGAGCCGACCGACCACCCGCCGGCCGGGCATCTCGACCCCGGCGACCGCCTTGGCCAGCGTCGATTTCCCGGCACCGGACGGTCCGAAGACGACGACGGCCCGGCCTGGCTGCAGCACAAGATCGACATCCCGCAGCAACCACCGCTCCCCGACCGAGACCCCGAGTCCGGTGGCGGACAGCAGGGCCGCCGCGACGTCATCCTGCGCGATGTTGATCACCGGATCACCGAACGCACCGGATCGTCCACGGCCCGCAACGCCTCCCGGATCGCCAACCGCCGCGGATCGGCGAGCAGCTCGTCGGACAGCAGATTGACGCCGAGCACCAGCAGGACGATCAGGCCGGCCGGCAGATAGACCGACCACGGCGCCGCGGACAAGCCGTCCTTGTTGGCCGCGACCGCAACTGCCCAGTCGGTTGACGTGGTGTCGAAACCCAGGCCGAGGAAGTTCGCCGAGGCGAGCACGTAGGTCGCGGCGGCGAATCGGACACCGACGTCGGCAGCGACGGGCCGGGCGATCTCGATCAATGCATAGCCTCCGTAGCGGCGGACCGGACCCGCACCCTGCATCCGCAACGCTTCCATCACCGGCCCCCGGACGACACCCCGTGCGGCCATCCGGACGAAGCGGGCGATCGGCGCCACCAGGGTGCCGCCGACGGCCACCGCGACCAGCACCGTCGACCCGTCCGTGCGCAACGCGGCGACCATCACCAGCAGCAGAGCCGGCAGGCAGAGCAGCACGTCCAGCGGACGCATGATCACGTCCTCCAGCCAGGCTCGGTTGCTCGCCGCCGCGAGCAGCCCGAGCAGACCGCCCACCAGATAGCCGGCCAGCACCGTCGCTCCGGTCACCAGGACCAGCGACTGGCCACCCAGCAGCGCCGCGGCGAGCACATCGCGCCCCAACCGGTCGGTGCCGAACGGTGACCAGGTCGATGGACCGAACGGTGACTGACTGGTCTGCGGTGCCTGCCCGGCCAGCAACGGACCGAGCACCGCCACCAGCACCGGGATCGCAACCATCACGCCGTACGCCACCGGGCGCAACCGAACGCCGACCCTCATCCGACGAGCTCCCCTGCCGGCACCAAGCGGCGGCCGATCAGATCAACCACCGTATTGATCATGATGGACACCGATCCGATGATCAACATCACTGCCATCAGGACCGGCTGATCACGGGTGGAGATCGCGTCCATCGTCGTGGTGGCGATCCCCGGCAGCACGAAGATCGCCTCCACCACGAGGACACCGCCGAGCAGGCCGCTGCCGGTCCGCGCCAGATCCTGGATCGCCGGTCCGAGGGCGTTCGGGGCGACGTGCCGAACCAGCAGTGACCACCGCGTCACACCGAGCCGGGCCGCCTGGCGGATGTAGGGACGGTCCATCACGTCGATCACCCCGGCCCGCACCAGGCGTACGACCGGGGCCGCCGTCCGCGCGGTGATGATCAGCAACGGCAGCACCAGGTAGATCGGCCGAGTGATCAGCCCGGCAAGATCGACACCGATCGCCGTCGCCGGGACGAGTCCGGCACCGACGGCGAGCCAGGACACCAGCAGGACGGCCAGCACGAACTCGGGGATGGCATCGAGCAGCACCGCCACCGTGGTGATCAGCCGGTCCGGCAAGCCGCCGGGCCGCAACCCGCCGAGGAAGCCCAGGAGGCCGCCGATCGGTACCAGCAGCACCGTCGCCAGGAACGCCAGCAGCGCAGACTCTGCCAACGGGAGGCCGATCACCTGACTGACCGGAATTCCTTGCGCATAAGAGATTCCGAGGTCGCCATGCAGGAGACGACCGAGCCAGCTGGCGAAGCGCAACACCGGCGAGACGTCCAGCCCGAGCAGCCGGCGCGTCGTCTCCCGTTGGACCGATGTCGTCAGATCACTGCTCTGGACGTCCGCGGCATCGCCGGGCAACAACACCGACAGTCCGAAGATCAGCATCAGCAGCACCAGCACCTGCAGCACCGCGATCACGGCCCGCCGCAGTACCCAACGGTGCACCGACCTGTTCGACGGGATCGTCACGGGGCAATGATCATCGTGGCGCCACCTTGTCGAAACGAGCCCAGTCGAGCGCATTGGGAACGGCGGCGGGGATGTTGCGATACCCCTTCCGGGCCGCGGTCAACCAGGGTGTGGTGGCCCAGAAGATGTAGCCGCCACGGTCGTGGAGGATCTCGTGCAACCGGTGGTAGGACCGGGCCCGTTCGGTGTCGGACGAGGTCTGCTGCGCGTGCTGATAGATCCGATCGAACTCCGGGTCCTTCCACCGGGTGACGTTCTTCGGTGCATCGCTGAGCAGTCGGGACCCGAAGTGGTACGGGATCGCCAACGGGCCGGACTGTCCCATCACCATCGCCCCCTTGGTCAGCACCTCGGTGTAGTAGGTGTCCTTCGAGCCGACCTTCACCTCGACGGTCACCCCGACCTTGGCAGCCTGAGCAGCGAACAGTCGAGCAGCCTCGACGAACCCACCGGCCACCGGCGCGACGAACAGATCGAACCGAAGCCCCCGCATCCCGGCGCGACGCAGCAACCCGCGGGCTCGGTCCGGGTCGTGTTGGTGCATCGGCAGGTCGTCGGCGTAGTAGCGGTAGCCGCGGCCGAAGACGTCGTTCGACAGCTCACCCTGTCCCTGCAGAGCGACCTTGATCAACTCCTCGCGGTCCACCAGGTGCATCATCGCGCGGCGGACGTCGGGATGGTCGAAGGGCGCTCGGTCGGTCTTCATCGCGAAGTAGACGATGCCGCTGTTGGCAGTCGCGGCTACCTCAAGATCATCGCGGCGGCGCAGCTCCTGAGCCGCCGACGGCGACAATGCATCGGCGAAGTCCGCCTGGCCACTCTGGACAGCGGCGGGACGCGAGGACTGATCGGTGCTCAGGATGCGTAGGGTCCGGATCCGCGGCTTGCCGTCCCAGTAGTCGTCGTTGGCCTCGGCCGTCAGCTCTCTGCCGGCGGCGAACGAGACGAACCGGAACGGCCCGGTCCCGATCGGATGATCGAAACGGCTGGTCCGATCACGGACGATCCTGGTCCCGTACGAGGTCAACATCGCGGGGAGATCGAAGGAGGGCGAGGTGAGCACCAGTTCGACCGTCCGCTCGCCGATGGCCCGGCACGCTCCCGGATCGATCGCCGCCAGGGTGCTCGCCGCCACGAACGACTTGGCCTGGTGTTGGCGTCCGAGGATCCGGCGCAGGGTGTACAGCACATCGGCGGAAGTGAAGGGACTGCCGTCGTGCCAACGCGCGTCGCGGAGCTTGAGCCGCCACCGAGAGCCGTCGGCATTCGGCTCGGCCGACTCGGCAAGCCGCGGTACCGGTGTCATCGTCGAGTCGACCTCGAACAGCCCGTCGTACAGGTGTTTGGCCCGGGCTTCGTCGATGAACATGGTCCCGACGCCGGGATCGATCACCTCACTGGCACCCGCACCCTCGTACAGGGCGGTGAACTCGGCAATGGTGGAATTCCCTGCACCCCGGGTGGCCCTGGTGGGGGTTCCGTTCGAGCAGCCGGGCAGCAGCACTCCCCCTGCCACAGCAGCCGTCCCGGCCAACAGACCTCGGCGGCCGATCGACCGTCCGTGATCCGCGGTGTCTGCGTCCACGTTTCTGTGTCTCCCCTCGCGACGGGGCACGCGACGGGGAGGAACCGGACGGCAGCGCATCCCGGAGGATGCGCTGAGTTCGGACCGGACCACCCGCGTAGTCGTGACCGTTGGGTACTTCACACGGCAGGTATCTGGCTTCGACCCGATCCGGGTCTCACAGTTGCGGGGCAGCTCCGGACTCTCACCGGCCTTCCCTGACGTGTTCGCACAGCGTAGCGAAGCGTCTTCCCTCGGGCACACCGCACTCCGCGTGTCCGGGGTTCCATAATCCGTGAGGTAAGGCTAACCTACCTTCGTGGTCAGTTCCGTGGGTAGCCGTCTGATTCAGCTGTCGTTCGCCGAACGCGCGCGCTCGGCCCTGTCCGCAAGCTCGACACTGGCCTGGGCTGCCGGAGACGAGGCCGGAACAGCGCTCTACTACCAGGAATGCGGCTCCCCGATCCTGTTGACCGACGACGAGGTGGCCGATGAGCTGCTGTTCGCCGGTTGCGGGCGGATCGAGATGGGTCTGCACCCCCGGCTCGGACTCGTCCGGCTGGTCGGTCAGTTCTGGCCGTTGGCCGACACCGAGGCGGTACCCAAGATCGAAGCGATCAGGCGGGATCACCAGGACTGTTCCCACTGCGTCAGTCGGCGGATCACCCGACTCATCGGGTTCCATGTGGTGACCGCGGCGATCCGGCTTCCGGGTGAGACGGAGTATCACCCGATCACCGTCGACGAGTATGCGATGGCCGGTCCGGATCCGATCATCGCCGCCGGCGCCGTGATCGCTGCGCACCTGAACGCCGATCACGCCGATGAGCTGCGGGCGGTCAGCGCCGGTTTGCTCGGCGTACCGCACGATGCGGTGGCCGGCGCCTCGATCGGCGCCATCGATTGCGGCGGCTTCGAGCTGGAGACGGTCGGCGGCTTCGGCGGGCAGATGGTGTTCATCCCGTTCCCGCACCCGCCGGCCGACGAACGCGAATTGCAGCGAGCGCTGCGGCTGGCACTGGACGACAGCGGTACCGGCTGGACGACCTGTCTGTGACGGAGGAGGTCGGCGACCGTGTCGCGTCGATCACCGCAACATCCCTTGCTCAGCAGGGAATTCTCACAGAGCGGGGCGAGATGCCCGACGGCAGACGACGAATCATGGGGGTTTGGTAGTGGTACGACGATGGCGCGCGGCGACGGTGGCGATCATGGTCGTCGCGATCGGGCTGATGACCGGCTGCAATTCCTCGACAACCGGAGCCTCGCGCTCGGCGTCGGGATCGGGATCGGCTGGCTCCGGAGATCGATCGGGTGACCGGCAGACCCGGTATCCGCTCACCTCAAGACGCCTACGGGAGCACGGTGCTGCAATCGGAACCGCGCCGGGTGGCGATCGCCGGTCAGGTCGGCGACACCGAGAATGTGCTGTCGCTCGATGTGATCCCGGTCCTGGCCCCGGACTTCCAGCTGCAGTGGCCGTGGATCGACGCCGATGACCGGTCGAAGATCGAGAAGCAGTATCAGGGCAGGTCCGACAGCGAACTCCCCTTGGAGCAGGTCGCCGCGAGTCGCCCGGACGTGATCATCGCCACCTCCGACACCGCCCTGAAGGAGCATTACGAGAAGCTGTCCCAGATCGCCCCGGTGGTCGCCTTCGAGAAGCAGCCGGCGAGCACCCAGTTCGACTGGCAACAATCGATCCGGTTGATCGGGACGGCACTCAATCGCACCGCCGAGGCCGAGGAACAGATCGCCTCGACCCGTGACCTGATCACCCAGGCCAAGGCCGACCATCCCGAATTCGCCGGCACATCGATCAGCTTCGCGATCAACTATGGCGCCGAATACGGCATCACGTTCTACAACGGCAAGGGATCGCCGGGCGAGACGCTGTTCGGCGAGCTCGACTTCGACCCGGCCGATCACGCCGACAAGTTCACCGGCGAACGGCCACAGGTCGGCACCGAACAACTCTCCCTGCTGGACAGCGATCTGCTGGTGGTGAACTTCAACGGCGGCGCGGCCGACCGGAGGAAGATGGAGACGAACAGGCTGTTCGCCAGCATTCCCGCCGTCCGCGACAAGCGTTACCTCGGTCTGCTGCCCGAGGGCGACACCTCGCCGCTGGCCTGGTCCCTGGCGCGGCCGACGCCGGCCAACCTGCAGTGGTCGATCAACAATCTCGTCCCCCAGCTCGGTCCGCTCGCGTCGAAGGTGAAGTGACTCCATGCCAGGTCGCACCCAGAAGTCGTTCCCGATCTTCATCCGCGAACTCGAGGTCCTCGAGTCGTTTCGGCTGACTCCGGCGATGCAGCGGGTCGTACTCGGCGGTGATCAGCTCGGAGCCTTCGAGAACAACGGATTCGCGATCACCCCCTTCCACACCGACAATGCCGATGACCACGTCAAATTGATCATCCCCGGTGCGCCGGTACCGACGCCGGTACAACAGGACGGGCACCTGGACTGGTCGGCCGAGGCGCTGGACCGTTCCCGGGACTACACACCACGTCGCTACGACCCGGCGACCGGACGACTGGAGCTGGACTTCGTCCGGCACCAGGGCGGACCGGCCGCCGAGTGGGCGGACACGGCGAGGCCAGGAGATCGGATCCTGGTCGCCGGGCCGCGGGGCACCACGGTGCTTCCCGATGACATCGACTGGTTCTTCCTGGTGGGCGATGAGACAGCCCTCCCGGCGATCGCGCGGCGGATCGAGGAGCTACCGGCCGGCACGCCGGTGACGGCCGTGGTGTCGGTCCCCTCGTCCGCCGATGAGCAGATCCTGGAGCATCGCACCGAACTGGAGATCAGCTGGATCCACCGGGACCGGACGCCGTCCCCGGATGCCGTGCTGGATGCGGTCCGGGCTGCTCGCTGGCTACCGGGTCGGGTCTATGCGTGGGCGGCCGGAGAAGCGTCGATGCTGCGACCGATCCGTCGCTGGTTCCGTGACGATCGCGGGATCGACCGCGATCACCTGGACGTCGCCGGCTACTGGCGGGCCGGCCAGGGACAGCACGAGTCGGCCAGGGCCCAGATGCGGTTGCGGGAACGGGTCGACCTGGCATTCCCCTACGCGGTGCGGGCGGCCGTCACCCTCGGCATCGCCGAGCTGGTCGCCGATCGGACCATCGACATCGATCAGCTCGCCGACCGGGTCGGTGTCCGCCCTCGCGGGCTGACCAAGATCATCCGGCTGCTGGCACACGAGGGTTACTTCACCCTTTCGGCAATCGGTGCGGTCGGCCTCACACCACTGGGCGCGATCCTCACCGAGGAGTTCGTTCATCTGCGACTGGACCGCGCCAGCGGCTATGCCCGGCTGGACGACGGTTGGCCGGGGTTGCTGCATGCACTGGGTACCGAAGGCTCAGGCTTCGAGCGGGCGACCGGTGCCTCGTTCTGGCAGACCCTCGGTGATGATCAACGACTCGGTGCGAGCTTCGACGCCGCTCTCTCCGATTGGTCGGACGCGTGGGCCGATCAGGTGGTCGACCAACTCAAGATCACCGATGGTGAACTGATCGACGTCGGTGGCGGCACCGGAACGCTGTTGGATCGACTGCTGCTCAGCGCGCCCCGGGCGCACGGGACCCTGGTCGAACTGCCGACCACCGCAGCCCGTGCCCGGCAACGATTCACCGACAGCGGCACGATCGACCGGGTCCGGATCGTCGAGCAGAGCTTTTTCGAGACAGTGCCCACCGGAGGCGGCCATTATCTGTTGGCCCAGGTACTGCACGATTGGCCGGACGCCGAGTGCGTCGCGGTGCTCCGTCGGGTCGCCGCAGCAGCCGGCGACGCCCCGGTGCACGTGATCGAACGACTGCCGTCAGCCGATGATCATGACCACGACCTGACCTTCGATCTGCAGCTGTACACCGTCTTCGGCGGCGGCGAACGGACGCGAACCGAGTACGAGACCCTGGCCGGCGCGGCCGGTTTGGACCTTGTCGCGAGCGCAGAGTTGGGCGACGAACTGCAGCTGTTGACCTTTGCTGGATCGTAGTCCTCCGGGATGCCGTGCGCACGCCCTCGGGCCACGCCGCGCGACGGGCTCGATATCCGTCTCGTGCGTCGTGAGAGGTCAGCCAGCCGACTCAGTCCATTCGCAGCAGGCGCAGCAGGTTGCCGCCCAGCACGAGTGCTCGGGCCGCATCGGAGTCGGCGACCTGCTGCATCTTCTGGAACTCCATCGTGTAGTTCACATACGGCGAATCTGTTCCCCAGATGACCTTCTCCGGTCCGAGCAGCCGGACCGACTCGCTGGCCTCGAAGATCGGCACCCGTGCAGTCTCCAGATACAGGTTGGGGATGTCCGCGGCAAGTCGGATCGCCTGACCGTGGGACCAGAACGTTCCGCTGTGGGCCATCAGAAACGGGATCTCCGGGTAGGCCGTGGCGGCCAAGGCGAATTCCGGCGGCGCGTTGCGCAGGTCGGAGGCGCCGTGCGCGATGATCAACAGTTCGCGTTCCCGGATCGCGTCCAGCACCGGTCCGACCAAACCGAGGTCGGAGAGGTGATAACCGTGCAAGGTCGGGTGCAGCTTGACGCCGCGGTATCCCTTGTCGGCACGTCGATGCACCTCGGCGACGGCCTCCTGCTGAGACCACGGGTTCACGGCGAGGAACGGGATCAGTCGATCTTCATGACCCTGCAGCGCATCGTCGACATCGTCGTTGGAGAACACCCCCTCGACGAACGGGAACACGCACGCGCGGTCGACGCCGGCGGCGTCCATCCGCGCGATCAGCTCATCACCCGTCTGACTCTCGCCATGCCGTACTCCGACGTGATTGTGCGCATCCACTGTGGTTGCCATACCTGTCCACCCTTCACTCATAGCGTTGCCCTGTTCATTCATCGACCATGCCGACTACCGCGTTGATCTGCGGCGCAGAAGTCCCAACGTCAGCGCGACCAAGATCAACATCCCGTTCAACACATACCGCCACTCCGCTCCCAGACCGAGCAGCACGAGACCGTTGCCGAGCATGGTCACGAAGATCGCACCGACGACGGTCCACAGCACCCGGACCCGGCCGCTCGGAGCAGCGATCGAGCCGAGGTAGACGGCGCTGAAGGCTTCGAGCAGGAACGGTTCGGCCGAGCCCGGCACCGCAAGTCCGGTTCGAGCGGTGAGCATGATCCCGGCCACACCGGCCAGCAGACCCGAAAGGACGAAACCGATAGCGAATGTGGCGCGCACCGGGGCCGCGGACAGGTCAGCGGCACGCGCGTTCGCGTTCACCAGTTCGGCACGACGGCTCCATACCGTTCTGCGGCTGAGGAACCAGATCACTGCGACAACGATGACCGCCACGACAACGAGCAGCCGGAACGGACCCCAGGAGTCCGATCCGAAGATCAGCATCGGCCGCACCAGTTCCAGCGGCGCGGTGAACAGCTGTTGCGGAGTGCCGTTGTCCGACAACACCAGGACGGCGGCAGTTACCAACAGATTCATGGCGAGGGTCGCGACGATGGCCGGCACGCCGAGGTAGCCGGCCAGCAGGCCGTTGATGATCCCGACGAGCAGGGCCGCAACCAGTGCTGCGAGGACTGCGGTCGTGAACGACGACCCGGAGAGCAGCAGGGACGCCGCGAGGTAGCCGGACAGGTCGGCGACAGCGACGATCGACAGGTCGATGCCCCGCATCCCCATCACCAGGGACAGGCCGGCAGCGATCACGATGAGCACCGTCGCGTCGACGGCGATCGCGGCAAGGTTGCCGCCGGTCAGGAACAGCGGTCGGGCGATCTCGATCATGATCAGCACGACCACCATTCCCAGCAGCACGGACAGGCTTGCCAACCGGGTACACCATCCCTGTCGTAGCTGAGCCAGCCGGTTGCGTGCGCCGCCGTCGACGCCGAGCTCGGTCATCAGAAGATCGCCACCTGTCCCAATCGTCGCCGGCGGAGCACCGCGACCAGCACGGCGAACAGCAGTGCGAGGCCCTGCGCACCGGTGAGAAGCTGGTCCGGAAGGCCGTTGGCGATCAACCCGACGCCGACAGCCGTCACGAAGAGTGCGCCGACAGCGGCCAAGGCCGGATCGAACAACAACCCTCTGGTCATCGATGCCCCGAGGAACGCCGCCGCGAGGGCAGACACCAGCAGCGTCAAGGAATTGTCGTTGGCCGTCGACCCACTGCTGTACGAAGCGATCATGACACCGGCGAGCCCGCTCAGCGCGCCACTGATCAGCAGCCCGGCCAGCGCCGTTCGTCGCACCGGGACCCCGCGCAATCCGGCGACTGCGGCGTCGTCGCCCACCGCACGGAGCCGGAGTCCGAGAACTGCCCTTCGCCAGATCAGGGTCACCACGGCAACCGCGGCTACGGCGGCCAGGACGATCACCGGAACGCTGTGAGCGAGCCACCCCTGGCCCAGGAGCAGGAAGCCGGAACTGCGCGGGATCGGGACCGTGAGTCCGCCGTTGACAGCCAGCGTGATCCCGACGAGCAGGAAGAGCATCCCGAGGGTCGCGACGAACGACGGCACCCGCAGCACCCCGGCGACCGTCCCGTTGATCAACCCGACAAGGGCACCGACCAGAACCCCCAGCACCACCGCGACGGCCGGAGGCACTCCTGCCACGACGGCGACCGCGGAGAGGTTCGCCGTAAGTTGCGCGGTCGCACCGATCGACAGGTCGAAGGCACCCGACCCCAAGGCAACGGCGAGCGCTACGGCGAGCAATGCCGGCGTAGCTGCCTGTGTCAGAACGTCCAGGATCGAACCGCCGGTCAGGAGATTCGGGGCCCCGATCACCAGCAATGCCAGCACGACCAGCATCGCCGCCGGCACAGACACCTGTCGGACCCGTGCACCGACCGGGGTCGAACGAGTCCCGTCCGATCCCGATCGACGATGCTGCGCCGGCTCCGTCACCGAGCGGCGATCATCGACGTCGCCGGTGAGCTCGCCCGACGATGGCGGCACCGGACCGGCGGCGAGCGCGGTGAGCTGCTCGACATCGACCTCGTCCGCGGCGACGTCGTCGGCGATCCGACCGTCACGGACGACCAGGATCCGGTCGCACAGTCCGACGAGTTCCTCGAAGTCGGTTGACGAGACGAGCACCGCGGCGCCACTCTCGGCCAGTCCGCCGAGATGTCGATAGATCTCGATGCGGGCACCGACATCGACGCCTGCCGTCGGCTCCGAGACCAGATACACCCGACCGCCGCGAGCCATCCACCGACCGACGATCGCCTTCTGTTGATTGCCGCCGGACAGGGTCGCGAAGTCCTGGTTGAGACCATGGGCGACCACCTGGAAACGGTCGACCACGCTGCGCGCGGTGTCGACCTCGGCCTTGGGCCGCATGATCCCCAGACGGCTGTGCGCCTCAAGACTGGCGGCGGCGATGTTGTCCCGCAGGCTCAGCCCGGCAAACACCGCTTCGGTCCGGCGTTCGGGCGGAACCATCGCGAACCCGTGACGGACGGCAGCTCGGGGCGAACCGCCCAGCGCCGGACGCCCATCGATCCGGACGTCGCCGGCCGCCGGGCGATCGCCGAAGAGGGCGCCGACGATCTCGCCGCTGCCGGACCCCACCAGGCCAGCCAGGCCCACGACCTCGCCGGCGCGGACGGTGAAGCTGACATCGGTCACCAGTGGGTCCGATCGTAGCGAATCCACTGTCAACAAGGGCTCCCCCAACGGCGCCGTCCGCTCGGGGAACAGCGTCTCGAGCCGGTCCCCGACCATGGCTGTGATCATGGCATCGGTGCTCAGCTCGTGGGCCGGCGAGGACAGCACGCGGCGTCCGTCACGCAGCACCGTGACCTGATCGGCGAGTGTGGTGATCTCCTTGAGCCGATGGGAGATGTACAGCACCGCGACGCCACGACGGGTCGCGGCCTTGATCAGCGCGAAGACCGGCTCGCTCTCCTTGGCGCCCAGGGCTGCGGTCGGCTCATCAAGGATCAGCACCTTCGGCGATGCTGCCAGCGCAGCAGCGATCGAGATCTGTACTCGCTGGGTCGGGGTGAGATCATCGACCAGATCGTCGGGGCCACATTCTGCGCCGATCTCCTCCAGCACCTCGACGACCGTGCGGCGCATCCGGGAGCGATCCAGCAGCACGCCTGCCGCGATCGGCTCCCGGCCGAGGAACATGTTCTCCTGCACCGTCAGATGCGCGGCCAACGGCTGGTCCTGGAAGACGATCTCCAGCCCGGCCGCGCGAGCGTCCTGCGGACCCCGCCATTGCCGGGGCCGGCCGTCGACCAGGATCTCGCCGTCGCGCAGCCGGTTGACCCCGATCAGAGCCTTGACCAGTGTCGACTTGCCTGCACCGTTCTGCCCGACGATTGCATGCACCTGACCACGGTGCAGGTCGAGATCGACACCGTGCAACACGGTGGTCTCGGCGAATGCGACCGTGACGTCGCGCAATGCGGCGACAACCGATCCATGATCGACAGCGGTCGACGCCAGTCCGCCGTCCTGCTGGGCGGTCGCCATCAGCGGCCCTCGTCGGAGGGCACTACAGGCTGCTGAACCACAACTTGTTGATCTTGTGGCCAACGCCGGCGGATGTCGTCGGGGTCAAGTCGGATCCTCTTCCAGATCGACGGCCCGTAGCGTTCCTCGGCGGCTGCGATCCCATTGTTGCGGGTCGCAACCCAGGCCGTGGTGAAGGTTGCCTTCGGCGGTTTCTCCCCACGCCGGGCGTCGAGGGCGGCGGTGGCGCCAAGGCTCCCGATCCGCTGAGCGTTCTGCACCACTGTCGCCACGAACGGGCTGTTACGCGCGTACAGCATCGAGAACGTGGTCCGATCGCCGTCGATCGATGCAACCTTGATCTCCGGACGATTCGCCTGCTGGATCGCCTGTACGGCGCCCGACGTCATCTGGTCATAGGCTCCCCAGACTCCGGATATCGAGCCCTGCTTCGGATGTGCGGTGAGCACGGCCTGCATCTGGCTCTGCACCTTCGCCGGACTGTGATCTGTCGGTTCCAGGTGCAGTCGCACCTGGGGATAGTCGGCGACGACTGCCTTCAGCACCCTCAGCCTGGTTTCCAGCAGCGGCGCGCCGGGGACCCAGAACGCATACAGGTCGCCCTGGTAGTCCATTGCTCCGAGGAGGGCCCGGGCAACCATTTCGGCCATCAACATCTCATCACCCCCGACGTCGGTCACCGCGCCCTTGATGGCCGAACCGATTCCCGCGGTCACGACAGTGATGCCACGTCGCTCGGCCTGCTGGACGATCGGCGCCAGCGACTCCGGGTCGCCCAGCTGGATGAAGATCGCATCGACGCCGGAATTGATCAGGTTGCGGATGTTGTTCTCGTGCGTCGTCTCGTCCCCACCGCCGTTGGTGGTGACGACCGACGCGCCGTGCTTCTTGAACACCGCTGCGGCACCGGCGATGATGTCGCGGTTGTAGTCGTTGGTGATCTCGCGCGAGGCAATGCCCACCTTCAGCTTGCCGCCGGACCGCGGTGCGGTCACCTTCCCGGATTCGGCAGCGGGTGGCGGGGCCGACGACGGACTCGAGATCGGACCGTTGAGCGAGCACCCGGCAACAACGAGACAGAGGCCGGCCAACGCCAGGGCGATCCACCGGTTGGGTCTGAACACACGAGCTCCTTGGCCTGTGATGGCGGTACGGGATCAGTTCTGTGGGGTGCCGGCGGCCAGCAGGCCCTCAGCCGTGGGGACATCGGTCACCACAGCATTGGCCAGTCCGCCAGTGAAAGCGGCACGCAACGGTTCGACTCGGGAGGCACCAGCCGCCGTTGCGATTCGCATCGGCGCTCGCGCCAGAGCCTCCAGCGTCACGCCGACGGTCCGCTCGGCCAGAGCGCCAGGAACGGGGCGGCCATCGGCGTCATAGAACCGGCCCGCGATGTCCCCGACAGCACCCCGTGCGCTCAGCTCGGCAAGATCCTCGTCACTGAGATAACCGTTGACATAGAGCGGCGTCGCCTCCGTGACCTCACCCACACCGAACAGACAGACATCGGAGCGGGCCGCGGCATCGATCGCCGCTCTGATGCCGCTGTCGGCGAGCAGCCGGCGGGTCGTGTCCGGGTCGTCGACGAACAACGGAGCCGGAATCAGATACTCCCGAGCACCCAAGACATCGGCGACATCGGACACCTCGCGGCTCGGATTGCGCCGGTTGCCCCGCGACGGCAGCGCCCCGGCCAGCTGCGCGACCGTCACCGTCGTCGGAACGCTGCCGGGCTTGCCCGACTCCTTGAGGAACCGGGCAAGGTGCGAGATCGGATCCCGCGGGTCGGACTGCCAGCCGAGTCCCAGCACCGAGTTCGACCCGAGCCGGCGCTCCAGCAGCTCGGCGCATCCTTGGCCGAGTTCGACACCGGGGTGTCCGGCCGGATTCGCCGACTCCAGGACGACGGCTTCTTCAAGCCCGTACAGCTGTTCGAGCCGCAGCTCGGTGTCCACCTGCCGCGCGACCGGCGAGACGATCTCGATCCGCACGACCCCGGCATCCCGGGCACGCTGCAGAAACCGCCCCGCGGTGGCACGGGAGACGCCGAGGTGCCGGGCAACCTCCGCCTGGGTGTATCCCTCGCGGTAATACAACACCGCGGCGCGAACCAGCGCTCGCTGCTCGCCACTTGCCATCGCATCCCCTGAGCATTTGCGCACTACCTGAGCAAAAGAACAGTCGGACAGTAGCAATCGGTCGAATCGGGGTCAAGACAGGGCGCGACCTCTGTGCCCCGGTCCGAGTGGTGACGGGAGACGGGATCGGGTCACTCGTTCACCGATCCTGAGGACAGGCCGCTCTCCCAGTAGCGCTGCAGCAGGATGAAGGCGATGATCGGCGGAACGATGGCCACCAGCGACCCGATGGTGACCAGGTTGAACAGCGGTTGAGCACCGCCGCCGGCGTTCGCGGTGGCATTGATCTGCGCCAGCCCGACCACGACGGTGTAGAGCTTCTCGGTGTTCAGCATGACCAACGGGACGAAGTAGTTGTTCCAGGCGGTCACGATGGCGAACAGCAGCACCGTCACGAAGGCCGGCATCAGGATGCGGAAGGCGATACTGACGAAGATCCGCAGTTCGCTCGCTCCGTCGATCCGAGCGCTCTCCACCACGCTACGGGAGATCGAGCTGTCGGCGTAGACCTTGATCAGGAAGAAGCCGAACGGGCTGAGCAGTGAGGGCAGGATGACGGCCGTCGGCGTGTCCACGATGCCCACCTGGGTGAACAGCGCATAGGTGGGGATCGCCAAGGCCGTCGTCGGGACCATGATCGAACCGAGGATCAGGACGTAGCACAGGTTCTTGCCCTTGAAGGTGAACAGCGAGAACGTGTAGCCGGCAATGGTGGCGAAGATCGCCGCCAGACCGGCGCTGACCGCCGAGTAGAGCAGGGTGTTCAGCATCCAGCGGATGAAGATGCCGTCCTTGTAGGCGAACAGGTCGTGCAGGTTGCGGCCAGGTTGGACGTCGTCGGCGAACCAGAAGCCGAAGGAATTGAACAGGCCGTCATTGGACTTCGTTGCCGACACCAGCAACCACAGCAGCGGTGTCGCGCAGTAGATGACGACGATGATCATGAACACCGTCGGCAGTACCGCGGACCGACGGCGGGCGGCCGGATCCTTGCCGGCGAGATAGGTCGGGACGGCGGCGGTCATGCGGTCCTCCTCCGGAGCCGGGTCGTGATCAACATGAAGACGATCGAGGCAACGGCGATCACCGCACCGAGCACGAACGAGATCGCCGAGGCGTACTCGACCCGCTGATCGACGAAGGCAAGGTTGTAGGCGTACAGATTGGGTGTCCAGTCCCGGCCGATCGCCGTCGGTGCCAGCGGGGTGAGCACATTCGGCTCGTTGAACAACTGGAACGAGCCGATCAGAGAGAACAGTGCGGTGAGGAACAGCGCCGGCAGCAGCTGGGGCACCTTGACGTACAACGCGGTCCGGATCGGTCCGGCTCCGTCGATGGCCGCCGCCTCGTAGAGGACCGGTGGGATCGCCTTCAAGGCGGCATAGAAGATGATCATGTTGTAGCCGACGAACTCCCAGACCGCGATGTTGGCGATCGAGTAGACGATCCCACCACGGGTGAGGAATCCCGGTGCCGGCCAGCCGATGGCCTGGGCCAGTTGAGCGAACGGACCGACATGCGCGCCGTACAGGTAGCCCCACATCACGGCGCCGACGACGGCGGGAACAGCGAACGGGATGAAGATCAGGATCCGGAAGAGCTTCGGGAACCTCAACAGGCCACTGTCCAACACCAGCGCGGCGACCATCGACAGCACCAGCATCACCGGGACCTGGACCAGCAGGTAGTGGATCATCCGGCCGACTCCACCCAGGAAGGCTGGATCGGTCAGGGCCTCGGCATAGTTGACCAGCCCGACGAACTCGGTGCCGGTCGCCAGCTTGGTGGTGAACAGACTCAGATAGCCGGCGAAGATCAACGGCACCACCAACATGGCGAGGAAGATCAACATGAACGGCGCGATGAACAGGTACGGTGTCGCGCCGCCGCGGCGGCGCCGTCGCCGGCCCGGTCGTGGCCGGTCTCCCACCCGCTGGGCGGTCCGGAAGGTCTGTTGCTGTGTCGTCATGATTCGACCGTGAATCCCTGCTTGTGTGCATAGGTCAAGACGTCGTCCTGCAGCGTGCGCAGTGCATCGACGAGATCGGTGCGCGCACTGATCGCGCCGCCGAGGACCTGGTTGAACTCGGTGTTCACAAAAGCCATGAACGGATTCCACTGGTACTCGTGCGGAACCGTGTCGGAGATCTTGGAAAACAGATCGAACACCTTCTGGCCGCCGTAGAAGTCCACCTCCTGCTGGGTGAAGGACGGGTCGGCGAGCAACGACTTCAACACCGGGAACAGCAGCTGTTTGCTGGCGAAGAGCCGCGCGCACTCGGGATCGTGATTGATGAATTCGGCGAAGCCTGCGGCTGCGGCCGGATACTTCGAGCCGGCCATCACGGCCGTCGTCGACCCTCCCCAGTTGCCGGCCACATCCTGGTCCGGCGCCCATTGCGGTAGTCGCGCGGCTCGCCACTTGCCGGCGCTGCTGGCCGCGGAGCCTTGCAGATAGGCGGGTCCCCAGGCGGCCGCGATATAGGTTGCATAGCGGCCGCTCGCCATCGCCTGGTACCAGTCGTTGTTGCTCCCGGGATCGGCGGAGATCAAACCCTCTTGCAGCAACGGCGTCCAGTAGTCTGCCCACTTTCGGGCGCCGGCGTCGTCGAGCTTCAGCCCGATCGTGGTCTGTGAGGCGATCGAGAACGGTTCCGATCCGGCCTGTTGCATCATCCCGAGCGCCGACATCGAATCGTTCGGCAGCAGGTTCGTCATCGAGACGCCCTTGGTCTGCGACCGCAGTCGCTCGGCCTGTTCGGCGAAGTCGTCCCAGGTCACCGGGACGGTCAGACCGTACTTGTCGAAGACATCTGATCGATACAGCATCCCCATCGGCCCGGAGTCCTGTGGAATCGCGTACACCCCATCATTGACGGCGACCTGATTCCAGGCGAAGTCGACGAAGTCGTCCTTGATCTCACGCGCCCCGTACGGGGTCAGGTCGAGCAGATCCCGGGTGATCATGAAGGACGGCAGGTAGGCGAATTCGATCTGCGCCGCGTCGGGCGCACCTCCCCCGCTGAGCGCAGTCCTGAGCTTCTGGTACTGGGCGGGGCCCTGCCCGGCGTTGACCAGCTCGACCTCGATCTGTGGATAGCGCTTCTGGAACAGTTCCACCTGGGTATCGATGCCCGGGGTCCACGCCCAGAAGGTGATCTTGGCCGGCTTCTGCAGCTCCTCCTCCATGTCCACCGGATCGGTGGGCTGGGGCGGATGATCACGGCGCCCATAGACGTCAGGGGTGCAACCGGCGGCGCCGGCGGCAGCCAATCCTGCCAGGCCACCGATCAACGCTCGGCGACTGAGCCGAGACCCGGCAGGCGCCGGTATCGGAGGAAGTGGACTCATACAGACTCCTTTGTTCTGCGTCGTTCTGGCCGACCTGAGCTCGCCGAAGGACCCTGAGCTCGCCGAAGGGCCCTGAGCTCGTCGAAGGGTTGGTCCGGTACGGCTCAGCCGTTCCGACTCCATCCCGTCAGCCCGAGCTGCCACGGCCCGTCGAGTCCGACCTCGTCGGTTTCGCCTGCCGGATACGGGAGCGGCAGATCGATCTGGCAGACGGTCACCGAGTGGGGCGCGAGCAGGACACGGCCATCGACGAAGTTGATCTTGTCGGTACGTGGCACGACCAGGTCGGGATGATCGATGTCGTTGTAGCTGTCGGTCGACGGGGCGTCCAGCACCGTCGCGGCGTGCACGCCGTCCAACCGATGCCCGGCGATCCTGACCTCGCATCCGACCGCGGCGTCCGGAGACTTGTTGATCAACACCAGACTGATCCGACGACCGCTCTCGTCGACGGTGGCCAGCTGATCGATGACGGGTACGCCGGCCGACGTCAGCTCCGGGCTCCCGGCAGCGCTGGTCAGCACGCGTTTGCCGAGCAGCTGGGCGTACATCCACAGCACGTGATAAGTGCTGCGCTTGACGATTCCGTCGGGATGGACGAACAGCGGGCCGCGGGTGTTGATCGTCGGCGCGATATTGGCCATCTTGACGACGTCGGATCTGCGCAGGCACGCATTCAAGAAGGACGCCGAGAAGATCGCGTCGGCCATCGTGTAGGTGCTGTTGTCGTCGTTGCGGTCGCGCGCGGCGATTGCTGCGGCGGACGTACCGTCGGGATGATGCCAGCCGCGCAGATTCCACTCGTCGAAGGCGATGCCGATCTGTCCGGCGTAACCCGCTGCGCCGATGATGTCGGCCGTCCGTTGGATATCGTCCTGGGGTTGCAGCGAGCGCGACATCGCCGTCAGGTAGTCGATCGGGGCATCCACCTGGGCGAGCCGATCCCAGTAGCCGTGGATGGAGACCATGTCCACATACGGACCGGCAGCCTGCAGCAGCGGAAGTGTCCAGTCCAGATCGGCCCGCGCTGCGGTCAGCAATCGGACCGACGGATCGACCCGGCGGATCATCTTGGCCGACTCGCGGACCAGATTCGCCCACTCGTCCGGCGTCTTGGCGCCGATCTCCCAGGATCCGTAGTTCTCGTTGCCGATGCTCCAGTACGGCACCGTCAGCGGGTCGACGTCGCCGTGTTCCTGGCGAAGATCGCTCCACCGGCCCGCTCCCGCGGCCAGATTGCAGTATTCGACCCAGTCGCTCATCTCCTCGGCCGTGCCGGTGCCCGCATTGGTACAGATGTACGGCGCTGCACCGATGGCGCGACACCACTCCACGAATTCCCGAGTCCCGAAGGAATTCGGGTCGGTCACTCGCCATGCCTTGTCGTAATGCGGACGCCGCTGTGGGCCGACACCGTTGAGCCAGTGGTAGTCCGAGACGAAGCAACCGCCCGGCCAGCGCACCACCGACGGGGCAAGATCACGAACCGCCTCGATCACATCCTGGCGGAACCCGCGATGATCACTCAGGGGTGAGCCGGGATCGAAGATGCCGCCATAGACCTGGCGGTGGAAGTGCTCGATGAAGTGTCCGAAAACATCGGCGGAATAGGCCGAGCTCTGTTGCGATGTTGCGATATCGACGACGGCGTGCCGATCACCCATGAGACCTCACTGACTGCGGACGGGACTGACTGACAGAACGTGGCTGGCTGTTCTGGCGGCCCGGCGGGGCCGGACCGGACGTTCGCACACGCTAGAACAGTTCGCTGCCTGTTCACAAGAACACTGCGCCGTCTTTCTCAGAACACACGGCATTTGTTCTCGTCTGTTCTGGCGGTAGAGTGACGCTCTCGGAACCTGGATGAGAGGCGATGAACGAGGTGCGATCGCTCGGGACAGAATCGTCGGACGAGCAGTCGGCAGCCGGCACCGCCAAGGGGCGCGCGGCCATCACACTGCGTGATGTCGCCACCGAGGCAGGAGTGCCGCTGTCGGCGGTCTCGCTGGTGCTGAACGGCAAGCCCGGGGTGTCCGAACAGCGCCGCAAGAAGATCCTGCAGGCCATCGAATCACTCGACTACGTGGCACGCCCCAAGGCGTCGGACCGCAAGCCGGCGACACCGCTGATCGGTCTGGTGATGGAGACGCTCTCGCCGGCAGCGGCCCAGGACGGCTTCATGGCTGAGGTGGTCTCCGGTGTGAGCGACGGACTGCGCGACCTCGGGATGCAGATGCTGCTGCACCTCTACCGTCCCGACGACGACCCGTTGTCCGATCTGCGATCACTGATGGGCCGCGATGTGGACGGCATGATCGTTGCCAACGGCGGCGACATCGACCAGGCCGCCGTCGAGCAGATCCTGGCCGCCGGGATTCCCGTTGTGCTGTTGGAGAACTACCTCGACATCGACACCGACATCCATGCCGTCGTCGCCGACAACTTCACCGCCGGCTATCGCTCCACCCGGCATCTGCTGGACCTGGGCCACCGCCGGATCGGGATGCTGGTCGGTTCCACCCGCTACATCAGCCTGATCGATCGGCGCCGCGGCTACCAGGCCGCGCTGCTCGAGGCCGGCATCGTTCCCGACCCCGACCTGATGCCGGCACAGCAGGCCGACAGCAGGAGCAAGGGCCATCAGCAGATGCAGCAGCTGTTGGCGCTGGCCGAACCGCCGAGCGCCGTCTACGCGGTCAGCGACAAGAGCGCAATGGGTGCCTACCAGGCGATCAGCCAAGCAGGCTTGAAGATCCCGGACGACATCTCGATCGTCGGCACCGACAACGTGGAGCAGAGCAGTCTGCTGTCCCCTCCCCTGACGACCTTCACGATCCCCAAGTTCGAGCTCGGCCGATCCGCAGCCCAGACGATGCACGCAGTGATCACGAACGGCCGTCCGGCCTCATCCCGCACCGTCCTGCACGGTCGAGTGATCGAACGGGAGTCCACCCGGCGCCGGCCATGATCGACGTCGTACCTTCAGCCTTTCTCGACGACTGGCCCTGACCGGCGCGCCGAACGATCACGTCCAACAGCTCCGAGGTGAGGCGGCCGATCTGTGACCGATGCCACGCTGGAGATCATCACCATCCGTCGTGCAACCCCTTCCGGATCGCCACACCCGGGCTATATTTGGTCCTCGACCTGCGCTTGCGACGGGGCTGGCAATCAACACACGCATGAAGGAGCCAGCCGATGTCCGAGATCGCGCAACGCCACATCGCCCTCGTGGCCCACGACAACAAGAAGACCGATCTGCTGCAGTGGGCCGAGTACAACCGTCGAACGCTGGCCCAGCATCAGCTGTATGCGACCGGCACGACCGGGACGATGCTGGAGTTCGAGCTCGGCCTGCCGGTGCACCGCTTCCTGTCCGGGCCGGTCGGCGGTGATCAGCAGATCGGGGCGCGGATCGCCGAAGGCGCACTGGACATCCTGATCTTCTTCTGGGATCCGTTGGAGGCGCAGCCGCACGATCCCGACGTCAAGGCGCTGCTCCGGATCGGCGCGGTTTGGAATCTCCCGATGGCCTGCAACGTCGCCACTGCCGACATGATCATCTCCTCCCCGCTGCTGACCAACGGCTACACCCACAGCCGGCCGGACCTGACACCGCGCGCCTGGGACCAGACCGACGCGATTTCTCCCGCGATCTGAGCAGGTTGTCGATTTCCGCCGTGCTGACACGTCATCGCCATGACAGATGCCACCAATGAGCGGAAGGATTGCAGCATGACCACCTATGTCGTTCTGTTGACCGGAGACGAGAACGCTTGGGAGCAGATGACGACCGAGCAACAGTCCTCGGTCTTCGCCAAGCACGAGGAGTTCGCGCGGCTGCTCGCTGCCCGTGGACATCGACTGACCGGCGGTCAAGAGCTGATGCCGTCACCGAACACCAAGAAGATCACGAAGGGTCCTGACGGCAGCGTGGCAGTGACCGACGGGCCGTACGCCGAGACCGTCGAGCAACTCGGTGCGTTCTATCTCGTCGAAACCGACGATCTTGACGACCTGCTCGAGGTCAGCGCGCTGCTCGCAGAGACCGACGGGGCGATCGAGGTGCGGGCGGCGGTCGACCACAGCGAGGACGCCGAGGGCTGACCCGGCTGATGATCGAACGGTTGCTGCGCGAGGAGTGGGGCAGATTGTTGGCCCTGCTCGTCGCGCGGTATCGCCGTCTCGACCTGGCCGAGGACGGGCTCGCCGATGCCTTCGAAGCGGCCGCGCGTACCTGGTCGAGTGGCGGCGAGCCCGACAATCCCGCCGCCTGGCTCCTCACGACGGCGCGCCGACGGATCACCGATCGGCTTCGTTCGGAGGCGGTGCTGGTGCGCCGCCTACCGCTGTTGGTGGTCGACGCCGAGCTTGCTGCCTCAGCGCAGCGAGTGATGGCCGACCCGGGCGACGAACTTCTGGACGAGCGACTGCGACTGGTGTTGCTGTGCGCGCACCCGCGGCTGACCCGTGAGGCCGCGGCCGCCCTGACCCTGAGACTGGTGCTCGGCGTGTCCACGGCCGATATCGCTCGTCTGTTCCTGCTGCCCCAGGCGACGATGGCCGCGCGATTGACCAGAGCCAGACGCAAACTGGCGGGGGCAGATTTCACTCTCCCTGCAGCCGCCGAGTTGTCGGGCAGGGTCGGAGTCGCTGCCGATGTTGCCTACCTCGCCTTCACCGCCGGCTACGCGCCCGGTTCCGGACCCGACGTGCTGCGGTCCGACAGCGCAGGAGAAGCGATCCGGCTGGTCCGGGTTCTTCGTTCACTCATCCCGGCCGCCGATACCGAACTCGACGCTCTACTGGCCCTGATGCTGCTCCAGCATTCGCGTCGAGCTGCTCGCGTCCGTGACGGGGAGCTTGTCCTGCTGGCCGATCAGGATCGCAATCTGTGGCGCTACGACGAGATCACCGAGGCTCTGGCCATCCTGGAACCGCTGACCGACGCTGCGCCAGGACGCCATCTGGTCCAGGCCCTGATCGCGGCAGAACACGCGATCGCACCCTCCGCCGCAGACACGGCGTGGGATCGGATCGTGCAGCGCTACGACGAACTGCTCGACCTCGCCGACTCGCCGATCGTGCGGCTCAACCGCGCGGTCGCAATCGCCGAGCTGGCCGGCCCGGACGCCGGACTGGTTGCCCTCCAGGACGCCGCACTCCCCCATCACCGGCTACCGGCAACCCGGGCCGAACTGCTCGCACGTGCGGGCAGGGCCGATGAAGCGCTGCAATCCTTCGATATCGCGATCACACTCTGCGGCAACGCCTCGGAGCGCTCACATCTGCTGCGCCGACGTGCGCGAGTGGCCGCTGCGCGTTGACCGATCAGCAGCCACAGGTAGCGACGTCGCAGTACTGCACCGGCCGATACCTCGGACACCCGGCGCCGCCGGCATCGCCCGACGATCCACCAGGACGGCGTCACTGCCGACCCGGCAGGGCAGCTGTTGTCGGTGGGTTGTGCTGAAGTGTTCGGCATGGGCTGGGAGACACATCCGTTGACGCCGGATCGGTTCGACGACTTTGCCGACATCGTCAATCGCAACCGACGGGACAACCACTGCTGGTGTCTGTCGCACCGACTGCGGGCCCGCGAGATCGAAGAACTCGGCGGCGGCAGTCGAGAGCAGGCGATGCGGCGCTTGTGCGAACGGGACCATCCGCCGGGGGTGGTGACCTACCGTGACGGGATGCCGGTCGGCTGGTGCAACATCGGGCCGCGCGCCGAGATCACCCGGCTGGCCAACTCACGATTGATCCGACCCGTGGACGATCTCCCGGTGTGGAGCATCGTCTGCGTGGTCGTCCGCTCGGGTCATCGGCGACAGGGCGTCACCGGCCACCTGCTGCAGGGTGCGGTCGACTACGCCGCCTCGCACGGCGCGCCCGCAGTGGAGGCACATCCGGTCGACCCGCCGGGTCGGATGGACGTGACGATGGCATTCGTCGGGACGAAGTCGATGTTCGACGCCGCAGGATTCACCGTGGTCGGCAGCACCGACGCCGTGGCCAGCAGAATGCCACGGCTGATCATGCGCCGGGATCTCCGCTGAACCGGCATTGCCGTTGATCATCCTTCGGGACCGGTCCTGCGCCCTGGACAAGGACGTTGGCCCGATGGAAGTCGCTGTGCAGCGGATGCTGACGTTGATGTCTGCTGCGGAGCCGATCCATCCAAGCGTCGAGGTCGGGGGCGGCCAGCAACGGCGATGACGTGCTGCCCGGATGTGGCACGGTCGGCCGTGCGGTGGACACGTTCAGTCCGGCGACAACCTCGTGCAGCCGAGCCAACAGATTCGCTGTCTGGCCAAACTGATGGTCGCCTTCGGGAGCGGCCCAGTCGCCTTCGACGAATGCCCACAGGCTGACCGGGCGCCTGCGATGACGAACCAGATAGCGGCCGCGGCAGGCATCGGCGCGATGAACTGAGGCGCCTGGTGGGCGGCTGCGCTGACGACCGCGTACAACCATTCCAACTCGGCGTCCTTCCGCCAGGTCGGCCCGACACGTACGACCTGGGCGCCGCAGCGGAAGGAAACTGATTCCTCTCCGCCGGCCAACCGCCGACGGTCAGACCTGATGTCGAGTTGCCGGTTCTCTGCTACGACCGGCTCAGACCGAGTGTGATCGGCACGCAGGAGTACGCCAGCTCCGGATCATATCCCGGCAGCGCGACCACGGCCGGCCGATGCGCATTCCCTGCATCTGAAGGAGTTGCACGAAGTTGATCTTGATCACGCACCACTCCTGCGCGAGATCGATTGGTCGCTCGCAGGTCTTGACAGGCATCTGACGCACGGGCATCATGATCGAACTGTAAACGTTTACGACTTGCGGCCAGGACGAGGGGGTCTGAATGGCGTTCGCGGTCTCCACTGCCCAGCGGCGGAGTCGTCGGCAGATGTGGCTGCTGTTGTTGCCGAGCTTGGTTCCGGTCGCACTGTTCAGCGTCTATCCGCTTCTGAACGGCATCTGGCTCGGGTTCACCGACGCCGAAGCCGGCTACAGCATCATCCCGCACTTCAACGGACTGGAGAACTACAAGCGCCTGCTCACCGACGTACCGTTCTGGAGTTCCTTCCGGATCGGGCTGGTGTGGGCGTTCAGTGTGACGATCCTGCAGTTCCTGCTGGCCCTCGGCCTGGCGCTGCTGCTCAACTCGGGCCTCCGGCTGCAGTGGCTGGTCCGACCGCTGGCCCTCATTCCCTGGGCGATGCCGTCGGTGATCGTCGGCGTGCTGTGGAAGTTGATCTATCACCCCGACGCCGGCATCCTCAACGAGTTCGCCCGGAAAGTCCATCTGATCAGCGACAACGTGAACTGGCTGGGCAGCTTCTCCACTGCCCTCCCGGCGGTGATCGTCGTCGGCGTCTGGGCCGGGATGCCGCAGACCACCATCGCCTTGCTCGCCGGTCTGCAGAATGTCGATCCGGCTCAGCAGGAGTCGGCAGCCATCGACGGGGCCGGCAGCTGGCAGCGGTTCCTGCACGTCACCCTGCCGGCGATCCGGCCGGTGGTCGTCGCGATCACCTCCCTGAACTTCGTCTGGAACTTCAACGAGTTCGGTCTGGTGTACGTCCTGACCGGCGGGAACCCGGGCGGCCGGACGATGCTGCCGATGCTGTACGCCTACAACACTGCCTTCCAGGGCGGCAACTTCGGCTATGCCTCGGCGCTGGGCAACGCGATGGTGCTCGTGGTCGTCGCGATCATGGCCGGCTACCTCTACCGGACCATGCGGGAGACCTCATGAGGCCCAGGATCCGGACCCGCGTCGGTCAGTACATCGCCCTCGCGGCGTACATCGTCTTCCTCGGCTTTCCCTTGTTCTGGTTGGTATCCACGGCCTTCAAGTCCGCACCGGAGTTCGCCAGACTGGATCCGACCTTGCTGCCCACTCAGCCCACCTTGAGCAACTTCAGCACCGCACTGCAGCAGGAGAAGTTGGGGCGTGCGTTGATCAACTCGTTCCTGGTCGCGATCTGCACTTCGGTGATCACGACGGTGATCGCCGTGCCGGCGGCGTACGCCATCGCCCGCTTCCGCAGCAAGGTCCGGACCGCGGCGATCGGCTGGATCCTGGTCAGCCAGCTGTTCCCGTTCGTGCTGATCGTGATCCCGGTCTTCATCGTGCTGAAGAATCTGGGCCTGCTCAACTCCCTGCCCGGCCTGGTGATCGTCTATGTGGTGTGGGCATTGCCGTTCACGCTGTGGATGCTGCAGGGCTACGTCGCCGCGATCCCGGGCGATCTCGAGGAGGCCGCTGCGATCGACGGTGCGACCAAGCTCCGCGTGCTGTCTGCGATCGTCTTTCCGTTACTCGTCCCCGGGCTGGTGGCGACCGGGATGTTCGCCTTCATCTCGGCCTGGAACGAATTCTTCTTCGCTCTGGTGATCATCACCAGTCCCGATCGGCAGACCGCACCGCTGCTGCTCGCCCGCTTCGTCGGCGCAGAAGGCCAGATCAGTCTCGGACCGCTGGCCGCAAGCGCCTTGATCACGACATTACCCGCGTTGATCGTCTTCGCCTTCGCACAACGCAAGCTCGTCTCCGGTCTGCTGGCCGGAGCGGTGAAGGGCTGACCGACAACCACTCGAGGAGGTTTCCATGTATCGACGTTTGGTGGCAGCAGTGAGCACACTGCTCGCCGCGAGTCTGACGCTGACCGGATGTGTGTCGGCGGGTGGTGGTGGAGATTCATCGCCGGCGGAGTCCAGAGCCCCCGGCGAGAAGATCACGTTGTCCTTCTCCAGCTCCGCGTTCCAACCGGGCACGATCAAGGAGACGACCAAGATCGTCGACGCCTGGAACGCCGCGCACCCTGACATCCAGGTGCAGTACCAGAAGGTCAGCCCGGATGATGCACACGACAAACTGGTGACCCAGTTCGCCGGCGGCTCGGCACCGGATGTGATCCAGAATGAGGCCGCGGACAACGCCGGCTTCAGCAGGCAGGGCTACCTGCTCGATCTCGGTTCGATGATCCCGGCAGACCTCAAGAGCGACATCCCCGATCCGATCTGGCAGTCGGTGACCGTTGACGGCAAGATCACCTCGGTCCCCTACATGACCCAGGTGTACGCGTTGTTCGTCAATGCCTCCAAGCTGGAGCAGGCCGGCATCGAGATCCCGACCGACGCCGGCGACGGCTGGACCTGGGACCAGCTCCGCAGCAACGCCAAGAAGCTGACGAAGGGCAAGACCGTCGGATTCGCCTGGGGTCTGAAGCAGCCGGCTCAGGGCATCATCTCGGAGTCCCTCAGCTACGACGGCACCTTCTTCAGCGGCGAGCCCGCCAAACCGACGATCAAGGTCGGCCCGAACGAGCTCAAGGTGCCACAGACGCTGCACACCATGCTGTTCCAGGACAAGTCGATGTCACCGAGCTCGATCACCTTGGGTGGCAGCGATGTCGTACCGGGCTTCGTCGGTGGCAAGTACGCGACCGTGCTCGCCGGCAACTACATCGCCTCGCAGCTCGAGACGGATGCGCCGAAGAGTCTGGACTGGAGGATCCTTCCGCTGCTGAAGGGAACCAATGATCATCAGGCGGCCAACCCGCAGACCTTCAGCATTGCCCGGCAGAGCAAGCATCCCAAGGAAGCGATGCAGTTCATCCAGTTCATGATGCAGTCTGACCACGTCGCTGCACTGTCCGAGGCGGACAGCCTGATCCCGGTGACCAAGTCGGCCGGGGCTGCGGTCTCGGAGAAGAAGGGTGACACCCACGGCTGGCCGGCGATCCTGAACAGCCAGGAATCGTTGGTGAACACCCCTGCCTATCAGGCCGACAACTTCACCGAGTGGAAGACGACCACGGCCAACCCGGCGTACCAGGAATACCTCGGGGGCAAGATCGACGAGGCAGGGCTGGCCAAGAAGCTGACCGATGGCTGGCAGCGAGCCAACCAATGAACCGAGGAATGAGACAGCCGGTGGACACACCGAACAGCGGCACGTCGGAGGAGCCGAACATCCTGCAGGACAAGGCGATCGGCGCCCTGATGGCCGCAGCCTGCGGAGATGCGATCGGTGGCGCGACGGAGGGTCGCAGCAGCGACGCGATCTTCGAACGCTACGGCGGCCATGTGACGGGGATCGTCGACTACTTCGCGCCCGATTGGCGGACCGCCAAGCCGATGTCGCCCTACTACAAGGGCGACGGCCACATCACCGATGACACTCTGATGACCAATCTGCTGGTTGCCGTCTACGCCAAGAAGCGGCGACACCTGACGGCGTTCGACGTCGCCGACGAGTTGGTACCGATGATGATGAACGACGTCACCTGGATCCCCGAACTGGAACGGGAGACCGTCCCGCTGCTTCGCGTGTTCCTGGCCGAGAAGTGGTTGGTGACGCGGCTGTACTACGGGCACGTGGACCCGCGCGAAGCCGGTGTCGGCAATATCGTCAACTGTGGTGCGGCGATGTACATGGCGCCGGTCGGGATCGCCAATGCCTGCGATCCCGTCGGCGCCTATGCCGAGGCCGCTGAGATCGCCGCTGCTCACCAGTCGAGTTACGGCCGCGAGGCGGCCGCCGTTTTTGCCGCCGCCGTCGCCGCAGCCTTCCGGCCCGAGGCGTCCGTCACCGAGGTGATCGACTCGGCGCTGGCGTTGGCGCAGGACGGCACCCGCGCCGCGATCGAGGCCTGCGTCGACGCTGCAGCCGGTGTCCGGACCGGGGACTGGGCGGCCGCGATCGGCGTCCTCCGCGATGCCGTGCGTCCGTTCGACAGCGTCGGCGAGGACTATCGGGCCCCGGCCCAGGACTCCCGCCGCCCGAGCCGGCTGCGATCGATCGAAGAGCTGCCGGTCGCGCTCGGGATGCTGGTCGTCACCGACGGTGATGTCCGCGGCACCATCCTCGGCGGCACCAACTACGGACGGGACTCCGATTCGATCGCCACCATGGGAGCCGCGGTGGCCGGTGCCCTCCGCGGCGAATCGGCCGTACCGCGGGAATGGGCCGACGCCGTCGCCGACGGATCGCGATTGGATCTCCGCGCGCGGGGTCTGATCATGGCCGACGTGGCACGCGAGATCCTCGACACCGATCGGGCCGGTTGGGAGAGCCGACAACGGTCGGTGACGGCGATCCTCGAGCGAACGGGACGGTGAGTCGGATGCGGGTGACCTGGGTCCAACCGGAGGATCTGATCCGTCACGAACTGTGGCAATCGGCCGCCGAGGGACGAGACGTGTCCCGGCAGGCCGCTGCCTGGGCGGCAGCCGGCGGAGCCGATGGCCCGCCGCGGGCCGGTGCCTCGCCGGAATGGGGGTCGGCCGAGCAGCGCGACCTGGCCGGCCGGCTGCTCCTCGAACTCGACGACCTGCCGAACGATTCGGATACCGAGCCGAGCGACTGGCAGGCGATCCTGGCAACGCTTCCTCGGCAGGGCGCCGCCCCAGCGCAGCACACCGAGCGAGCCGGCGATGATGTGACCCGGTCGCCGTCGGCACCGTCCGGCGATCGGCTGCTCGGCGCCTGGATCGGCCGCGCCGTCGGCTGCGTGCTGGGCAAGCCCGTGGAGAAGGTGCCGCGGGAAGGGATCGAGGCGATCCTCAGGTCGACCGGACGCTGGCCGCTGAACCGCTACTTCACCGCCGTCGGCCTGGATGACGAGGTCGCGTCCCGGTGGCCGTGGAACCGGGCCAGCCGGACCACGAGTCTGGAGGAGAATCTGGACGGCACTCCGGAGGACGACGATCTCAACTACACCCTGCTGGCGTTGAAGATCGTCGAGACCTACGGACGGGACTTCGGCGCCGAGGATGTCGCTCAGGCCTGGTTGCTGGATCTTCCCGCCGGACGGACCTTCACTGCCGAACGGGTGGCCTACCGCAACCTCCTGGAAGGCGTCACTCCCCCGCAGACTGCCCGGGTCCGCAACCCGTTCCGGGAGTGGATCGGCGCCCAGATCCGGACCGATCTCTACGGCTGGATCAATCCCGGCCGCCCGCTGGCCGCAGCCGAGATGGCCTACCGGGACGCCTCGGTCAGCCACACCCGCAACGGCCTGTACGGCGCGATGTTCGTCGCGGCCGCGGCGTCCGAGGCCGTGCTCGGCAGTGAGGTCGATACGATTCTCGACGTGGCGACTGCCGTCGTACCCCCAGCGAGCCGGTTGGCCAAGGCGATCCGGCTGGGCCGGGAGCTGGCCGAATCCGGTACCGCACCGACCGAGGCCTACGTCGTGCTGGAGCGCGAGTTCGAGGGTATGCACTGGGTGCACAGTGTGAACAACACGGCGCTGGTCGGCTACGCGCTGCAGGCCGGTGCCGGCGACTTCGACGCCTCCATCGGCCTGACCGTGACAGGTGGCTGGGACACCGACAGCAACGGTGCGACCGTCGGGGCCCTGCTGGGCGCCCGGAACGGTGCGCAGCAGATCGCCGACCACTGGACCGAGCCGTTGGCCGGCCGGATGTCCAGCAGCATTCCCGCCATGGAGCGGGTGAGCTTCAGCGACGCCGCGGCACGGACCGAGGCGTTGCTGCAGCGTGCCGAGATCGACGAGCAGGTTGCCGATCCGACGGGGACGCGTTGACCAGCAGCCGTCGACCGACCGTCAACGAGGTCGCCGAACGAGCCGGCGTCTCCATCGCGTCGGTATCGCGAGTGCTGAACGGCAAGGGCGCCCGCGCCGAGACCGAACGGCTCGTCCGGGAGGCCGCCGCCGCCCTCGGCTACATCCCTGATGCCACCGGTCGCTCGCTCAAACTGGGACGCGGCCTGCAGGTCGCGTTCGCCGTCGACGACGTCGCCAACCCTGTCTATACCGAGATGATGCGCGGAGTCGAGGACGGCCTCCGGGACGCGGGTCAGCAGCGATCGGGCGCAGCGGACGGGCCGCGGCTGGTGGTCGCCTCGGTCGGACACGAACTGGAGGACCTGATCGCGCTCATCAGCAGCCTGTCCCGAGGTTTCGCCGACGGTCTGGTGATCAGTCCACTGCGCACCTCGCCCGCATTGGTCACGGCACTGCTCGAGGCTCCGGTGCCGGTCGTCGTCGTCGGCAACCCCGGAGACAAGGTGCCGATCGACACCGTACGGACCGATTCCGGCCGTGGTGTGAAGCTGGCGTTCGGGCATCTGGCCGATGGCGGCCGGCAGCGGATCGCGTTCGTCAACGGCCCGTCCGAGACCGCACCCGGACGAGCCCGGCTGCACGGCTTCGAGTCGGCAGCCGAAGGACCGCAGGGCGGGCTGGCCGGCGCCGTTGTCGAAGCGTCGGCGTTCACGGTCGAAGCAGGAGAGGAAGCCTGGGCTCGGCTGGCGGCACTCCCGGCTCGCCGCCGGCCGGACGCCGTCGTCGCGGCCAACGACCTGCTGGCGTTCGGCGTCCTCCGGGCTGCCGTCAGTGCCGGTCGGCAGGTCCCTCGTGATCTTGCGGTGGTCGGTATCGACGACACCGAGTACGCGCGGATCTACAACCCCTCCCTGACCAGCGTCTCTCTCGGCGCCGTCCGCCGCGGGACACTCGCCGCCGGGTTGCTGCTCGATCGGATGCAGCAGCCGTCCCGCGCTCCCCGCACCAGGCGGGTCAATCCACGATTGGTGATCAGGGAGTCCAGCGCCCCGCGGAGTGTGCGCCGATGACCGAGCACTTCGAGCCGTTGCTGCCCCGCCCCCTCGATCGACCACGGCCGGTCCCGTTGCAGGCGACGGCCGATCTGACCGATCTCGATGCTGCCAAGATCATCGCCGCCCCTGACGATCCGGCTCAATGGCCGGCCTGGCGTGCGGCGTTGGAGCGCTGGCGCGAGGACGCCGTCGGCCGCCACGAGTACCGCGGGGATCTCTACCGGCGCCGCGATCTGGCGTGGGCAGCACAATGTTACGTGGTGAGTCAGGTGTGGCTGTGGGACGAACTGCTCTACGACGCCGACCGCGGTTGCTTCACCCCGGACCGACTGATCGACGACGCCCGGCAGCGATTCGGCGGATTCGACGGCATCGTGCTCTGGCACGCCTATCCGATCATCGGTCTGGACGATCGCAATCAGTGGGACTACTACCGATTGGTACCGGGCCTGGCCGACCTCGTCGAACGGCTACACCACCTCGGCGTGAAGGTGTTCCTGGACTACAACCCGTGGGATACCGGAACCCGACGAACGGGCGAGGACGCCGACGAACTCGCCTTGCTGATCAAGGATCTGGACGCTGATGGTGTCTTCCTGGACACGTTGAAGGAGGGCGGCGATCGGCTGCTGGACACGTTGCATGCCGCGCGTGACGGCGTCGCCGTCGAGGGCGAGTCGACCGTGCCGCTGGCCCGGGTCGAAGATCATCCGCTGTCCTGGGCCCAATGGTTCGCCGACTCCGAGGCACCCGGTGTGGTCCGATCACATTGGTACGAACGACGACACATGATGCACCACGTCCGACGCTGGCATCGTGATCACCACGAAGAGCTCCAGTCGGCCTGGCTGAACGGTATCGGGGTGATGGTCTGGGAGGTGGTGTTCGGTTCCTGGGTCGGCTGGAACGATCGGGATGCGCTGACCCTGCGCCGGATGTCGGCCGCCCAGCGAGCACTGCACGAACTGTTGGTCGAGGGCGACTGGACTCCGCTCGGCGGACTCGACGCCGACGCCGCCGAGCGTGGCCTGTACGGATCGATCTTCGGCACCGACGACCAGGCGCTGGTCGCCGTGATCAACAGATCGGACGTCGACACCCACGTCACGGTGGCGGCACCGATCGACGACGCCGACGGCTACGACCTGTGGCCGGGCAGTCGGACGTCGGTACAGGACGGTCGTGCGACGATCACCGTCCCGGCTCGAGGCATCGGCGGGCTCTGGGTGACCACGGGATCGGCCGACACCGGATGGCTCACCGCGTTGGACGCGGACCCTCCGAGGTCGACTGCATTCCCCTACCGGCTGGCGATGCGGACCGTGCCGGCGCCGTCGCGCGAGGCGCCGGACGGCGCCGGCCGCGTGATCATCTCTGCCGGGACCTTTCCGCTCACGGTTCGCTACCGCTGCCGGGAGACCGGCATGTACGAGCAGGCGCCGTTCGTGGACGAGTGGAAGCCGCTGGCCCCGCGACTGCATGATCTTCGCACCCTCGAACGGGTCGCTGTTCTCGATCATCCGGTGGCCGTCGCGACCTCCGAGGTGGACGAGCGGTCGTTCGCCCGGTTTGTCAGCAGCACTGGTCACCGACCGCCCGAAGATCATCATCGGCCGACCTGGCTCGACCGAACGGTCGAGGAATCCGATCCGCAGCGTCCGGTGACGGAGATCAGTCTGGACGACGCACGCGCCTACGCAGGCTGGATCGGCGGCCGACTCCCCACCGAGGACGAATGGCAGTTGGCGGCCGGACAACCCGGGTGGCGGCGCGGTGAGCCGCTGATCTGGAATCTGACCGAGAGCGAGCATCGCGACGGCCGAAGCCGCTACCTGATGCTCAAAGGCGGCTCGCACTACACCGCACCGGACTCGCCGTGGTATGTCGACGGCGGCCCGCAGGATCCGGACTTTGCCCTGAAGTACCTCGTCCCCGGACTCGGCCTGGATCGCTCACCCACCGTGGGATTCCGCCTGGCCTGGGACCTACCGAAGGAGCCGCAGCGATGACGGAACAGACCGGTGCGTTGGCCGACCTCACCGTGGTCGACGCGTCCACGCTGTTCGCAGGGCCGATGACCGCGATGCACCTCGGCGATCTCGGCGCCGACGTGATCAAGGTCGAACACCCCACCAGGTCCGATCCCGCGCGCAGCCACGGGCCGGAGAAGGACGGCCAGAATCTCTGGTCCAAGACGCTGGGCCGCAACAAACGGACCGTCCGGCTCGATCTGTCCAGTAGCGACGGAAGCGAGGCTTTCAAACGGCTGGCGGCACGCGCCGATGTGGTGATCGAGAACTTCCGGCCGGACACCCTGGAGCGGTGGGGGTTGTCCTACCGACAGCTCTCCTCGGACAATGCCGGGCTCGTGCTGGCTCGCGTCACCGGCTTCGGCCAACTCGGTCCGTATCGACGGCGACCAGGCTTCGGGACCCTGGCCGAGGCAATGAGCGGATTCGCGGCCGCCACCGGCGAACCGGACGGCCCGCCGATGCTGCCACCGTTCGGTCTGGCCGATGGCATCGCCTCGCTGGCAACAGCGTTCGCGATCATGTCCGCTCTGCATCAGCGGGAGCAGACGGGACACGGTCAGGTCGTCGACGTGGCGATCGTCGAGCCGATCATGGCCATGCTCGGACCGCAGATCACCCGCTGGGATCAGCTGCGCGATCTGCAACCACGATTGGGAAATCGGTCGGCCAACAACGCTCCGCGCAACACGTATCTGACCTCAGATGATCATTGGGTCGCGGTGTCGACGAGTTCGCAGAGCATTGCCGAACGTGTGCTGAAACTGGTCGGTCACCCCGAGGTGCTGGACGAGCCGTGGTTCGGCTCGGGTCACCAACGCGCCCAGCACGCCGACGAGCTCGACGAGGCGGTCGCCTCCTGGATCGGCCGACACACCCGAGCCGAAGTGCTGGACGCGTTCGAACGTGCCGAAGCCGCGGTCGCCCCGGTGTTCACGGCCGAGGACATCGTCGACGACCCCCACCTCCGGGCGCTGGGCACGATCCGCCGGGTCGACGATCCCGATCTCGGAGAGATCGCCATCCAGGCCCCGCCGTTCCGACTCTCCGACGGTGATTCCCCGACCCGCTTCACCGGACGAGACCCCGGCCACGACACCGTCGCGGTGCTCGCCGAGCTCGGCTACGACGATGATCAGATCGCACGGATGCTGGACAACGGATCGGCGGCCGGATCATGACCGCGACGGGCACCACATTCCTCTACGTGCCCGGCGACCGGCCGGACCGGATCGCCAAGGCACTGGCGTCGGAGGCCGATGAGGTGTTGATCGATCTCGAGGACGCCGTCGCACCCGATCACAAGGAGCTGGCCCGCGACAGCATGATCAAGTCTGTTGCCGCCGCCGAGGGGCGCGCCATCCAGGTGCGGATCAATCCGGAGGGGACCCCTTGGTACCAGTCCGATGTAGACGCCGTACGAACCCTCGACCCGACGATCGGCGTCCGGCTGCCGAAATGCGAGGACCCCGGACGGGTGGCGCAGACCATTGCCGAGCTGGAGTCGCGCCCTGCTCAGCTGTTGATCGAATCGGCACTCGGCGTCGAGGCTGCGTTCGACCTGGCACGCTGCCACCCGGCGGTCGTCGGAATCGGACTCGGCGAGGCCGATCTGCGCGCCGATCTGGGGGTCTGCACAGCGCAGGGCCTGCTGTATGCGCGGAGTCGCCTGGTCACCGCAGCGGCCGCGGCCGGCCTTCGTCCGCCGGTGATGTCGGTCTACACCGACGTTCGCGATCTTGACGGGCTCCGGAGGTCGACGCTGGAGGGGCGCGACCTGGGATTCCTCGGCCGGACGGCGATCCATCCTCGCCAACTCGCGGTGATCGCCGACGTCTTCCGTCCGGATCCCGCCGACATCGTTCGCGCCGAGGAGATCCTCGCCGCTGCCGCGGCCGGTCTCCGTCAGCAGGACGGTGCCGTCGCACTCCCTGACGGTCGGTTCGTCGATCGGGCCGTCCTTCGCCAGGCACGTCGGCTCCTCGATCTGCGCGAGCACTGACGACAGGAGACCTGCGCAGGATACGGCTACCAGGATCCGGTCGACTGCGGATCACGCACCCCTGTCCACCCGATGCCTGTCGAGCCCGATACCTGTCGAGCCCGGTGTCTGTCGAGCCTGGTGCCTGTCGAGGACGGCGCCGAGCTGGCAGGCCATCAACGCGGCAACCTGCAACTGCTCCTTGGTCGGCCGGCTCCATCGGGTTGCAGCGATCACGATCAGTCGACCGTAGGGGCGGCCGCCGCAGGTCACCTCGATGTCGATCGGCCGGTCGGTCGGCAGTCCGGTCCGCCGCAGGTTTGCGGGGTGCCCGTTGATCAACAGTGTCCCGTCGGCCTCGATCGTCGCGGCCGATGCGCCGGGAGGGGCAGGGCTTGCGGAGTAGCCGCAACTGTCGGCGTCCAGGATCTCACCGACCTGGTCCTGGACCAGTCTGATCCGGTCCGCCGGGCTCTGCTCGGCTCCCGCGGTCGCGGCGACGTCGACGGCTCCGGCCAGGTAACCACGGCTGCGAGCGGACCGCTGCCGAAACCCCTGCCCGATCCAGGCGAGCTCACTGACCATGGCGCCGACAACAACCAGCAGCGCGGCCGTCTGGATCAGCTGCGGATCGTCGATGGTCAGCCGATACAGCGGAGGGGCCCACAGCACGTCGAACGCCAAGCCCGCCGTCATGGCCGCCGCCAGTCCTGCCGACCGGCGACCGGCCGCGGCGACGGCTACCACGCAGACCACGAGCACCAGGGCCACATTGGTCGGATCCAGGGAGCCACGCAGCGGGATCAGGCAGCCCGCGACCACCGGTGGCCCGGCCAACGCCGCGACCCAGATCGCCGACGTTCCTGCCGGCCGACGGAGGTCGTCGGTGCCGTCCGGATTCATCGCAGGTCCTCCTTCGACGCTCCGATCGACTGCAGGAGCGCGGCAAGACGGGCGGCTTGATAGACCGTCGCCCACTGCCGGTCGAACCGAATCCGCGACATCCTGCCGCTGCGCCACGCGGTGTCGGCGGCGATCAGATCACCGATCAGTGCACCGGTCGCCGACGGCCCTGCCGATCCCGCTCTGTCACCACTGCCCGATCGGTCCGATGGCGGTGCCGATGATCTTGCCAACACCGAACGCTCGTCACAGACGAGCTCGAGCGTGCGTCGACGGACCGGGGCCGCGGTGGCCCTGACCATCATCGCGCCGCCACCGAACAGACCGAACGCCGTGATCACCGCGACGGTCGGATGAGCGATCGAATACAGGATCAGGCCGACCGCCGTGGCGAGCCAGCCGAAGATCGGCAACGCCGCTGTCGACGTGCAGAATCGCTGCCACGCCGATGTTCCCGGTGGATAGAGGAACGCTACCAGCAGCGTCGTGCTGGGACGGCCCCGTCGGACGATTCCCCAGCAGAAGTGGGCTCCGGTCGTCCAGTCCAGCGGACGCATCCGCGGCTGTCGATGTGTTGCGATCGGCGGTGCAGGCGCCCGGCGGCTATGCCGTACCGACGGTCGACCGACTTTGCTGGTGGTCACGTCTGCCAGTCAAGGACCACGCGGGCGCGGGTGAAAGCATCTTGACGCTTTCCGTACGGGCATCGCCAGCATCTTCACGCGGTCCATACGCCTGATCGAACCGCCCGCGGCGAGGGCCGACGGAGGCCGAGCGCTCACCGCCCGCGCGATCCGCCGGATTTGGCGTCAAGAACGCGTTCGGGATGACGGCAGCCCCGTATGGATCTCGTCAAGATCGTCGGTCAGCTGCACACCTGCGGTGTTTGATCGGGTCGGCGTTGATCAAGGACGCCCGGATCCCCAACGGGGAATCGTCGATCCGTGAAGGAGTTTGTCGTGCTCGATGTGGTGTACGTACTGGGCACTCTGGCCCTGTTCGTGCTGATCGGAGCTGTCGGTCGGGCGGTGGAGAAGCTGTGATCGTTTTTGAGGTCATCGCCGCACTCCTCGCCGTAGCCGCCGCCGTATACCTGGTGTACGCCCTCGTGAAACCGGAGCGTCTGTGATGGAGTGGCTGTCAGCGATCCTGTCCCTCGTGGCAGTCGGAATCCTGCTGGTCGTCGGCTACCGCACGCTCGGTGACTACATGGCGTGGGTATACGTGTCGGACAAGGATTGGCGTCCCGAGCGCGGCTTCTACCGGCTGATCGGTGTGGACCCGAAGGCCGAACAGACCTGGCGGAGCTACCTGCGTGCGGTGCTGGTCTTCTCCGCCGTCGGGCTGCTGATCGTCTACCTGTTGCAACGCACTCAGCAATGGCTGCCCTACTCCCTCGGGCTCGGGGCACCCAGCCCGTTCCTGTCGTTCAACACGGCCGCATCCTTCGTGGCCAACACCAACTGGCAGTCCTACTCGCCCGAACAGACGCTCGGCTACACCGTTCAGCTCGCCGGGCTGGCGGTGCAGAACTTCGTCTCCGCCGGGGTCGGCATGGCCGTGGCCATTGCGCTGATCCGCGGACTGGCTCGCCGCGGCTCGCCGACGATCGGCAACTTCTGGGTCGACCTGACCCGGGGCACGGTGCGCATCCTGCTACCGGTGGCGGTACTCGGCGCGATCGTGCTGATGGCCGGCGGGGTGATCGAGAACTTCAACGGCTTCGTCGACGTCCAGACCGTCGCCGGCGGCAGCCAGAGCGTGCCGGGCGGTCCGGTGGCGTCGCAGGAAGTGATCAAGCTGCTCGGCACCAACGGCGGCGGATTCTTCAACGCCAACTCCTCGCACCCGTTCGAGAACCCCTCGGGATGGACGAACGCCTTCGAGGTGCTGTTGATGTTGATCATCCCGTTCGCGCTGCCGCGTACCTTCGGCCGGATGGTCGGCGACAACCGGCAGGGCTACGCGATCGTCGCCGCGATGGGGATCCTCTTCGTGGCGTCCTTCTCGATCCTGACCTCGCTGCAACTCGCCGGACGTGGCACCGCACCGCAGCTGGCCGGAGCCGCGACCGAGGGCATCGAGCAACGGCTCGGGATCGTCGCGTCGGCACTGTTCTCCACCACCAGTACGGGCACGTCGACCGGTGCGGTGGATGCGATGCACGACTCCTACACCGCGCTCGGCGGGATGATGACGATGTTGAACATGATGATCGGCGAGGTCGCGCCCGGCGGCGTCGGATCCGGCATCTACGGGATCCTGATCAGCGCGATCATCGCCGTCTTCGTCGCCGGTCTGCTGGTCGGCCGTACGCCGGAGTTCCTGGGCAAGAAGATCGGGCCGCGGGAGATCAAGCTCGCCAGCCTGTACATCCTCGTCACACCGGCGCTGGTGTTGAGCGGGACGGCGCTGAGTTTCGCCGTACCCGGTGTCCGCCAGAGTGTGCAGGACACCTCGATCTCCAATCCGGGTGTGCACGGCATGTCGGAGGTGCTGTACGCCTTCACCTCGGCAGCGAACAACAACGGGTCGGCGTTCGCCGGAATCAGCGCGGACACACCGTGGATGAACACCGCACTCGGAGTGGCGATGCTGCTCGGTCGTTTCGTACCGATCGTCTTCGTGTTGGCATTGGCCGGAGCGATGGCCGCACAGACGCCGGTGCCGGCGACCCGCGGAACGCTGCCGACGCATCGACCGCAATTCGTCGGTCTGCTGATCGGCGTGATCGTCATCGTGACCGCCCTGACCTACTTTCCCGTTCTCACCCTCGGTCCGCTAGCGGAAGGACTGTGACGCACCATGTCCACCACACTTCAAGATCAACACACCACAACCGAACCGGCGGCGTCACCGTCGGCCGGATCGAAGACTCCGGCCGGCGCGCTGAGCTGGCAACAGATCCGGTCCGCGTTGCCGGGGATGGTGCGCAAGCTCGATCCACGCCAGATGTGGCGCAACCCGGTGATGTTCATCGTCTGGGTCGGCGCGGCCCTGATCACCGTGCTGGCGATCGCCGAACCCTTCCTCGGCGGTCCTTCCTCGTCCGGCGGATCTGCCGTCCCTGCTGCCTTCACCGGCATCATCGCCGGCTGGCTGTGGTTGACGGTCCTGTTCGCCAACCTGGCCGAATCGGTTGCCGAAGGACGCGGCAAGGCGCAGGCCGAGACCCTGCGACGTACCAAGACGACCACCGTCGCGCATCGGGTCCGCGAGTACGACCCGGTCGACGACGTGTCGGCCGAACGGGCCGCAACCGACGAGGTCGCCTCCTCCGACCTCGGCCTCGGTGATGTCGTGGTGATCACCGCCGGCGATCTGATTCCCGGCGACGGCGACATCATCTGGGGCATCGCCTCGGTCGACGAGTCCGCGATCACCGGCGAGTCCGCGCCGGTGATCCGCGAGTCCGGTGGCGACCGGAGCGCCGTCACCGGAGGCACCCGGGTGCTGTCGGACAGGATCGTGGTCAAGATCACCTCCAAACCGGGCGAGACGTTCGTCGATCGGATGATCTCCCTGGTCGAGGGGGCGGCACGGCAACGGACGCCGAACGAGATCGCGTTGAGTATTCTGCTTGCCTCGTTGACGATCATCTTCGTCCTCGTCGCTCTGACCCTGAACCCGATCGCCTCCTACGCTGCCGCACCGGTCAGCATCACAGTGCTGGTCGCGCTGCTGGTCTGCCTGATCCCGACGACGATCGGTGCGTTGTTGTCGGCGATCGGCATTGCCGGCATGGACCGACTCGTGCAGCACAACGTGCTGGCGATGTCCGGCCGCGCCGTCGAGGCTGCCGGCGACGTGACCACGCTGCTGCTGGACAAGACCGGCACCATCACCTATGGCAATCGGCGCGCCAGCGAGTTCGTCCCGATCGGCGATGCGGACCGCGTCGAGCTGGTCCGGGCCGCCGCGCTGTCCTCGCTGGCCGACCCCACCCCGGAGGGGACCTCGGTCGTCGAGCTGGCCCGTGACGAGGCGACCGACATCCCCGAGATCGCACCCGGCGAGATCGTCCCGTTCACCGCACAGACCCGGATGTCGGGTCTCGATCTCCCCGACGGCCGTCAGATCCGCAAGGGCGCCGGCTCTGCCGTGGTGTCCTGGTTGGAGTCCGCGGGGCAAGCGCCGGGCAGCGGTGTGCTGGCCGAGATCGACGACCGCACCGGGCAGATCAGCCGCTCCGGCGGTACCCCGCTGGTCGTCGCGGCCAGGGCCGCCGACGGGACCGGACGGGTACTGGGCGTCATCCATCTCAAGGACGTCGTCAAGGACGGTCTGCCGCAACGTTTCGCCGAACTGCGGTCGATGGGCATCCGTACCGTGATGATCACCGGCGACAATCCGTTGACTGCTGCAGCCATCGCCGAGGAGGCCGGCGTCGACGACTTCCTCGCCGAGGCCACGCCCGAGGACAAGCTCGCGCTGATCCGGCGCGAGCAGGACGGCGGAAACCTGGTCGCCATGACCGGTGACGGCACCAATGACGCGCCCGCGCTGGCCCAGGCCGACGTCGGCGTCGCGATGAACTCCGGTACCTCGGCTGCCAAGGAGGCCGGCAACATGGTCGACCTCGACTCCGACCCGACCAAGCTGATCGACGTCGTCCGGATCGGTAAGCAGTTGCTGATCACCCGCGGCGCGTTGACGACCTTCTCGATCGCCAACGACATCGCCAAGTACTTCGCGATCATCCCGGCGATGTTCACCGGTGTCTTCCCCGGACTGGCCGCCCTCAACATCATGCAGCTGCACTCCCCAGCCTCGGCCGTGCTGTCGGCAGTGATCTTCAACGCGTTGATCATCATCATCCTGATCCCACTGTCGTTGCGCGGAGTCCGCTACCGACCGGCCGACGCATCCACGATCCTGGGCCGCAACCTCCTGATCTACGGACTCGGCGGCATCATCGCCCCATTCGTCGGCATCAAGATCATCGACCTTCTGGTTGCGCTGCTGCCTGGCTTCTGAGCCAGCAGATGATCATGAACGTCGTCCATCAACACCTGTACAGCAACAAGGATCATTGACATGAACACGAACAACCGCGCGACCGGACGGACGATCACCGCCGCCATCCGAGCCATGGTGATCATCACCCTGATTCTCGGACCGGTCTACGCGCTGGCGATCACCGGCATCGGACAGCTGATCATGCCGGCCAAGGCCAACGGCTCGCTGATCCAGGACCGGGCCGGAACGGTCGTCGGATCCCGCCTGCTCGGCCAGTCCTTCACCGATGCGAAGGGCAATCCGCTGCCCCGCTATTTCCAACCCCGTCCTTCCGCGGCCGGTGATGATGGCTACGACGCCGCCGGTTCGAGCGGCTCGAACCAGGGCCCGGAGAACGACGACCTGGTGGCGGCGATCAAGCAACGCCGACAGCAGGTTGCCACGTTCAACCAGGTCCCCGCGGCCAGCGTTCCCGCCGACGCGCTGACCGCGTCCGCCTCCGGCTTGGACCCCGACATCAGTCCGGCCTACGCCGACCTGCAGATCGCCCGGGTCGCTGATGCCCGGCAGCTGCCGGTCGGGACGGTGCGCACCCTCGTCGAGGAGCACACGAGCGGGCGCGACCTGGGATTCCTCGGGCAGCCCACGGTCAACGTACTCGAGCTGAACCTCGCGCTCGATGAGGCCTGACCGTTCCGAACGTGACGGAAGGAGACGTCGACGGTGAAGGGCCGGTTGCGTGTTCTGCTCGGTGCTGCGCCCGGCGTCGGCAAGACCTACACGATGCTCGAGGAGGGCCGGCGACTTCGGGCCGAGGGCCGTGACGTCGTCGTCGCCTTCCTGGAGACCCACGGGCGGGCAGCGACGGCGGCGATGGCCGACGGCCTGGAGATCCTGGCACGCCGCTCGATCAGTCATCGCGGAGTCGAACTGACCGAACTCGACACCGCCGGCGTGATCGCCCGTCGGCCCGACATCGCGCTGATCGACGAGTTGGCCCACACCAACGCACCGGGCTCGGCGAACCCGAAGCGTTGGCAGGACGTCCAGGACGTCCTCGACGCCGGCATCGATGTGATCTCGACGCTGAACATCCAACACATCGAGTCGCTCAACGACGTCGTGGAGAAGATCACCGGGGTCCCGCAACGCGAGACCATCCCGGACGCGGTGCTGCGCACGGCCGATCAGACCGAGGTCGTCGATCTCGCTCCGCAGGCGCTGCGCGACCGACTGGCCGGCGGCAACGTCTACCCCGCCGAACGGATCGACGCGGCGCTGTCGAACTACTTCCGGATCGGCAACCTGACCGCGCTGCGCGAGCTCGCACTGCTCTGGCTGGCCGACGAGGTCGACCAGGCCCTGCAGCACTACCGGGCCGAACACGGCATCGACACAACCTGGGAGGCCCGCGAGCGAGTGGTCGTCACACTCACCGGCGGACCCGAAGGAGACACCCTGATCCGACGGGCGGCTCGGATCGCCGCCCGGTCATCGGGAGGCGAACTGCTCGCCGTTCATGTCACCAGCCATGACGGGCTGCGGGCCGGCAACCCCGGCACCCTGCTCAAACAGCGCGCACTGCTGGAAGAACTCGGCGGCAGCTATCACCAGGTCCTCGGCGAGGACATCCCGCGCGCGCTCGTCGACTTCGCCAAGGCGGTGAACGCCACCCAACTCGTCATCGGCGTCAGCAGGCGGAGCCGACTCGTCGCAGCCCTCACCGGGCCCGGCATCGGCGCCACCGTCACCCGCGAGGCCGGCAACATCGACGTCCACGTCGTCAATCACGCCGCGGCCGGCGGCCGGGTCCGGCTTCCCCGGATCGGCGGCGCGCTCTCGCTGCGCCGGCGGGTGGTCGGCCTGATCCTCGCGCTCTTCGGCGGACCGCTGCTGACCTGGTTCCCGGTCACCGTCCGCTCGACCGACACCATCACCAGTGACGTCCTCAGCTATCAACTCCTGGTCGTGGTCGTGGCGCTCATCGGCGGCATCTGGCCGGCAGCGTTTGCCGCGGTGATGTCCGGGCTGACGCTGGACTACTTCTTCGTCGAGCCCTACAACACGATCACCGTCGACGAGCCTGCACACCTGCTCGCCCTGACGCTGTACGTGATCATCGCCGGCCTGGTCAGCTTCGTCGTCGACCGGGCCGCGCGACAGACCCGTGCGGCCCGACGGTCCGCCGCCGAGGCCGATCTGCTGGCCACCACCGCCGGCAGCGTGCTCCGCGAACGGGACGCCCTGCATGCGCTGGTCGCCCGGACCCGCGAGGCGTTCAACCTGAACGGCGTCAAGCTCAGCGCCGACGCCATCGTGCTGGCGGCCGACGGCGACATGTCGGCAGAGCTCACCGAGAAGATCGGCGTCGGAACCCGCGCCACCCTGCAGCTCTACGGCCCGCCGATCGAGGCCGCCAACCGGCGCCTGCTGTCGGCGATCATCACCCAGATCGAGGCAGCGATCCAACATCGCGATCTCGCAGCCACCGCCCGCGAGGTCGCCCCGCTGGCCGCATCCGATCGGATCCGCAGTGCCCTGCTGACTGCCCTCAGCCATGATCTCCGGCGGCCACTCGCAGCAGCGACGGCAGCAGTCGGCGGCGTGCTACACACCGGGAACAGTCTCAGCGACAGTGATCGGACCGAGCTGCTGCAGACCGCCGACGAAAGCCTGACCACGCTCACCCGGTTGATCACCGACCTGCTCGACGTCTCCCGGGTCCAGGCCGGCGCACTTACCGTCACGTTGACCTCCGTGGACCCGGCCGACGCGATCCTCCCGGCCGTGGACGAACTCCGACTGACGCCGCGCGAGGCGGAGCTCGACCTGCAGCCCAACGCCGTCCGGGCCGACCCGGTCCTACTCCAACGGGTGATCGTGAACCTGTTGACCAACGCCATCCGGCACACGCCGCCCAACACCCCGATCCGGGTCAGCACCAGCGCCTTTGGCGACCGTGTCGAGATCCGGATCATCGATCACGGCCCCGGCATTCCGGCCGACCGGCGAGATGAGGTCTTCCTCCCGTTCCAGCGGCAGGGAGACACCGACAACACCACCGGCCTCGGCCTCGGACTCGCGCTGGCCAAGGGATTCACTGAGACGATGCACGGCAACCTCAGCATCGAAGACACTCCCGGCGGCGGCGTCACCATGGTCCTGTCGCTGCCCGCCGACGCCACCGACCGGACCCCTGCGCCATGAAGATCCTGATCGCCGCCGACGACGAGCAGTTCCTCTGAGCACCGCGCATCCCCTTGCGGCGAAGGGCGACACGGTGATCACCCGCCGACAAAGGTGTCGATCTCCTGATGCTCGACCTCGGCATGCCGCAGTTGGAGGGCATCGACGTCATCCAGGCGATCGGCGGCCGGTCCGCGATGCCGATTCTCGTGATCTCCGGACGGGCCGCCGATGTCGACAAGGTCGCAGCTCTCGACGCGGGCGCCGATGACTCCGTCGTCAACCCCTTCTCCGTACGAGAGTCAGCGCAGGCGGACCAGTCGGTTCCACGCAGATTACCGGGCTGTTCCGGGACGGCACCGTCAACAAGCTCATCGAGTTCGCCTGTCGCTCTCTGCGTCGGTGGTCCGGACGATCAGCCCAGGATCTGAGCGCATCCTCGGCCGGTGAACAGCAGGCCGAACACGAGCAGGACAATGATACCGATGATCTGGTTGTGCGCGACCAGCCAACGGGTCGCGGTGCGGAGGAGGCCGCGCCCGCGCTCACCGGCGAACAAGAACACGATCGTCGGAACAATGAAGTCGAGCAGACTGGCCAGCAGCAACAGCGAGAGCGCCAGCAATTGCCCTGCCAGTGAATTGTCTGCGGTCAAGATGATCCCGAGGCCCGATCCGAGGATCGCGATGTTCGGGTTGGCGATGGCGAGCACGAGTGCGGCAGCCAGCACGAATCCCGGTGTTGGGTCAGTGAGTTTCTGTACCCAGGCGGGCTGATCGTGGTGGGCCGAGTCCGCGACCTTCTGCGCCGGGTCCTGCCGCGCCAACGGAGGCAGTGGTGCAGCTACCGTCCGCACCAGCGATGCCGGATGGACGGCGGCATCGGCTGCTGCTCTCGCAGTCGGCGGAGCCACCTTGCGGTGGCGACCCCGGAGCCACGACACCACTCCACCGATGAGGAACAGCAACCCGACGACCAGGCTGATCCAGCCTCGGACGGCCGCCGGTTCGTCGGTGGACGACGCCCCGGCCGAATGTCCGATCGTGAGGACGATTGCCGAGAGCACGGCATAGACCACCAGGAAAGTGCCACCGAACAGCGCGACATTGCGGAACGCATGCGTGGACGCGAGCAGCAGCAGGCAGCCGATGATCGCTGCCGGGGTGATCACCAGGCCGAGCATTTCCGGCAACAACTGCCTCAAGAGCTCCGACATGGACAAACCGTGGCGCGTGCAGATGAAGTTCCGCTCACCCCTGGCAGGTGATCCTCTCCGCCTCGCACTCGCAAGGTCCCGGCCGAGAGCGTCCACGGTCGACGGATCGGACATCGATTGGTATCCGCTCACCCGGATCGGGTGAGCCGCCGCCCCGGGCCGATCCGAATAGTGGCTGAGACACCCCACACGCTCAGTGACGCCCCAGCCGGTGACCGAACGATCGAAGGTGGAGATGAGGGACAACGCGCTCGCCAACTGGCGGCCCGGGCCGGCCAAGGATGCCATTCTCGGCTACCTCGCCGGCATCGATGACATCCCCGTCGACGAACGCATCGCCTGCATCGACAACGACGGCACGATGTGGTGCGAACGTCCGAACTACGTGCAGTACGACTTCTTCCTCGACGCGCTCCAGCGGTCGGCCACGGCAGATGCGACGCTGGCCGACCGGCCCGAGTTCGCGGCTGTCCTCGATCAGGATGCTGCCAAGATCGGTGAACTCGGATTGGCCCGGATCGCCGGCGCGCTGGCCTCGCTGTACGACCGTCGGACGCCGGACGAGTTCGCGGCAGCGGTCGACGCCTTCGTCGGTGGCTACCGTCATCCGAAGTTCGGCCGCGCAGTCAGCGACCTCGTCTATCGGCCGATGCTGGAATTGATCGGGGTCCTCCGATCCCACGACTTCACTGTCGCGATCGTCACCGGTGGCGGCACCGAGTTCGTCCGCCGGATCGCCGGCGCGCTGTACGGAGTACCGCCCGAACTGGTGGTCGGGACGCTGATCGGCTACCGGTTCGATCGCGACGATCAGCAGTCGCCGCTGCTCCGCCGGTCGGTGTCGTTGCTCGGCTCGGCGAACGAAGGCGAGCCCAAGGTCGCGCACATCCAGACCCAGCTCGGACGGGCACCGATCGTTGCGGTCGGCAACTCCGGCGGTGACCGGGAGATGCTCGAGTGGGCGGCCGCGGGCCCGCGCCCCGGACTGGCGCTGTTGATCGACCACGATGACGCCGACCGGGAGTACGCCTACGCGGGCAGCGCGGCCACCTTCACCGACGCCGAGCCGATCACCGCAACCGCCAACCGGCTCGGTTGGACCACGGTGAGCATGGCGCGCGACTGGGAGTGCATCTTCGACGAACCGGACGGCCAGGCGCCCGACCAGGACGAACGACGGGATGACTGAACGGGCCGACCGGACTGGCCGACGGGGTGGACAGGACCGACGAAGCGATAACGGGCTACACAAGCCGGCCCGGCGACGAGCGGAGACCAGATGATCCACCGGCAGATACGGCGAACGGGCGGCGCGGCCGGCAGGTCACAGTGGGTTCGGCGCGGATGGCGTCGGGTCCGCAGGCCGATCGCCGGAGCGCTCGCGTTCGGAATGCTGGCAAGTGGGCTGGTCGCCCCACGGGCCCAGGCCGAGGACCCCGGTGAGCTGACGGTCGACAAGACCGCATCGGTCACCGACGTCGAACCGGGCGACACGTTCGAGTACTCGATCGTCGTCACCTGCACCAACATCGGCTCCGGCGGCTGCACCAGCGCCCAGCTGACCGACACCCTGCCCGAGGGGATCTCCCTCAATCCCGGACCGGAGGCGATCTCGGTCACCGGCGCGGACGGAACGGCGACCGGTACCGCTGACGGCTTCACCGTCGACTTCACCGACCCGTTGACCGATCCCGCCGGTGGGCAGGGAATGGCCGACGGGTCGACGGCGACGATCACCGTCCCGGTCGTGGTCGACGAGGACATCGACCCGGAGCTGGACGGCACCGACCTGATCAACACCGCGACAGCGGACGGCAGCAACACCGAGCCGGCCTCCGACACCGCGACCGTCGTGCCCAGCATCCCGATCACGCTGGCGGCCAGCACCGACAAGTCCTTCGACCCGGACAGCGGGATCGCCAATCCCGGCACCGCGACAACACTGTCGCTGTCCGGCGGCAACGATTCCAACGTTCCGGTCGACGAGATCACCCTCACCGACCCGACCGACCCGCCGGGAGCGTTCGAGTACCTCGGCCTGACCGACGCACCGGACGTGACGCTGCCGGCAGGCGCCGAACAGGTGCAGGTCGACGTCTATGTCGACGGCAACTGGATCAACGGACCGCCCGGCCCGCCGCCGGCCATCCTTCCCGACGGCGTCGATCCCGCTGACGTACAGGGCATCCGCATCCATCTCATCAGCACCGACGGTGCCGACATCGCGCCGGATGCGACCGGCACCGTCGACGTCCCCCTGGAGCAGCGCGACAATATCGATGACGCCGGCACCGGGCCACTGGCCAACGAGGTGTCCACCACCGTCACCAGGGACGGCGACGAATCCGATCCGACGACCGCAGACGCCGACTACACCGTCCAATCCGCCGACATCGATCTGGCCGCCTCGAAGAGCTTCGATCCCGACATCATCGCGGCCGGCAGTGACAGCACCGTCACCATCGGCGCCACCAACACCAGCGACCGGACCCTGGACACGCTGACCATCACCGAACCGGATCCGGACGGCGACAACAACATCTTCACCGACGGGCTGACCTTCAGCGGCTGGGGTGACGACATCCAATGGCCGGCCGGCGCAACCGGTGCCTCGGTCACCTACACCTACGCCGACGGCAGCTCCGAAACCCTCGACGCCGACGCCCCCAACACCCTGCCCGAGCCGGACGACAGCAAGACGGTGACCGGCTTCACGGTGGAATTCACCGGCGACATCACTGCCGGCGCGGAAGCCTCGATCCCGTTCGCCGTCACCGCCGACGAGGATCAGGACGCCGACGAAATCGATCACCCGAACACGATCAGTGCCGACTCGACCGCGTCAGGGGGCTATCACGGCCACGCGACCGCCGACGACACCCTGACCACCATCGTCCGACGTATCGCCATCGACACCGACAAGACGATCGTGCCGTCCGAGATCTACTCGATCCCGGGGCAGACCGCCTTGGTTGAGCTGTCCGGCCGGATCACCGACTTCCCCGACTCGACGACGACGGCGAATGACATCGTCGTCCAGGATCCGGCCGATCCGGATGACAGCGATTGGTACGACGCCTTCGCGCCGACCGGCGTCGTGGAGACGCCGATCCCGGCCAACGCCACGCTGACCGTCGAGTACTACAACGGCACCGAATGGGTCCCGGTCCCCGGGATGGAGGACGTCCCCGGCCCGGACACGTTCACCGGAGACTTCCCGCCGGAGGTCGTCGAGAACGCCCAGGGCATCCGGTTCGACTACCACTCCGACGATGGTTTCCCGCCGGGCACCGAGGTCAATCCCAACATCAACTTCACCCTGAAGGACTCCGCAGCCGGCCAGGACATCGACGTCGAGGACTGCGCCAACTCTCAGGCACTCTCCGCACAGTCCGACGTACCGGATGCGCAGTCCGATCCGGTCTGCCGCAGCATCCATATCCAGCCGCTGACCCCCGGCAACGGCGACATCATCGACAAGGACTGGGACGCCCCGAAGGCCGTCGGCGAGCGGACCCAGGAGGCTGCGGGGCTGACCATCCACTGGTCAACCAGCGGGGCAAACAACATCGACCAGATGATCATCTCCGACGTTCCCGATCCGAGCGCGGCGGGTCTCGATCAGAGTGTCTTCGACAGCTTCGACCTGGTCCGGATCGACCCGATCACGGCGGACATGGATCCGCACCTGACCTATGACCATGTCACCGGGGTCGAGCTCTACAGTCTAAGCCAGGACCAGTGGATCGAGGCTCCGAACGATCCCTGCCCGGCAGCCTGTGACGGCACCTTCCCCGGCTATGACCTCAGTGCCGAAAGCCAGGCCGACACCATCGCCTTTCGACTGACCTTCGAGGAGAGCCCGACCCGGATCGACCGGATCCCCGGCAACCCGGAGGCACCACCGGTCGGCAGCGGCGTCGCCCGCTCCTCCGGCAACGACCGCGACATCCACCCGGTCTTCCGGATCCGCGACGAGCTGCGGTCCGATCCGGACGACCCGGTGCTGGCCGAGGACGCCTACAACGTCGACGGCGAGACCGGCCAGGTCCGCAACGACGCCCAAGCCAGTGTGATCGTCGACGGCGACGACATCGTCGACCAGGACGCCTCCGACATCATCGCCATCACACCGGTCAACGTCACCGCCCAGATCACCAAAGACTGGTCCGGTGGACCGCTCGGCGTCCCCGAGCCCGGCACCGCCGACTTTCCCGACGAGTACCCGACCGGTCGGGTGCACCTGGCCGGGGAGAACACCACGCCACGCAAGGTCGACTCGCTGACCATCAGAGAGCTCGAGGCTGCGGAGCCGTTCGACGTGTTCAATCTTCAGGGTTTCGTCGACATCACCGAGCCGGGCTCGATCGGCGCGACCGACGTCACCGTGACACTGCACCTGGCGACCGGCGGGACCCGGGAGCTGACGCGCGATCAAGCGCTTTCTGCTACCGAGGCCGAGCTGTCCGATGTGGCCGGATTCGTCGTCACGTACTCGGGGCGGATCACATCCGAGGGCATTGCGAACATCACGTTCGACACCAGGCTCCGACCGACCCACCGATCGGACGGGACGCCGGTCACCGCTACCGACGACAGCCCGGTCAACAACCTCGCTGCCGCCCAAGTCAGTGATCTTGATGACTATCCCGGTGTCGAACCACGGACCAACACCGACGCAGACCCGGCCCAGATCGAACTGGAACCGCGCGGCGTCGGCCTGGCCGTCACCAAGGACATCAGCCCCGCATCGCAGACCGAGCCGGACGACTCCCCCGTCACCGTGACGCTGACCGGTCAGCCGTCCGGGCCGTCCCGTACGAACTGGATGCAGCTCACCGACGACGACCAGACCTTCTTCAACGCCTATGACTTCACCGGGTTCGGCGACTTCGCCTTCACCGCCCCGATCGACCGGGTCCGGGTGGATGCCTACACCGGCGGCACCTTCACCGCGGCCGGCGGCGACGTCGTCCGCACCGGTGGTCAATGGGTGAACGGGACCGCCGGCACCGCCCTGGCACTACCCGACGGCGTCACCGCCGACCAGGTCCAAGGATTGCGGTTCACCTTCACCAAGGCGGACGGCTCGATCTGGGAGAACCCGTCCAACCCGACCCAAACCGTGCTGTTGCAGGTGCAGCGGCGCGATGATCTGCGCAGCGGTGGTCCGGTGACCACCGACCTGGCAGGCAATGATCCGATGCCCGGCGAGGACGACCCGGGGGTGTCCAGCGACGACGTGCACGGTGAAAACCGGGCAGCCGACACCGTCAACGGCGAGCCGTTGACCGCGGAGGATGACGCCACCGACAGCATCCTCTACCAGCACTCGCAGAATTCGGTCGAGGTCAACAAGACCCCGACGGGTGCTCAGCCGCCGGCCGCCGACATTCCGTACACGCTGACCTTCACCAACAACGGGCAGACACCGATCACCAACCCGGTGATCACCGACCACATCCCGTCCGATGCCGACGGCCCGTTGCTGGTCAAGGATCCTGATCTTGCCGATGGCGACAGCGGCTACACCTACGCACTGCAAGGCGATGCCCCCGATCCGCCGAACGGTAGTGCGCTGCCGACCGACGCCGCCGGCACCGCCGACGAGGTCACCGTCGCCGAGGATCCGACGTTGCTGACCTTCACCTTCCCCGAGGGGACGGTGCTGGAAGTCGGACAGACCTACACCATCACCACGGCGTTGCAGTTCCGGACCGGTTTGCCGGGCAACACCGATGTCACCAACACCACCGGGATCACCGGTGATCGCCCCTGGGACGAGTGTGCCCAGAGCTTGGATGACGACAGCGGCGAGTGCCAGGCCAGTACGACGGTCTACCCGACTCGGGCCGGAGCGCTCCGGGGCGTGAAGATGGTCAAGGCCAACGACGACGAGCTCGGCGTGCTGAACACCCGCGACGACCCGGACGGCTGCCAACCCAACGACGACGGCTTCTACGTCAGCGGCTGCGTCCCGGTAACGAAGCCCGGCGGAACCGACACCTGGCGGTTCGAATTCACCAACACCGGTAACCTCCCGCAGGACAAGGTCTACGCGATCGATCGGCTGCCGACACCCGGCGACACCGGAGCGATCACCTCGCTGGAACGCGGCTCGCAGTGGACGCCGGAGCCCTTCCGACTCAGCTTCGCCGGTGCCACCAAGGGCACCGTCAGCCAGATCCGGGTGTCCTACGACACCGATCAGGACCTGTGCACCGAGGATCTGGACAGTCTGCAGGGCTGCCCGGACGGTGAGTGGACCGCGCTGACGACCGTCGATGATCCTCAGCCGGGTGACGGAATCGACCTGCCGGCCGATGCGACGGCGGTCAAGATCGAGACCGACTTCGTCGAGGACATGCTGCAGCCCACCGGCAGCGTCAGCTTCGACGCGCAGACCCGCGCCCCGGCACAATCGGAGACGGCAGGACAGGACACCATCGCCTGGAACACCGTTGCCGTCGCAGCCGAGACCAACGACGACGGAAACCTTGCCCTGGCACCGAAATCCGAGGGCAACAAGGTCGGAGCCGCCTTGGCGACCGGACCACTGGAGGTGGAGAAACGGATCGAGGGGCCGGCCGCTGATCATGCACCGGAGCAGTTCCAGCTGACGCTGCACTGCACCTCGTCCGGAGAAGATGTTGATCTTGGTGACAACGCCACGATCACGGTCACTCCGGGCCAGCCGACCCGGGTCGACGACCTGCCGTGGGGCTCGGAATGCACCCTCAGTGAGGACGACGCCGCCGGCGCCAGCGACTTCGACGCCACCACGGTGACGGTGGGCCGGGACGATCAGACCGTGCCGGTCGTGATCGCCACCAACACCTATGACGATGCATCGCTCTCGCTGACCAAGGGCCTCGGCGACACCGCGGTCGATCAGAACGGAGACCCGGTCGCCTACGGGCCGTTCAGCTTCGACGTCGACTGCACCTTCCTCGGCGATCCGGTCTACGCCGACGGCTACGGGCCGGGCAACCCGATGGTCGCCACCTTCGACGCCAGCGAGACGGTGACCTTCACCGAACTGCCGGCCGGTTCGGAATGTACGGCGACCGAGACCGACAACGGCGGCGCCTCGGGAACCGCCTGGTCGTTGAACGGTGACGACTACACCGACGGTGACATCGCCGAGCTCACCCTGGATCCCGACGGAGGCGGCGGAACGGTGACCAATGCTGTGGCCTTCCGCAACGACTTCCCGACCACCCAACTGCTGATCAAGAAGAACGTCACCGGCCCCGGCGCGGCCACCTACGGCGCCGGCCCGTTCACCGTTCACCTGCATTGCGAGAACCCGGCAGACGACGCCGTCGTCTACGACAACGACATCGAGCTCGGTGGCGATCAACCGCTCTCGGCGACGGTCGACGACCTGTACGACGGTGCGAGTTGTGAGGTCACCGAACCCGGCACCGGCGGCGCCAATTCCACCACCATCGATCCGGACGGACCGTTCACCGTCACCGGCGACGACCCCGAAGATCCGGTCACCGTGACAGTGGCCAACGACTTCCAGGTGGCGCCTGTCACCGTCACCAAGGTGATCAGCGGCAGCGGTGAGGATCTGGTCCCGGACGGTACCGAATTCACCGTCCAGTTGACTTGCACCCGCCAGGTCGACGGCGAGACCGTGCCGGTCCCGATCCCGGCCGATGGCGTCAAGACCCTGACAACACCCGATGATCTTGAAGCCGGCTATCGCGGCCTGCCGGTCGGCGCGACCTGCACACTGGCCGAGCTCGATGATGGCGACGCAACCGACACCACGATCACGCCGGACGGGCCGTTCACCATTGGCGACACCGACGGCGTCGAGATCACCGTCGACAACGAGTACCAGGCCGGCTCGGTCCAGATCCTCAAGCAGATCACCGGTGGCGGTGCCGATCAGCTGGCCGACGGCACTCAATTCAGCGTGCAGCTGACCTGTACGACGACGGTGAACGGCGAGACCGTTCCGGTGCCGCTGCCCGAGGACGGGGTCCAGGCCCTGACCACACCCGATGATCTTGAGGCCGATTACGCCGACATTCCGGTCGGCTCCGAATGCACCGCTGCCGAGACCGACCAGGCGGGCGCAACCACGACGACGATCGAACCGGACGGCCCGTTCACCGTGGGAACCCAGGACGAGCCGGTGACGGTGACCGCAACCAACGACTACTCGGTTGCTCCGGTGCGAGTGATCAAGAAGATCACCGGCGACGGCGCAGCTCAGGTCCCCGACGACACCGAGTTCAGCATCCAGCTGACCTGCAGCACCGACTTCGGCGGCAATGAGATGCCGGTGGACCTTCCGGAGGCCGGTGTCAAGACCCTGACCAAGGCCAACGGTCTGCAGGCCGCCTACACCGACATCCCGGTCGGAGCACAGTGTCAGGCCGAGGAACTCAGCAGCGGCAGTGCGACCAGCACCACGATCGATCCGGACGGGCCGTTCACCGTCGGAGTCGCCGATCCGGACAAGCCGCTCACCGTCACGGTCAGCAACGACTACCCCGTCGGCTCGGTGCAGGTGATCAAGAAGCTCACCGGAGACGGTGCTGCCCAGGTCGCCACGGACACCGAGTTCCGGATCCAGCTCACCTGCACCACCCGCTACGGCGGCGACCCGGTCCCGGTGCCACTCCCCGACGACGGCGTGACAACCCTGACCAAGGCAGACGGCCTGGAAGCCCTCTACAACGACATCCCGCTGGGAGCGGAGTGCCAGGCAGCCGAGATCGCTGACGGTGGCGCCACCTCCGCCAGCATCGAACCGGCCGGCACCTTCACCGTCGACTCTGCCGACCCGGAGACTCCGATCACGGTGACGGCGACCAACGACTTCGAGGTCGGGCCGGTCCAGGTGATCAAGGAGATCACCGGCGACGGTGCCGCCGACGTTCCGTCTGACCTGACCTTCACCGTGCAGCTCAGCTGCACCACCGAGGTGAACGGTCAGTCGGTGCCGGTGCAACTGCCCGACGACGGTGTGCAGACGCTGTCCAAGGCCCACGGACTGGAGGCCGACTACTCCGACATCCCGATCGGCGCGACGTGCCGCGCGACCGAAACCGACAACGGTGGAGCGGCGGATTCGACGATCAGTCCCGCGACCATGATCGTCGGTGCCGACGGTGACGCCGCGGCCTTCACCGTGGTCAACACATTCGACGCCGAGCAATCACCATCAGCGACCACAGGGACACCGGCAACTCCTCCGGAATCACCCGGTACCCCGCCGAATCCGCCCGAGTCGACCGCGACGGCGCCACCCGGCAGCACCCTACCGAACACCGGCGGCCCCCGACTCGGAGCATTGATCATCGGCGCGGCGCTGCTGATCGCCGGTGCCCTCGCCCTGGCCGCCGCGCGGCGACGCCGCCGTGGCTGACACCAGCAGCCGACCGATCAAGGGAACCGCGGCCCGCAGTGACGGTTCCGGGATCAGCTGCGGTGCCGGAAGCGGTCGAGCCCTCGGTGAAGGAACTCGCCGAACCAGCTGCGCTCAGCCTGATCATCGGCCAACGACTGATCGGCGGCGTCCGGCTCGTTACCGGCGATCCACTGCTCGGCGTCGTGCTGGGCCGCCACCGTGGAATGGGTCAGCCGATCGGTCATCGGATAGAGGTTGCGTTGCCCGATCAGGTGGCCGGCGCCGGTCGCGTCGAGCTGGCGACGAACATCGGTGGAGATGCCGCTGATCTTCAGCCGACAATCTGCCGCCTCGAGGCGGGATGCGTAGTTGATCATCACATTGATGAAGGTACTACCGAGATCTTCCTTACCCCGCAGCGTGATGATCACGACCGAGTATTGCGAATCCTCGTCGATCGCCGGAAGTTGATCCTCGAAGGTTCCGGCCGAGGCGAAGAAGAGGCTCCCGTACGGTCGGAGCACGACAACCTCGGTCTGGCCCAATCTCGTCGGGACGTCACTCTCGGTGACCGATCCGTCATCGGCGATCGTCCAGCGGCGGAGCGAGACCCGGTTCGCCTGACGGGCGACATGCAGAATGATCGAGATCGCGATGCCGGCCAGCACGGCGTACTGCAGCGGGATCAACAGCGTCAGCACGAAGGTCGCGGTCATCACGGTCGCCTGCAGGATGCCGGTGCGCCAGACCATCTGGATCTGGGTCGGCTTCAACGACCGGAGACCGACGACGATCAGTAACCCGGCCAACGCAGGCATGGCGACGTAGCCCACCACTCCGGAAAGGGTGAGGACGACGATGATCATGGTGAGTCCGGCGACGAGCTGGGCGATCCTGCTCCGGGCGCCGGCGTTGGTGATGATCGACGTCGCCGACATCGAACCGCCCACCGGCATGCCGCGCAGCAGTCCCGCGGCGATGTTGGCGATCCCCTGCCCGCGGAAGTCACCGGAGGCGTCCGGATAGTTGCCATCGGGATTGGCGACCGACTTGCTGATCGCGGCGCCTTGGACCAGCCCGACAAAGGCCAGCGCGACCGCCGGGACCAGCAAGGACGGGATCAGGCCGATGGCCGGCAGCTGCGGCTTCGGCAACGCACCCGGGACGGCGGTGATCTCGTTGAGCCGGTGTACGCCCAACGCTGGGATCGCGCCGACAGCGGAGCCGACGATGATCGCGATCACCATCCCCAGGGCGCCCAACCGAGTCCGGCCGAGGGTGATCACGACAACCATGGTCAACACGCCGACGGCGACATCGGCCCAGGCCCACTGCCCGACGTGCAGGATCGTGTTGACGGCTCGCAGGACACGGTTGATCCCGACGCTGTCGTAGCCGGTGAGGTTGTCCAGCTGACCCAGCACGATGTTGATCGCGACGGCATTCACAAAACCGGTCAGCACGGCGTTCGGAACCCAGCGGACGATCCAGCCGAGTCGGGCAATACCGAGAACGAGCATGATCACACCGGTGAGCACGGTGAGGGTGAAGAGTGCCCGGTGGGCGTCGGCATTGTCCCCCTGAACGGAAGGCACGTCGGACACCACAACGGCCATCGCGCCGGTGGCCTGGACGGTCATGAAGGTCGAGCTGGTGGTCAGGGCTCCGAAGATCGTTCCCATCATGTACGCGTACAGCCCGGACACCGGATTCACCCCAGCGAGCAGCCCCGCGGCCAGGCCGTCCGGGACACTTTCCACGCCGAGCACCAGGCCGGCGGGAACGTCCTTCTTCCAATGCCTCAAGGAGAATTGGCGCAGCCAGCCGCGGACAGTCGCGGCGGCGACCTGCGAACCCTCGGCAGCCGGCACCTCTGCTGGCTCCGGATCAGACGTCGCTCGACGCTACCGCGGCCGACCCGTTGCCGGTCGCAGACTCTGGCGTCGGATCGGGCCGCGGCGGCCTCTCGACCAGGCTCAGGATGATCAGCACACCGATCGCTATCAGTCCGGTGGCGACGATGGTGGAGACGGCCAGCGGCCGGTTGAGCAGGATGATCGCAGCGACCACGACGGCGATCACGATCCGGATCAGCAGTCGTTGGGCATAGATCCACTCACCGACCTTGCCGGTGCTGACACCGCGATCCTCCACACGGCGTCGGAGGTGATCGACGCCGCTCAGGTAGCCGCCTCGGATCCGTTGCGAGGAAGTGAACGGGCCACCGAACCAGCCCACCAGGGCGACCGCGATGCCGAGCACCAACCCAGCTATCGCAGTGTCCCGCATGGCATGGGTCGCGGTGGTGTACAGCAGGTCGGTGACGTTGCCGGGCGCCAGCGACGGCGGCAGACTGGCGGCCACCACCGTTCGTCCGACGAAGAATCCCAACAGCAGCACCAGCATCGCCAGCGCGAAGCCGACGCCGGTACCGACCAGTGCCCTGGTCCGCCGCCTCGCCACCACCACACCGGCGACCAGGAACAGCAGACACACCCACGGCAGCCAGGCACCCAGTGCGATCACGACGCGGTAGCCCGCCTGGACCGTGCCGATCTGGTCAGCCTGAGCGATCGGGATCGTCTTGTTCACCGAGGGAATCCGGGAAGCGACCGTGATCCCCCGATCGATCAGCGATCGTTTGACGCGGTCGATGATCGGGCCAAGTTGGATGCCGATCGTGCCGTCCTGCTGGGCCTTCAGGATGGCCTGCGGATCATCACGCACCGTCGCCATCAACTGGGTGTGGCTGATCCGCAACGCCTGCTGCCAGGTCTGAGCAAACGCGTCGGAGCGAACGAATTCCGTCACCCCACTGCGGATCAGGTTCTTCAGTCCGCTGGCCGCGGGCCCCTGCAGCGCGTCCAGAGCCGCATTGGCCCGCGGCCCGGTACCCAGGTCCTTGATGCCGTCGATCAGGTTGGCGGTCAATAGGTCGATGTCGACCTTCTGGTCGATCACCGTTACCGACTGATCGATGACGTAGTCCTGGACGACCAGGCTGTTGGCCAGCGGTGCGTAGGTGGCGACGAAACGGTCGGTGTCGACCAGCGTCGCCCTGGCCCAGACCGTCACCACGGACAACGGAGCCAGGACGCACCCGACGATGATCAGACACAGCGACAGTACGGCCCAACCACGACCCCGTCGGCTCAGCACGGGTGGCGCACTCGGTGCCAGCGACTCGGGCGTCGGCACCGATCGCTCGCGCAGGGTACGGTTCTCCGCCTCCAGCTGGGCGATCCGCTCCCGCAGCTGATGCGACGTCGGTGGTGTCTCGGTCACGACGGCTCAGCCCTGGAGGATCCGCGCCTTCTGGGCGGCGAACTCCTCGTCGGTGAGAACGCCTTGCTTCTGCAGGGCCGCCAGCCGTTCCAGCTGGGAGACGGTGTCGGTGGCGGCCGGCTGTTGAGGAGCAGCGGCCGGCTGCGCGGCCTGCACCGCGGCGGCCGTCTGCGCCTGCTGGCGTTGCGCCTCGTAGTCCTGCAGCTCCTGCTGGTCGGCCTGCCGTTGCTGCTGGCGGCGGGCCATTCCGCCGGAGACCGCACTGGCCGTACCGGCAACAACTGCAGTCCGCGCGGCCAGCCCGAGCAGTCCCGGCCGTCCGAATCGTCTGGCGAGCATGATCATTCACCGTCCTCAATGCTCGGAAGTGTTGCGAAGGCCCCGACCAGACTGTCCTCGGCAATCCGTTCGTGGGCGACGATCTGGCCCCCCGCGTCATGGACAGCGATCCTCATCCGGACCGCCCACATGTTCTCCCAGGCCACGACCATCGCGGTCGCTCCCGGTGGTAGGACATCGGAGACTTCCTCGGCGTCGGAGGCGGTGAGCAGGCCCTGGTGAGCGCCACTCACCGGCAGCAGCGCGAAGGCGTCCGTGTCGTCATCAATGTCGATGATCATGGTCTTGCCGTTGTTGTCCTTCTGCACGATCAGGGCGTCCAGCAGGCGCACGGCACCAGATCCGATGGCGTCGGCGATGGCGTCGGTCAGCGAGGACCCGATGTCGGACTCGGGAAAGACCACGATCGCCACGTCGACGGGCCCTACGGGGGCTGTCTGAACACTCATCGCGCACTCTCACGAAGCTCTGTCATGGCGGAGACTCTTGCAGTCGAAGTCCTCGAGATCCTCACCCTGTTCGGGTGAGGCCGAAAGCGTCACCAACCCGTGAGATCGAAGGAACGCAGTCGCTGAACAGGAAGGCATCGTGACCGTCGAAGGCACCGGACCGGCAGGCCAGCAGAAGCCCCGCACCATCCGCGCTGGGACCCTGTGGGCCGGTGGTCTCGCGACTGCTTTCGTTGCTGGCCTGGTTGCCGCCGTCGGTGTCGTGGTCAGCGAGAATGTGTTAACGATCAAGCTGATCCATGTCGGACTTCCCGGCAATCCACATGCCGCCAACTGGCTCGCCTACCCGGTGATCGGCTTTCTGCTGGCGATTGCCGCGACGGCGCTCCTCCATCTCCTGCTGGTGCTGGTCCCACAGCCGATCCGCTTCTTCAACTGGATCATCGCTCTGGTCGCCGTGCTGGCCGCGGCGTTGCCGTTCGCGAGCGGCATCTCGTCGCGAACCTTCGTCACCTCGGCCGTCGACCTGCTGGTGGTGCTGGCGATCTGGCTGTTGCTCACCGGTACCGGCGCCCGGGCTCTGCGACCTGTGCCGACACCCAGGCACTCACCTGACACGGGGGATTCGTCCGGACCGATGAGCTGACAACCTGGCGGGGCCGGGAGTCGTGCTGCAGGTTCCTGTCCGCAGACCAGGAGGTATACGTGTCTGAGACTCCATCGAATGGGCGCACGGCCGGACGTCCGGCCAAGCGACTCCTCCCGCGCGGGCTGATGGTGTTATTGGGCGTCGCTGCCGTCGTGATCATCGTCGCCGGCCTGCAGGGTGCCGCAGACATCCTCGGGGCAACCTTCCTCACTCTGGTCCTCACGATCGCGGTCCACCCGCTGCACACCCTGCTGGCGCGCACAGTCCCGTCCTGGCTGGCGACCATTGTCTGCCTGATCGTGGTGTACCTGGGATTGGTAGCCCTGGCGATGACACTGGTCGTCTCCGCGGCCCGATTCGGCAGCTTGCTCCCCGACTACGAGCAGCGTTTCGACGAGATCATCGGCGGCCTGACCGACCGACTGGCAGCTCTGGGTATCGCTGAGAAGCAGTTGCATGCCCTGACCTCGGGTCTGGATCTGTCGAAGCTCAGCAGCGTCGTTACGGCGGCCCTGTCGGGCGTTCTCGGCGTGGCATCCAATCTCGTCTTCATCATCACACTACTGCTGTTCATGACCATCGACGGCTCGACGTTCCCCCGCTACCTGCGGGCCGCGGGAAAGATCCGACCGACCATCGTCACGGCGCTGATCGACTTCTCCCGATCGACCCGGCGTTATCTGCTGGTCTCGACGGTCTTCGGACTGGTCGTTGCGGTCCTGGACACCACGGCGTTGGCGATCCTCGGAGTGCCGGAACCGATCCTCTGGGGTCTGCTGGCTCTGCTGACCAACTACATCCCCAACATCGGCTTCCTGATCGGCCTGCTGCCACCGGCGGTCCTCGCATTGCTCGACGGTGGCGTCGGATTGATGCTGATCGTGATCGTGGTGTACTGCGTGATCAATCTGATCATCCAGTCAGCGATCCAACCCAAGGTGGTCGGCGACACTGTCGGTCTGTCGACGACGTTGACCTTCATGTCGTTGGTGTTCTGGTCATGGGTGATCGGACCGCTCGGTGCCGTCCTGGCCATCCCGTTGAGCCTGCTGGTGCGGGCCGTCCTGGTCGATGCCGATCCTCGGAGCCGGTGGTTGGGGCCGCTGGTCGCCAATCGGGAGCTCAGAACCCGTGACACGAAGGCGAAGGAACGCACGCCACCGAGCCACAGCGTCGAGGCGACGTGATCCATTCCGACGACTCCGAATCCGGCACCGGACGCTCGCGGGTCTTCCAGGATCGCGTCGACAGGGCGCAAGATCGCCTAGGGCGGTGGCTGCACACCGAGTCCCGAGAACTGAAGCCCGGCAGGCACACGATGCTCCGCGACCTGCTGGCGGGACTGCCCGGCGCGATCTCCTCGGTCCCGGACGGTATGGCCTCGGGTGTGTTGGCCGGGGTCAACCCTGCTCACGGGCTGTATGCCAGCCTGGCCGGACCGACCGTCGGTGGCCTGAGCAGTTCGACCCGGATGATGGTGATTGCCACCACCGGTGCCGCCGCGTTGGCGGCCGGGTCGGCAGTGGCGGATGTCCCGGCGGCGAACAGATCCGCAGCGATGACCTTGCTCACCCTGCTGGTCGGCGCGGTGCTGGTGCTCGCCGCCGTGATCAAGCTGAACCGCTACATCCGTTACGTGTCACAGTCGGTGATGCTCGGATTTCTGGCCGGTGTCTCGGTGAACATGGTGCTCGGTCAACTTCCCGATCTGCTGGGCACCGAGGCGACCGGAGCGGTCCCCGTGCTGAAGGCCTTCTCGGTGGTCGCGAATCTCGGTGCGGTCAGCGTCGCCAGTGCGGTCGCCGGCGGCGGCGCCCTGTTCTTGTTGATCTTGATCGGACGGACCAAGCTGGCGATGCTCGGTTCGCTGGTCGCATTGCTGCTTCCGACCCTGGCGGTTCACCTGTTGCACCGATCGGACGTCGCCCTGGTCAAACAGACCGGCACGATCCCACAAGGCCTCCCGGTCCCCCATGTGCCCGAGCTGAGCCTCTTCACGCCCGAGCTGCTCGGCGGGGCCGCGGCCGTCTCGGCGTTGATCATCATCCAGGGGGCCGGGGTTGCCGAGGCGGTGCCGAACCAGGACGGATCCCCCTCCTCGATCCGGCGTGACGTCGTCTCCCAGGGCCTGGCCAACGTCGGATCGTCGGTGATCGGCGGGATGCCGGTCGGCGGATCTGTCGGGCAGACAGCCCTGAACAAGGCCGTGGGGGCGCGCACTCGGTGGGCCAGCATCTGGACCGGCATCTGGATGGCCGCGATCCTGCTGATCTTCTCCGGCCTGGTCGGCGAGGTCGCGATGCCGACACTGGCCGCGGTGCTGATCTACGCCGGAGTGACCAGCATCCGGCCGGCCGACCTGATCTCCGCGGTACGCGCAGGAATCATCTCGACCATCGCGATCATCGCCACCTTCATCGCCGTTCTGATGCTCCCGATCGCCGCTGCCGTCGGGATCGGAGTGATCGCCTCCCTCCTGCTGCAGCTCAATCAGGAGAGCCTCGATCTACGGCTGTGCCAGCGCCGATGGGATGATCAAGGCCACGTGATCGAGTCTCCGGCACCGGCAACGATCGGTGCCGGTCAGGTCCTGGTCCTGGTCCCGTACGGTTCGCTGTTCTTCGCCGGCGCACGAACCCTGCAGCGTCGACTACCACGTCCAGAGCGGAACGGCCCCGACGGTTCGGGGTCCGTCGTCATCCTGCGGCTCCGTGGTCGGACCACGCTCGGCGCTACCTTCCTGAAGGTGATCGGAACCTACGCCCACGAACTTCAGTCCGTCGGCGGCGAACTGTATCTCACCGGTGTCGGGCACGATCTGACCGATCAGTGGCACATTGGCGAGCAGTCGTCCCTGATTGCCGGAATCTCGATCTATCCGGCGACCGAGGAAGTCGGCAGTTCGACCCGAGCCGCGCTCGACGACGCGACGCGACGTTCCGGCGGTCGTCAGCCCGATCCTGCTCATCGAGTCAGTCCCGACATCACCAACGAGCGGCCACAAGCGTCCTGAGCCCGGCGAAGGATCGGCGTCAACCAGGGTTCAGATCCAGGAGGTCAGCAGGGCAGCTTGTTCAGCACGCTCCTCGGTCCCGAGACACTGTCAGTCGTCGGGGACGGTGACGACCTCGATCACCGAGATCCCCAGGGAATCCAACAGGGCAAGCAATCCCTGGAGTTCCTGTTGGTCGGCGATCTCACCGGTCAACGTGGTCGATGCCCGGTGGTGGCGTGCGGTCAGGTACGGGAATGCGCTGACGAGTTCGTCGGAGAGATCCACGTCGACACGGATCAGCATCTTGCTCATCTCTCGCTCCCGCGTCGTACGGAGGTCACACGGCCACCGTCATTCATCAGAGACTCTCTCCCATCGCGTCGCGACGATCTCCATCGCTGTCACAGACCGGCCACACCCTTGCCGATGATCGAAACGCCCATCAGCAGCAGCAACACCGCCATCACAGCGGCGTTGTGATGCTCCAACCAGACGCGGAGTCCGTCCAGCGGAGCCCTGACACGATCCGGTGCCGTCAGGTAGGCGAACACCGGCGCCGCCACCGTGCAGGAAGCGATGGCAACGAAGACGACGATCGCGATGACCGCGCCCCCGGCCCCGAGATCGACCGCACCGATCGTGACTCCACCGGTCAGCCCGAGCGCCAGGTTCTTGGGGTTCACCGTCGACAACACGGCACCCGTCACGAAGGCCTTGCCCACCGTCATGCTGTCGATTGTCGCCATCCAGCGCGGCCGCGCCGGTTCCTGCCCTGCCTCGGGTCGCTTACGCCATTGTCTGAAGGCCAGAACCAGTGTGGCCACACCGAGCAGAACCTTGATCAGCGAAGCCACCCTGGACGGGCCATCGTCGTCCCCGGACGCCGGACTGATAGCGATCGTCGCGATCGTGACCACCATCGCGACACCGAGGATCCAGGCCAGCAGGAATGCCAACGACGCACCCCGGCCGTGTGCCGACATCAACATCAGCACCACGGCCATGATCGGCATCGGAGAGATCGCGATGGCAAGCGCGATCGGCAGAATGTCTCCGATCACCTGTCCCATGTCCGCGCCGCCTTCGACTGTTGTGCCGATCGCCTGCTGTGGCCTTCGGCTGTTGTGTCCTTCGTTCACCGCCAGCGGGCGCCCGGCTGGCTGGCGGTAGTGTCGCGTCGACGCCGCCGACGCTATGTTCGGACGATCTAGATGCCCTCACCGGTTTCGGGCGAGGCCACCTCCCTGTGCTCCGTGGATGCTCGAAGAGTGACCCGGTCCGTACGTCGGTCGACGACGCCATGACCCCCGGCTCGAGTTTTCCACCCGCCGAGGTGAAGATTCCGCTGGCCGGGCTCGACCTCACGCTGGCGACGGTGCTCTGGGCGGTCGTCGCCGTGATCGGCACTGTGATCGCCGGCCGCGTCGTCTATCGACTCGTGTTGCGGATCGGGCACAGCGTCAACGGGGTAGCCGATGACCTTGCTCTCCAGGCCGCTCGGATCGCTCGCTATCTGGTCCTCATCCTGGGGGCCGGTGTGCTGTTGGCCATCCTCGGGGCACCGATACAGCCAGTCTTGGCGGCTACCCTGCTGGTGCTGGCCTCGGTGTATCTGGTGATCCGTGGCATCGCCGACAACTTCGGCGCCGGGCTTGTCATCCAGGCCCGCCATCCGGTTCGTCTCGGAGATCTGGTGGAGACCTGCGGCTACCGCGGATACGTTAAAGGACTGAACTCCAGGTCGGTCGTACTTCAAACCCTTGACGGTCGCACCGCGCACCTGCCCAACCATGCTGTGATGGACAGTGCGCTGGTCAACTACTCCGCAAGCAAGCAGGCGCGTTCGGAGATCGCCGTCCGGATCAAGCGGGCCGACCTACCCTCCAATGGCCACGTCGACGATCATCTCGCCAGCGCCACCGACATCGTGCTGACCGCGACCCGTTCGGTTCGAGGGGTGCTGGACTCGCCGCGTCCGGCCGTCCTGCTGATCGCCGCCGATCCGGCGGAGCTGACAGTCACACTCCGGATCTGGCACCATCCAGAAGGACGATCGCAGACCAGCTCGCGAGTTGCGGCGGCCGTCGGCACGGCCTTCGAAGAGCGCGGCGGGACCGTTGCGGTTGGTTGGCCTCCGGGCCCGGCTGCGATCAGTATCAGTGAAGAGCTCTAGTCCGATGTCGGGCATCGTGTTGATGATCATCGGCGCCGCGCTGTGTTTCCTCGGTGCCCGCTCCGTGCGTGTGACGATCGCCGTCGCGGGCTTCGGCGCCGCCTGGTTGCTCGCCGACGCTCTGCACGCGACCTGGCAGCTGACGATCCTGGTCGGCTGCGCCGGCGCAGTGATGGCGTTCATCACGACGCTCCTGTTGGCTCGGTTCGTCTTCTTCATCTCCGGTGTCTGCCTCGGCGCCGTCGTCGGTGCCAAGGTCTTCCAACTGGCCAACGGCTCCGACCACAACTGGTTGTTGGCGATCATTGTGGTGCCGGCCGCCGGCTTCCTCGGCGGACTGCTGATCAACCGTCGCCGGCACCACGTACTGCGCTGGCTGACCGCATTCGCCGGTGCAGCACTCGCACTGTCGGGACTTGGCCGGCTATGGCCCGATCCGCTGAGTGACCTGTGGCGTCCGAGGGCCGCCGTCGGCGGGCTGCTGCTTGGCGCGGCCTGGATCGTGCTGACCGTGCTCGGCCATCGCGTTCAGTCCGCGGTCGGTTTAGGGCGGCGCGACGCGGACGACAGATCGAGCGGACGGAAACAATAGCCGAGCTCGGATCCGTCATCCTCTCGCGACTTCTATCGTTGCCCACGGTGAAGTCACCTGATCCGGGTGACGCGTGGTGCCGCACCGGCCGCCTACGTTCCGAGAAGACCACGGGTGGACCTGGTGATCTTGATCGAGAACTGGAGGTTTCCGCGTGCCGCGCATTCTCGCACCGTCCTATGTCGGTTTTCGCGGCAGTTGGGTCCGGCACGACGTGATCGCCGGCCTGACGGTCTGGGCCGTACTCGTCCCCGAGTCATTGGCCTACGCCGGGCTAGCCGGCGTGCCACCGGTCACCGGTCTGTACGCCGCCGTACCGTCACTACTGCTGTACTCCCTGCTGGGCACCTCGCGACACCTGGTCGTCAGTCCGATGTCTGCCACCGCAGCGCTGTCGGCCGGCGTTGTCGCCGTGGTCGCACCGAAGGGTGATCCGGCCGCCTACATCGCACTCAGTACGACGCTGGCGCTCGCGACCGGAGTCGTCGCGCTGGCTGCCGGCGCGCTCCGACTCGGATTTCTCGCATCCTTCATCTCCGAGCCGGTACTGAAGGGATTCATCATCGGCATGGCGCTGACGATCATGATCGGCCAGGTTCCCGCCCTGCTGGGGATCGAGAAGGGCCACGGAAACTTCTTCGAGAAGCTGGCCAGCGTGATCACGCACCTCGGTGGGGTCGACCTGTTGACGATCGCCGTCGGCGGCGGCTGTCTCGCGCTGGTCCTGGTCCTGAAGCGATTTATCCCACTGTTGCCCGGTTCGTTGCTGGTTGCGCTGGCCAGCATCGGAGCGGTCTTCCTGTTCGATCTCGACAAGCACGGCTTGGAGATCGTCGGCCACATCGACTCCGGACTGCCCCACCTCGGGTTGCCGGACATCAGTGGCAAGGATTTCCTCGATCTGCTCGGTCCGTCGATCGGCGTGATGCTGCTCGGCTTCGCCGAAGGCCTCGGCGCAGCCAAGACCTATGCCGCCAAACAGGGTTACTCGATCGATCCGAACCGCGAGCTGCTCGGTCTCGGCGTGGCCAATCTCGGAGCCGGTTTGGCCTCCGGGATGGTGGTGAACGGCAGCCTCTCCAAGACCGCAGTGAACGGGTCGGCCGGCGCCAAGTCGCAAGTATCGGCGATCACGGCGGCGCTGCTGACTGTCGTCACCCTGCTGTTCCTGACCGGCTTGTTCCAGAAATTGCCCGAGGCGACTTTGGCAGCGGTCGTCATCGCCGCTGTGCTCGAGTTGATCGACTTCCGCGCACTGCGACGACTGTGGCGGGTGCAGAGCGGCCGGGTCGCCAAGATCTACCAGTTGACGGCCCGGATCGACTTCGTCGCGGCCGTAGCAGCGCTGATCGGTGTTCTGGTCTTCGACACCCTGCCCGGCTTGATCATCGGCATTGCGGTTTCGTTGGCACTGTTGATCGCTCGTACCTCACGCCCACACATTGCATCCTTGGCCCCGGTAGGTGACGAGCCGAACCGGCTCTGGGTCGACATCAGCCGACATCCCGGCAATCCATCACTTCCGGGCGTCCTCGCCGTCCGAGTCGAGTCGGCGCTGCTGTTCGCCAATGCCGACTACGTCCGCGACCGGATCAACGAGCTGGCCGCCGACGTCGACGATCTTCGAGTGGTCGTTCTGGACGGACGCAGCACACCGTTGATCGACCTGACCGCGGCGAGCATGCTCGTCCAGCTGCGAGCCGACCTGAATGCACGCGGTGTCGAACTGGTCCTGGCAGGCAATGTCGGCCGGGTCCGTGATGTCCTGGCCACGGCCGAGGTTGGATCCGAACCGCTGTTGCGCACGACGCTGGACGAAGCAGCAGACTCCCCGTCACGTCAACCCGCCGACCCCTCACCAGGAACGGGTGATCCCCCGCGATCGGAGTGAACGCAGGCTGGACAGCGGATACCGAACGACGAACCACCCCGCACACACCGAGGAGTAGCGATGGCACAAGCCACACTGACTGTCTGGAAGTTCAACTCGACGCTCGGCGCCGAGCAGGCGTCGGTCACCCTGCAGAATCTCGCGAAGGAGAACGTGATCACCGTGCATGATGCGGCGACCGTGTCCTGGGAGCCGGGTGCGAAGAAGCCGAAGACTCGCCAGCTCACGTCGACCAAGGCCGCCGGTGCACTGGGCGGATCGTTCTGGGGTCTGTTGTTCGGGCTGATCTTCTTCGTGCCGCTGCTGGGCGCCGCTATCGGTGCCGCGGGCGGCGCGATCTCCGGCGCCTTGACCGACGTCGGGATCGATGATGGTTTCATCAATCGAGTCCGGGACCAGGTGACACCGGGGACGTCCGCGCTGTTCGTGATGACCTCGGATGCCGTGATGGACAAAGTGAAGGAAGCCTTCGCCGGCCACGAGCCGACAGACCTGATCTTCACCAACATGTCCGGTGAACAGGAATCGGCCCTGCGGCAGGTATTCCAGGACTGACGCGATGAAGTCGCCGACCCAGATTTGGTTCGGGTCGGCGACTTCGCTCGCTGACGGCCGAATGCCCTCTTGATCAACGAAACGACGGACAGAGGACAAGATGTCGAATCCACCTCCACCGGCCTACCGCCGGTGGCCGAGCGACCGGCGACGTGGCCCAGGTGTCGTGCTCACTGTCGTCGAGGGCATCGCAGCGATGTTGTTGATCATCGCCGCGGTCGCCGGAGCGCTGGCCGCTTTGACGTATCTGATCATTCACGCCGTCACGCAGCTGGCCGGCTGAGCGGCCTCACCCATCACGGGTGAGCCGCCACGCCGCCCGACCGAGGTCTGCTGAGTTGTGGCCACCTCATCTGACACTGCGGGATCCGGCACTGCGAGGACGAGTCGACGCCCCGCCTGGCTCGCGCCGTCGTTGCAGGGCTACCGCCGGTCCTGGATTCGCGGCGACGTGATCGCGGGCCTGGCCGCCGGCACCGTCGTGATCCCACAGGCGATGGCCTATTCGACGATCGCGGGACTGCCGGTCCAGATCGGCCTCTACACCTGCATGGTGCCGGCCATCCTGTACGCATTGTTGGGCGGAGCGCGGACGATCAGTGTCTCGACGACGTCCACCATCGCCGTCCTGGTGTCCACCACGCTGGCCGAGCTGCCCAATGCCGGGCAGCTTTCCGACCACGATCTGCTGCGGGCAGCATTCACCCTCACTCTGATGGTCGGCGGCTGTCTGTTGATCATGCGTCTGCTGCGGCTCGGGTCCCTGGTGGAGATCATCTCGCCGGCCACCATGACCGGCATCCGAATCGGTGTCGGGCTCACGGTCGCCGCGTCTCAATTACCCGCGCTACTGGGAATGTCCGACGTCAGCGAAGCCGGCTTCTTCGTCACGATCGGAAACGTCCTGGGACACCTGGAAGACCTCGACGTGATCACCACCGTCGTCTCCGTCGTCGCACTCGCCGTCCTGCTGGGTCTACGTCGGCTGGCTCCGAGAATTCCTGGTCCCTTGGTGGTGGTTGTCGCGGGCATCGCGCTGGTGATCATGACGCCGCTGGAAACCACCGCGGGCGGTGCCGGGCTGAGTCTGATCGACAAGGTCCCGACCGGCCTACCGGTCCCGACCGCTCCGGTCCCGGCCGATATTGTCAGTCTGCTTCCAGGCGCGTTTGCGATCGCTGTGATGGCCTTCCTGGAGACGGTGGTGGTTGCCCGCACGAACCGCCGGCGCGACGAACCCACCATCAGTGTTGATCAAGAACTGTTGGCCACCGGAGTGGCCGCTCTCGGCGGCGGACTCACGCAGACTCTGCCGCCGGCCGGTGGCTTCTCCCAATCGGCGGTGAACCTCCGGGCCGGTGCCCGCACCCAGCTGGCAGCTCTGGTCACAGCAGCATTGGCGATCTTGGTCGCGCTGCTGTTGGCGCCGCTGTTGGACAATCTGCCACGGGCGATCCTCGCGGCCATGGTGATGGTGGCCATTCTCGGACTGTTGAAACCGGCCGACTTTCTGCTGTACGCCCGGATCGACAGAGCCGAGTTGTGGGTTGCCGTGGTCGTAGCGGTGATCGGGCTTGTCGGCGGGATGCTGATCGGCGTCGCCGTCGGTGTGGTGCTGACTCTTGCCCTGGTGGTCCGCAACGTCAATCGGGCGCGAGCTCGGCCGCTCTACCGATCGAGCGAGGGATGGACGACCAATCCGCCGTCCGCCGGCAGCGGCACTGACGATGACTCGTTCCCACCACCCGGCGTCGTGCTCCTGCATCTGGACGGCTCCCTCTATGCCGGCAATGCCAATGCCACGGCCGACGCCGTTCTCAGTGCTGCCCATCCGGAAGGCACCTACGGGGTCGTCCTGGAGGGAACCGCAGTCCGCGACGTCACCGTCCCGCTCGTTCAGACACTGCACGATCTGGCCGACAAGCTGATCAAGGACGACGTGCGACTGGTACTGGCCGCGTTCCCGACAGCCACGGCACAACGAATGGCAAGATCGGATTGGTTCGTGGACTACCAACGGGCTGGCTGGGTGACCGCGACAGTCGACAAGGCGCTGCAGCGACTCCGAACGGCCGGGCCGTCAACCGGCGATTCGATCGCCGACGTGGATGACTGACGCACCGGTCGGAGCTGACCGTCGAAGCGAAGTCGAATTATTTCTGATATGGTATTTCATATGCTGGACCTCGGTCCGGTCAGGGCAGATCATCGAAGCATCAATGCAGCTCACCCGTTACAGGTGAGTCCCCAAATGCCATCGCCACCCTACGTTGAAGTCGACATGCACGACATCTGTTGTGTGACGGCATTGGGAGGTTTCATGAGCACGACCTCTGACACGGGAGATTTCGATCTTTCCGCGAAGAGCACTGCGGCGTTCACCGGGACAATCTTCGGCGGCACGATGCTGATCACCGCCGGGCTGTTCCAAGTCTTGCAGGGAATCGCGGCGATAGCTCGTGACAAGGTGTACGTCACCGGCCTCGATTACAGCTACGCGTTCGATCTGACCGCGTGGGGTTGGATCCACCTGGTCATCGGCGTGTTCTCCCTCGTCGTCGGCGGCGGAGTGCTCATCTCCAAGTCGTGGGCCTTGGTCGCCGGCGTGATCCTCGCTGGGTTGAGCGCTCTCGCCAACTTTGCTTTCATGCCGTACTACCCACTCTGGAGCCTGCTGACCGTCGCCTTCGACGTCTTCGTGATCTGGGCGCTGTGCACACAGTTGCGCCGCCGCTGACGACAGGAAACCCCGGCCAGTCGGGTTTCAGCAGACAGACCCGACGCGAGCCCAACCAGACGTGACATATGGCGCGTGGAATTCTATCGCACCACGGTGCTATCGGCGTGACTTTCAACCCGGAATCCGAGCCTGATCCCGCTGACGACACCGATGCCGTTTATACGGCAAGATGACGTTGCCCACCTGATCATCAAGATCAAACGGCCTGCATCCTCTGTCGGATCGACGCGATTTGCCCTAGCATTCACTTCCTGAGGGGATTTCCGCAGGTTGGATCGGGGTCGGGCCCGGACCCGACCCCGTCGACGATCGACAGGCGCCCGAGTAGCCGCAGCGGTGCCTGCCCATTCAACTACGGCAGGTCATTCAATGAGCTCAGACATTCGTCACCTTCAACCAGAATCGGTACATTTCAACTACAGTCGCCATCTCGAACCCGGAACCCCGCCTCGACTACCGCGTGGCTATCTCCCTCGCGACGTGCTGTGGAACGAACTGGACCACGCCGATTCACCCGTGACGATGCTCATCGCCCCGGCCGGCGCGGGCAAGACCCTCGGCGTCGCCGGCTGGGTCCGCCATCGGCACCGCACCATGGATGACGCCGACGGCAGCCCCGCGGCTATCTGGATCGATGCCGGTGCAGCTTGGAATCCTGGCCGGCTGGCGTCCTTGATCGATCGCGGACAAGTCGCCGCTACGGCCGGACCCTCGCAGGCGATCATCGAGGCCGACCCGGGCCGCGATGGCACGGATGACGGACTTGCCCGGAACGCGGACGCTTCGACCGCGGCCCCGGCTGCGCCCAACCTGATCGTGATCGACGACGCCCAGCGGCTGCCGGCCGCGACGATCCGCTTCATCGACGAACGGCTGAGCCACGAGCCCGCCTCACTTCGATTGTTGTTGCTGTCTCGTTGGGATCTCCTGCAGACCAGCCTGGTCGCCCAGCTCCTCGGCGACCTGGCGGTTATCCGCGGCGACGTGCTGCGCCTGGCAGACGACGAGGCGACCGAGCTGATCCAGCAGCATGCACGGACTGACGACGCGGCCGTGACTGAGGCGATCATCAGTCGGGCCGGCGGCTGGTGCGCCGCGGTCGTGCTGGCTGCGCGGAGTGTACGGATGGCTCCCGACCCGCTGCAGATGGCGGCCAATTTCGGTGCCGGTGACACACGCTTCGCCGACCGGGTCGCCAACGAGGTGATGGCCGCGCTCTCGCATCGCGAACGTCACCTGCTGTTGTGCGTTGCCGGTGAGGTGGTCGTTGCCGCTGACACCGCGGCCCATTTGTCGCGAAATCCGGAGGCTCCGCAACTGCTGGCGGAGATGGCGTCCGACGGGCTACTGGTGACCAGGGTGAGCAGACCGGAACGGGCCGGATCGCAGACCGCCGACGGGAGCGATCCCGACGCCGCTGCCTGGTATCGCATCCATCCGCTGCTCCGCGAGGTGGTGCGGCGACGGATGGCGGCCGGAGGCGTCGATGTCGAGCAGGCTCGCGGAACCGTTGCCGTCGCCGTCCATCTCGATCTTGCTCGAGGAGTGGCCGACCGAGCATTCGAACGACTGATATCGATCAACCTGGCAGATGAGGCTGCCGCGTTGCTCGCCGATGATGGCATCGCGATGATCGCCTGCGGCCAGGGCAAGGCGATCTCCCGCTTCGTTCGGACCTTCCCCGAACAGGTGGCCGACTATCCCGACGCCTGGTTCCCGATCGCGGTCGAGCGATGGATCGCCGGTGACGTCGACGCCGCCCGGCATTGGCTCGACCGGATCGTGCAGCATTCGACAGATCGATCCAACGATCTGGAGGCCGTCTGTGCCGAGCTGATGCAGGCACGGATCACTCGGGAGCAGCTGCGGGCCGTCACAACCAAGGCTCAAGACGTGATCGCGCGATTCGGTGCGGACGGGGAGCACACGGGGTCCACACAGTTCGGGTTGGTGACCATCCTGCTGATCGAGCTTGGCGCGGCGCAGAACTGGCTCGGCGAGCTGGACAGCGCCGAGCGCAATCTGACAGCTTGCATCGGGTTGTGCCGTAACGTGCCACGACTGTCAGCCATCGCGGCATCGGCGACCAGCTACCTGGCGATGACCCAGCTGATGCTGGGCCGCGAACACACTGCCGCGCTGCTCGCCGACGAAGCGTCGCTCGCGGGACCGTATCCGGTCACCGGCTACACCGCCGACCGCGCGTCGCTGGTCCACGACCTGGCCACGATGGCCGACGTGCCGTGGACCGATACCAACAGTGGCCGCCCCGCGCGACACCGCTCGCTGCACCCGACAGACTTTTGCAGCCAGTTCTGGGCCCGTTTGTATGAGGCACGTGCCCGCGCCGGTGCAGGTGATCTGATCGGGGCCGAGCAGATCCTGACGATGCCGTTCGACCTTCCAATCGCCGATGATCTTCCGTCACATCTCAAGGTGGTCATTCAGGTCGAGCGGGGCTGCCTTGCCGCACTCGTCGGCGACGTCGACGGGGTCGGCGCGATCGAGGCCGATCTCGGAGCGGCCGGCATGATCGGCGAAAAGCACCTCCTCGCCGGCATCCGATCCGACCTCAGCGGTCAGCCCCAATCCGCCCTGGAGGACTTCGAGCTGGCCGTAACCACGACGCATCAACGCGCAGCCGGCACCCGCGCGCTCGCCCTGACCTGCTTGGCACAACTCTTGGACGCCTCGGGTCGAGCTTCGGAGGCGTTGGGTCGCCTCCGGGAAGCCGCCGCCGAGACCGCGATCCGGCGCAATGCGCTGGTCTTCCTCGGACTCTGCCGGCACGGCACCCCGATGCAGGTGTTGCTGGCGGCGCTGAGGGAGACCAGCGCGAGTCCCTGGGTCCATGAAGTTGCAGCGGCCATGCAGAGCCGCGCCGACCTGAGCGCGATCTGTGCCGCGACGATGCCCTCGCCGTCGGAGCAGATCCGAGCGACCGAGTTACCGGTCCGGCCGGTGTTGAGCTCCCGTGAGCGGGATGTGTTGCGAGAGCTTGCCCGCGGCTCGACCTATGCCGACATCGGCGTCGAACTGTTCGTCTCGGAGAACACTGTCAAGACCCATGTCTCGAACCTGTACGCCAAGCTCGGCGCCTCCCGGCGCAGTGAGGCGCTCTCCATCGCCCGCGGTCTGCATCTGCTCTGATACCGGCCCGCATCCGTTCCGAACGAACGAGCCTGGTTCTGCTCCGTTCACGGCGATGACTGGCCCGGTCGGCCCTCTGCCTCACCGCGGCAGAGGGCCGCGGTGAGGATGATCAGTCACGGGCCAGCGCGGCCATCGCCTCGGTCTCCAGATCGAGGTAACCTTCGTCCCCGATGTCGACGCCGACCCCGATGATCTTGCCGCCAGTGAATGTGAACGGAGCCCGATAGCTCCTACTCACCGAATCGGCGCTGTCGAAACCGATGCACAGACCGTCGCCACACAGCGTGAACTTGCCGACCTGAGCTCGCATCGGCCCCTCCGCCACCACCTGATCGTCGACGTAGAGCTTGGTCGCGCCCACCGACTCCTTGTGCTCGCCGGCCTTCTCCCGAGTGAACTCCATCCCCAGCGCATGCGGCCCGGGAGTGATCCGTTCCGAGACGAACTCCTGTTCCGGCGGAATCCCGAGAAAGTTGTAGACGTAATGCAGGGCACCGTCGGCGAGGAAGAGTGCGTGACCGCCAAATCGTGAACCGTGGGCAAACAACACCCCTTCGGCACCCTCACTCAGGTCGACGTCGGCGATGATCTTGAACGACCGGCCACGGACATTAACGGCAACGCCTTCCGGAACGGCGCTGGTGCCCGGATAGTAGATGTAGCGGCTGCGCCTTGGTTCGGCCTGTGGGCGGTCGATGGTCAGCTGCTCCATCGCGGTCCGGTCGTCCAGTGGCAGCCCATTGTAGGCCTTGGCTTCGGCGAACCAGACGTCGATCAGCTCCTGCAGTTTCTCCGGTTGCTCCGCAGCCAGGTCCTTGGACTCCGACCGATCCTCGTCCACGTGATACAACTCCCACTTGTCCTGATCGAAGTGGCCCTTTCCTGTGATCGGAGCATGGGTGGCAGCTGCCTTCCAGCCGTCCTTCCAGACTCCCCGAGTACCGAGCATGTTGTAGTACTGGACCTTCTTCCGGGTCGGCGCGTCGGCCTGGTCGAAGCTGTAGCGCATCGACACACCGGCGACCGGCTGCTGGTCGACCCCGCGATAGACCGCCGGCATCTCCAGGCCTGCTACCTCCAGGATCGTCGGCACGATATCGGTGGCGTGATGATACTGATGTCTGATCTCTCCCTTCGCCCTGATGCCCTTGGGCCAATGGATGATCATCGGATCGCAGGTGCCACCGGAGTATTGGCTGTACCGCTTGAACATCTGGAACGGTGTGCTGAATGCCGCCGCCCACCCGGTCGGGTAGTGGTTGTAGGTCTCAGCGCTGCCCAGCTTGTCCAGCATCGCCAAGTTCTCGGAGACGTCGTCTGGATAGTTGTTGAAGAACTTGTTCTCGTTCACCGAGCCGTCCGGCGAACCTTCGCCGGAGGCTCCGTTGTCGGCGCAATAGAAGATGAGGGTGTTGTCCAGCTGGCCGGTCTCCTCCAAGTAGTCCACCATCCGGCCGATCTGGGCATCGGTGTACTCACTGAAGCCGGCGAACACCTCCGCCATCCGGGAGAACAGCTGCTTCTCGTCATCGCTCAACTCGTCCCACGGCCGTACCTGGTCAGCCGGGTTGGCTTGATCATCCGGAACCGGATTGAACGGAGTCAGTTCGGTGCCTTCGGGCAACACTCCACGCTCGATCATCCGCCCCAGAACCCAACCACGGTAGGCGTCATAGCCGTCGTCGAACTGCCCCTTGTACTTGTCGATGTATTCCTGCGGGGCATGGTGTGGAGCATGGTTGGCACCGGGACAGAACCACATGTACCAAGGCCGAGACGGGTTGGCCGCCTGTTGATCACGGATCATCTTGATGCCTTGATCGGCCAGGTCCTTGGATAGGTGGTACCCCTCCTCAGGGGTGTAGGGCTGATCGACGAAATGATTGTCCTCGACGAGATCGGGGTACCAGTTGTTGGTTTCGCCCCCGAGGAAGCCGTAGAACCGGTCGAAGCCCATCTGCAGCGGCCATTGCGATCGGCTGCCACCGCTGGAGTTGTCCTCCTCCGGGACGTTGTGATCCTTGCCCAACCAGAAGGTGCTGTAGCCGTTGTCCTGCAGGATATGGCCGATGGTCGCGCACTCGTCCGGGATCCGCCCGGCGGCCCCGGGGAAGCCGTTGGTGGCTTCCATGATCGCCGCGACCCGGTTGGTGGTGTGGTTGCGGCCGGTCAGGAAGCAGGACCGAGTCGGCGAGCAGAGTGCAGTGGTGTGCCACTGGGTGTAGGTCAGGCCGTTGTCGGCCAACCGCTGCAGCGTCGGCATGTTGATCCGACCGCCGTAGGGCGACCACGAGGCCATCCCGGTGTCGTCATAGAGCACGACCAACACGTTGGGCGCGCCGTCCGGCGCCTTGGCCAACTCGTAGGGAGCCCAGTCGGGGATCGAATCGCGTACATCAAGGTTGATGACGCCATTGAATTCGGTGACCACAATACCTCCATCAGTTGCGCTCGCCGGGCGCCCAAAGGCGTCGGTTCGCTGTCCGTACGACGATTCGAGATACCAGCAGGACTCATCGTCGACAGGTGCTGCACCGATGTCGTCGCCCGTATCGGGTGAACGCCATCCACGGCCGCGTCTGCGCTCATCGTCTCCACGCGAGATGATTCAGATGATCACCGGGAGCTGCACCATCTGGATCATCCCGACGAGGAACACCAGCAGCGCCAGCCCGACCAGCGCCCACTGGATGCGCGGTCGAGCCGGCCGTGGCGACACCGCGGCAAAAAACAACACCAGCGCGAACAACACCGTCAGCAGGGTGTACTGATCACCGCGAGCGTTGTTGGTCAATCCGTCGGCGAAGCGCTGATCCGCCTTCTTGTCGGCTGCCGCAGCGGCGTCCGATCCCGGCGGTTTGTAGGCGGCGAGGTCGAACGGCGAGTCGGCCTGCTGTCCACCTTGCTGCCAGGCCTCGAACGCCACCTGAAAACGATCGGTGAAGCGATCCTCGACGTACCGGGCCAACCGGCTATCGGATTCGGCTCGCGCCTGGACGTACAAGGTCCACAGATTGAGGTCGATCTGCCGCGCTGTGTTGGCCTCGCCCTGTGCCCGCGCAGCCTGGATCCGGCTACTGGACGCTTGGCTGAAAGCGATCGACATCTCCCCGCCCCACTTGGACGCCTCGAATCCACACCACGCGGTGATCACCGCAGTGGCGGTCAACACCAGCAGCACGATCACGTCCCGGATCGTCGCCGTACGATCCTGCTCGATGTCGGCCCTGATGTCGGCCTCGAGATCATCCTTGAGGTCCCTCCTGAGATCGGCTTCGAGGCCGGCCCTGGCATCCGGATCGGGTGCCGGTGCTTCGTCGCCGCGGTTCGGCTCATCCTCGGTGCGTTCCACGTTCGTCCTCCCTGCCGGCTTCCTCACTGCCGGGCCGCGCATGGCGCCGAATCCCGCTGTTGAGGCCTGCGCGTTCGTTGGCCGATCTCCTGATGTGGCAAGTGCCTGGATCAGCGACTCAGGACGCTACGTGGGGCCGTTGGGCCGCGGAGGGTCCGAATCGGGTGATAGCGGCCGGTTCCGGGCTCGATCATCGGGTTTGCCCGATCAGCGATCGCGAAGTTCACCTGTTCCGGGGGATCGGCAGCGTCGAACGAGCTGAACGATGCAGACATGGCGAACGACGAGTTCCCCCTACGGCAGGGACCGGGACCACCTGCCGCAGCCGGAATGGGCGTACCCTCCGATCAACTCGCCCCGGGATGTCCGGCGACCGCGACCGTGTTCGTCGATGGAGATCAGGTCGCCCAGACCCGGGTCGAACGTCAGATCCCGCTGCGCTCGGGCACCGAATGCTTCGACGTCGGCATCGACAGTCGTTCACCGGTCTGCGATGACTACGAGGACCGCGGCCTGTTCGAGTTGACCGGGACGATCGAATCGGTCACCTTCGCGTTCGGAGACTTCGACCAGCCATCGGGCATGGATCGGCTCAGACTCGCGACCCAGATGGATTAGCCACGCCGCGCCAACGCCGAAGGCCACCAGATCCTTCGACCGATGTCGTAGGTCAGGGCGGGGACCAGCAGGGTGCGGACCAGGAAGGTGTCCAACAACACACCGAACGCGACGATCACCGCGAGTTGCAGCAGGAACAAGATCGGGATCACCGCCAGCGCGGCAAAGGTTGCGGCCAGCACCAAGCCGGCGGAGGTGATCACCCCGCCGGTGATCGACAGCCCACGTCGAATGCCCGGGCGAGTACCGTGCGTACTCGATTCCTCGCGCACGCGCGTCATCAGGAAGATGTTGTAGTCCACCCCCAGGGCGACCAGGAACACGAAGCCGTACAGCGGAACGGCCGGGTCGGCACCGGGCAGGTCGAGGACGTGATCGAAGATCAGCGCCGAGACCCCCATCGCCGTTCCCAAGGACAGAACGGTCGAGACGATCAACAGGATCGGCGCCAGCACCGACCGGAGCAACAGCATCAGGATGATCATGATCACCACCAGCACGATCGGGATGATCAGATTCCGATCATGGATCGACGCAGCGTTCGTGTCAACGGCGGTGGCGGTCTCGCCGCCGATCTCGGCAGAACCGCCGAGCACAGACCGCAACGCGACGATCGTCTGTTCGGCCGCGTCGCTGTCGGCAGGATCGGCGAGGGTGGCCTGCAGCAGGACGTCACCGTCGGAGACCGTCGGCGTGGCCGTCGACCCAGGAATGGTCGTGACGCCGTCGGAGGTGACCGGCAGCGTTCCGGACGGCGAATCGGTGGCGGTGACCGCGACCTGGTCGACGCCGTCGTCGGCCAGCAGACTGTTCGCGGTTCGTTGCAGATCGGACCGGGCGGTGATCACGTAGACCGGGGTGCCCGACCCGCCCGGGAAGTGCTTGGCCAAGACCTGTTGGCCGTCGCGGGCATCGGAGGTCCCGAGCACCAACTCGCTCTGCGGAACGCCGTCGGCCCGCAGCTGGGTCAGTCCGGCCGACCCGGCCAGCAGGATCAGGGTGGCGATGATCCAGACCGTTCGGGGACGACGGGCGATCGCGGAGCCGATCGGGGCATACGGACCCGACGACAAGACGTCCGCCGGCCGGTGGTCGTCGTGCTCGGTCGCCCGCGGCGCCCGTGGCCAATAGGCGGCACGCCCGAACAGCAACAGCAGACTCGGCAACAGGGTGAGCGCACCGAGCAGTGCGAAGACGATGCCGATCGCCGCCACCGGCCCGAGGGATTTGTTGGAGTTCAGATCGCTGAGCAGCAGACAGAGCAGACCCGCGATCACCGTTCCGCCGGAGGCAAGGATCGGACCGAAGGTGCCGCGCAGCGACGCGCCAGTCGCGGCCAGCTTGTCGCGTCGCCGTCCGAGTTCCTCGCGGAAGCGGGCGGTGTAGAGCAGTGAGTAGTCGGTGGCGGCACCGATCACCAGAATGAACAGGATCCCCTGGGTCTGGCCGGTCAGCACCAGCACCTCAGCCTTGGCCAGCCACCAGACGACCAGCAGTGCCGCGCAGAGCGCGAACAGGCTGGTGATCAATACCAGGAGCGGCAGCAGCAGTGAGCGGTAGACGATCACCAGAATGATCAACACCGCACCGAGCGCTACACCGAGCAGCAGCCCGTCGATGCCACCGAAGGCGTCGGTCAGGTCGCTGGTGAAGCCGGCCGGACCGGTGACATGGACGGCAATGCCGGACGGCGTGCCCTTGTCCAGAGCAGCGCGGACGGCGGTCACGGTTTCGCCGATGTCGGCGTCGCTGTTGATCGGTAGGAACGCCTCGGCCGCTACTTTGTCCTCCGACGGAACCACCGGGGAGAAGTCGTCGGACACGCCCTCAACGGCGGCCGCTTGCTTCACCGCGTCGTTGAGTCGGTCGAGCCGGTCGGCGCTGAGCTGTTGGTCGGCAGCGAACACCACAACCGCGGGAATGGTGTCGCCGCCGGTGAAGTCGGTGAGCCGTTGTTGCACCTGCGTCGCCTCGGCCCCGGCCGGCAGATAGCTGGTGTTGTCGTTGGACGACACCTCGTCCACCCGGCCGAAATACGGACCGCCGACCGACGCGGCGACCAGCCATCCGATGATCAACAGTGCAGGCAATACCAAGCGCAACGCGCGACGGCCGCGCTGAGCACCCTGCACCGCCGGTGCTGGCGTCGCTTCATTCTGGTCCGTCACGATACCCCTTTAGCTAGCCTGGCTAGCAATCAACCTAGCATGCAATACACCATGGCGAGTGTTCGGCTATCGTCAGCTGGGCGAGCCGACCATCGGAGGAGACGACCGTGACGCCAGAAGCGGAGCGCCCACCCGGGTCGCTGTACGATCTGGCCGCCAGCGATCCCGACGCCGAGCTGGTCGACGCCTCGGAACTCTCCCCCGACGACATCGCCCAGGTGGATGCGATCATGGCGGCGATGGGCCGGCTGCGTGAAGTCGAGCAACGCCTCGCCACAGCTGCCCGGCACCGGATGGCGTTGAACGACACGGACCTGCGAGCGCTGCACTTCCTGATCGTTGCGGCAAATCGACGACAGACCGTCACGGCGCGCGCGCTCGCCGAGCATCTGGGAATCACCACGGCCTCGACGACGAAGATGCTCGATCGCCTCGAGCGGGCCGGGCATGTCACCCGCCACCCACATTCGCACGATCGACGGGCCCTGGCGATCTCCGTCGCCCCGGCCAGCCGGCGGCGCGCGATCGACATCGTCGGTCGACAGCAGGCCAGTCGATTCGGACCGGCCGCTGCACTGACCGCCGCCGAGCGTGATGCCGTCCGCCGGTTCCTGATCACTACCGCCGACGCCTTGGAGGCAAGCTTCGTGGATCAGGACCCGTCGACCACCTGACAGAAGAGGGACAGTGCCCGGAAGCCCGGTGCGCCGCCGACCGCTACTCGCTGGCAGCGGCGCACCGTTCGAGAGTCCCGGCCGCCGTCGGTGATGATCCAACCCGTCGCGTGACAAGTCCGAACTTCACGCTCGGTCGCTGCAGCTCGTATCCCCCGACATTGGAGCCGCACCGCCCGCACACGCCGCCGCAAATCCCCCGAATCACGACGTTGCCAGTTCTCTCAGGTCCGCAGATTCCTCTCGGTCATCCGCGGGTTCCTGCACTTCCTGGCAGAACGCTAGCACCGTTTTTGCTCTGTGTCCTAAAAAGGACATTTCCGGTTTCGGACATTTTGACGGTCCGGTGGACAGCCCTTCGCAACGCCGCCGGCACGCCCTTCGCCGCCGGGGCTTCGCATCGTCGCGGAGGCACCCGGACGGCTGGACCAGGCCCGAATCGGTCCGGCAGAAGGATCAGTGCTCAAGGACCGGTGGCGGCAATGTCGGACCGCAGATGTTCGGGGGAGAAACCCGGCCGAACGGAGACTCCGGTCGCCCCCTCGGGCGGAGGGCATCCACTGGTCCATGATCATCGGACCGAGGTCATCGGTCGGCGGGCCACAGCGGCGCCTCGTGCTGCCCCGGACTGCGTGCCAAGCGATCGTGGGGCGGGTGGGGCTCGAACCCACGACCCAGGGATTATGAGTCCCCTGCTCTGACCGGCTGAGCTACCGCCCCGGCTGTGTCCGGCGCTCGGACCGGGGTGAGTCTAATGCCGGCGGCGCCCGACTAGGGTTTGCGGTGCCACCTCGGTCGACACGTTCGGGTGGTTCGGTCGCGGCGATGCGCTCGCGGCATTAGGTTGGTGCGACGAGCCCAAGATCATGATCGGAGATTACAGATGGAATACCGACAGCTCGGACGATCCGGACTTCGGGTGTCGACGCTGACCCTCGGCACGATGACGTTCGGCACCACCGCGCTGGCGTCCTCGCTGGGACATGTCGACGAGGCCGGTGTCCGTCGTCAGGTCGACATCGCGCTGGACGCCGGTGTCAATCTGATCGACACCGCCAACATGTACAGCATCGGCGCGTCGGAGACGCTGGTCGGCAAGGCGATCCAGGGCCGTCGGGATCAGGTGCTGATCTCGACCAAGGTCCGGTTCCCGATGGCCGACGGCCCGAACGACGCCGGGCTCTCGCGCAACCACATCCTGGAGCAGATCGAGGCCAGCCTGACCCGGCTCGGCACCGACCACGTCGACATCTACCACGTCCACGAGTGGGACGGGCTGACGCCGATGGAGGAATACCTGGAGACCCTGGACAACCTGGTCAAGTCCGGCAAGGTCCGCTACCTCGGCGTCTCCAATTTCGCCGGCTGGCAGTTGATGAAGGCGCTGGCCACGTCGGACGCGCACAACTGGAACCGGTTCGTCAGCAATCAGATCTACTACTCCGCCGAAGCACGCGACGCCGAGTACGAGCTGATCCCGCTGTCGGTTGATCAAGGTCTGGGTGTGATGGCCTGGGCGCCGCTGGCCGGTGGTCTGCTGACCGGCAAGTACCGCCGCGATGCCCAGCCCAGCGAAGGTCGGCAGATCACCGACTGGAGCGAGCCGCCGGTCCGCAACCCGGACAAGCTGTGGGACACCATCGACGTGTTGATCAAGATCGCCGACGGGCATTCGGCCTCCCCGGCGCAGATCGCGCTGGCCTACCTGCACGCCAAGACCGGCGTCACCACGCTGGTGATCGGTGCCCGCAAGGAGGAGCAGCTGATCGACAACCTCGGTGCGGCCGATCTCAAGCTCACCCAGGACGAGGTGGACGCCCTCGACGTGGTGAGTGCGCCGGACATCATCTACCCGCACTGGCATCAGGCCGCCTGCGTCGGCGATCGCTTCAACGCTGCCGACATGGTGTTGCACGGCCCGAAGCGGCCCAGCTGAACCAAGAAGATTGTCGAAGGGCCCTGAGCCTGTCGAAGATCCTTCGACAGGCTCAGGGCCCTTGTTGATCATCGGGTCGGTGGCCGACCCGCTGTCGCGTGAAGCGGTAGCCGAAGCGTTCGTAGAAGGCCGGCAGCTCGCCGTGACAGAAGAGACTGACGACGTCGATGCCGGCCAGCTCTGCTTGCAAGCCGTCCATCAGCGCCGCGCCGACGCCAGCACCCCGGTGTGACGGCGCAACGACCACATCCTCGACGTAGGCCCGGAACTCACCATCGCTGACCGCACGGGCGAAGCCGACGAGTTGATCACCGTCCCAACCACCGACCGCCGGACCGTTGGCCAGCACCCGGCCGATCGCCGACTCGGAGCGCTCCGGCCACCAGCCCTCCGCCTCGTACAGTCGGCGGATCGCCGCCGGCTCGATAGCGCGCAACCGATGCGGGATGACCTCGAAGCCCATTCCTTCGATTGTCGCAGAGCTGGTCATCCCGCGACGGGCCACCAGCCGGCCCAGGTGATCACCTGGCGTGCGATGTCGACGACCGCCCCGACCATCGGTCGACACCTCGATCGCCCAGTCCGGCAGCCGCAGCGCCTTGAACTCGCGGGCGACGATGCCGGTCCGCCGCAGGTGCACGTCGAGTTCGCTGCCCACCTCCCGGCTCCGCAACCGGGCAGCCGCCGTGTCGTCCTCACAGGTCAGCAGCGCACCGATCGTCCGAGCCGGCGCAGGCATCAGACCGGCGATCTCGTCGGCGACCTTGACCGATGCCGTGTTGGTGTAGACGAATCGCCGATACCCGAACGACAGGTAGTTGCGTGTCAGGTCGGACAGGTTCTTCTCGAAGAGGTCCTGCCGCTTCGGATAGCACCAGTCCATCACGTCGCCCTCGATGTAGGCGTGCCGGACGGCGGCTTGTTCGAGCTGGGCCGAGATCTCCGCGCCCACCGTCGACTTGCCGACCCCGGACCGGCCGCCGATCAGCAGCAACTCGATACCGCTGCTTTCATGATCATCGCTCATGCAGGTTCTCCACTCGTCGAGCGGAGCCGCCACGATTCAGGGCCGAAGAACGATCAGCGTGGCAGCCACCGCGGGAAACTCTCTCCTCACCGTGACCACCCCCTTGCTCCCTCGTTGCTGTCGGCCCTGCGGCTGCACAGCCTACGGCATCCAGCAGGATCGAGCTGATCGCCTCTGGCAGGATCGAGGAGATGCGAGCTGCCTACCTTGATCCGACCACTCGCGGCTGGACCGTGTGCAGTGTCGATCCACCGGAACCGGCACCCGACGACGTCCTGATCCGCACCGTGTCGATCGGTCTGAACCACGCCGATCTGCTGATGCGGGACGGCCGCTACTCCCCCACCGATGCCAGTTGGCGGGTGTCGACCCAACGAGTCGGTTTCGAGCTGGCCGGCGTCGTCGACGCGGTCGGCGACCGGGTGTCCGGTGTCGGCGTCGGCGATCGGGTGATGGCCCAGGTCGGTGGCGCGGCGGCCGAGCTGGTCGCCGTACCTGCAGCGTTGCTGTTGCCGCTGCGCGGCGTGGATACGCGGGCCGCCGGTGGGCTGCCCAGCGGGTTGCTGACGGAGTACGACGCCTTCGGTCAGGCCGGGAACGTCGCCGGCGCGGACGTGCTGATCACCGGCGGCAGCTCTGCGGTCGGACGGATCGGCATCCAGCTGGCACGCATCCTCGGTGCAGCATCGGTGTCCACCACGACCCGCTCGGCGGCGAAGGTCGCCGAGCTCCGCCGGCTCGGCGCCGACACCGTGATCATCGGAGACCGCCTGCCTACCGCAGCACAGGACGGCTCGTACGACGTCGTTCTTGATCATGTCGGCGGGCAGATCCTCGGATCGTCGGTGGCACAGTGCCGGCGCGGCGCTCGGATTGTGCAGATCGGCCGGCTCGGCGGGGATCGGGCATCGATCGACCTCGAGTTGCTCGCCGCCCGGCGACTGTCGATCATCGGCACCACGTTCCGCGACCGCCCCCTGGACGAGCTCGCCGCGCTGGTCGACGCGGTGACCGCCGATCCTTCGCTGGTCGAGGCGTGGGGTGGAATCGAGGTGCCGATCGACTCCTTCCATGACCTCGAGCGGATCGAGCGGGCAGCCACGGCGTTGCAGCATCCCGGACTCGCCGGCAAGGTGATCGTGACCGCCGACGCGCACTCACCCTCGCGATGATTCGCTACCTCGGATAGAGTGGCGGCGGCATCGAGGGTGCCACCGGGTCCGCGGGAAGGACGATCGTCCACCTCAGCGTCATCACTGATTGATCAAGATCACTTCCAGCTCGTGTTGCGGACCTCGAGCGCGCATGGAGGAGATCATGAACGACCAGCGACCCGCGCTCGGACAGCTTCGGCGCGACGCAAAACGCCTGCTCACGTCGGCCCGTGACGGTGACCGGGACGCCCTCGACCGCATCGGCCCAGCAGGCGCGGAGCATCGCCTGGCCGACGCCCAACTCGCGATCGCGCGCGAACACGGCTATCCGTCCTGGCCGCGTTTGGTCCGTGACCTGGAGACGATGACCCCGACGACGTACGCCGCGGTGGACTGGCGCCGGATCGATCGGGTCACCATCTGCTGCTTCTCTGCCGATGGCCAGTTGATCATGGCCGACGAATCGGACGGCCATCGCATTGCACGCGGCGCGGTGTACAGCGGGGAAGATCCGCTGCTGGACGCCGGACTCCGGATTCCCCTGCAGGAGTTGGGATTTCGGCGTCAGGGCACCCACGTGGTGGCGATCTCCGACGATCGGCGGCATGCCCTGTTCTGGGTGGATGGCTACCCCTATACCGGAGACCGTCCGCATGCCACGGTGCCGCTCTGGCACGGCCCCGCCGACCGAGCCGGCTCCCTGCTCCGCGCCCAGGGCGACGGTGCGCTGGCCGACTGGGTCGAGTTGGCTGATGAACACCGGCGAACGATCACCGACGCCGAGCTGGCAGCCGACTCGCGTCGATTGCTGGACGCTTCCTATCTGCGGTCCGGGACCGTCGAAGGCGGCTCCGGGTTCGGTGGTTCTCCGGCGGACTGGCGAGCAGCACGGGAACAGATCTGCGACGTGATCGAGGCCGACGTCAGTTTTCTCGACATCGGCTGCGCCAACGGCCTGCTGATGGAGAGTGTTGTCGCCTGGTCGGCAGAGCGCGGGCACCTCGTCGAGCCGTACGGTGTTGATCATTCGGCCGCGCTGGTCGACCTGGCCCGACGGCGACTACCGCAGTGGCAGCAGCGGATCTGGATCGGCGATGCCCTCACCTGGCAGCATCCGGACCGGATGCGATTCGATGTCGTTGCCGTCCTCACCGACATCGTCCACCAACGCCGGCATCGGGAGTTGATCAAACACCTGCTGGACAACGTGGTCGCACCCGATGGCCGACTGCTCCTCAACAGCTACAGCGGCGACCCGGACCTGTCGGCAGTCAACGTGCTGCGCCGCACCGGCTACCCGGTCGACGGCGAAACCTCACGGCCTGCGCGTGGCCGCCCCGACGACCAGCCGAGCGCCTGGACCCTCAATCGACGGCACTGACTCCGAGTTCAGGCCGGGGCCTTCGCGCTTTCGATGGCGTCGGCCAGATCGGTCAGCCAGGCCGCGACCCCCGAAGGGCCGGCGGCGATCAGATCGGAGCGGTCGGCGAGCACGTCCTGCTCGGTGGACGCCGAGCAGACCAACAGCCCGGGGGTGCCGCGATCCCGCAGGTCCCGGACGGCGTCGAAGGCGGGCAGGTCGCCGAGATCGTCCCCGATGAAGACCAGGGAACGTGCCTTGACCTCGGCGGCGAATTCACGCAGCGCATCGCCTTTGTCACTACCCGCAGCCCGGATCTCCAGGACGAACTTGCCAGGTTCGAGTCGCAGGCCGTGAGCGGTCGCGAGCTCGCTGAGTGGTGGCAGCAGCGCGGTGAACGCCGCTGCCGGGTCGGCCAACTCCCGGGTGTGCACCCCGATGGCCCGTCCCTTGTGCTCGATCCGTGCCCCGGTCAGTCCGAGCTCGTCCAGCAGTGCCGGCAGTGCGCTCTCGACCTCGGCGATCTCCGGCGGTTCGGGATGACCGGAGTAGGAGCCGTCGGCGGCGTCCCAGCGCTCGACGCCGTACTGTCCGAGCACCGTCATCCCGCTCAACCCGGCCTGGTCGGCAAAATGCCCCAGTCGTACGGCGGTGCGGGCCGGACGCCCGGTGATCACGACGATCGACCGCACCCGATGGCCCAGTCGGGCGAGCGCGGCAACCGCGGCCGGATCGGCGACAGCTTGCTCCGGATCGTGCACGATCGGGGCGATCGTGCCGTCGAAGTCCAACCCGATCACCGCACCCTCGGGATCGGCGAGGATCGCTCGTAGCGCCTCCGCCCCAGCGTCGGTGATGGCCGCATCACCGGTGATCGCAGCGTCGGTGATGGAGGTGTCGGTGCCGGCCGACTCCGCGCTGTCCGGACCGGCCGGTGACCGGCCGTTGGACAACGTGTCGCTTGAGGGTCGGCCGCTCGGGTACTGATCAGGCACCTGCCTAGTCTGACGTATCAGGCCCGGTCGGGACCGCAGCACCCACCGGCGATCGATTCGGCCATCCTGGCCGTCGGCCGCGTCCGGGCTCGCGGTAGGGTCGGAATCGGACGAACCTGGGAGGCGACACATGGGCCCCGCCCCGCGGAGCAGCAACATGTCAATCGATGGCGCACCTGCCGACGTCGGCCACCACCACACCGAAGCCGATCCCGATACATCGCACGATCCAGATACATCAAACGGGGACGGCGACTTCGTCGGCAGCGCCTCGTTCGTCGTGGTGGCCAACCGGCTTCCCGTGGACCGAGTGACCGAGCCCGACGGCAGCACCGACTGGCGCACCTCCCCGGGCGGCCTGGTGTCAGCCCTGGAGCCGGTGATGAAGTCCCGAGACGGCGCTTGGGTCGGCTGGGTCGGCTCCCCCGACGAGGACGTCGCGCCGTTCACCCACGACGGTCTGGAGATCGTCCCGGTCCCGCTCAGCGCCGCCGAGGTCCGCGACTACTACGAGGGTTTCTCCAACGGAACCCTCTGGCCGCTCTACCACGACGTGGTCGCCCACCCGGAGTTCCATCGTGAGTGGTGGGACACCTACGTCAGGGTCAATCGCCGGTTCGCCGATCGCGCCGCCGAGGTCGCCGAGAAGGGCGCCGTCGTCTGGGTACAGGACTACCAACTGCAGCTGGTGCCGCAGATGCTGCGGGAGCGGCGACCCGACCTGCGGATCGGCTTCTTCCTGCACATCCCGTTCCCGCCGACCGAGTTGTTCCAGCAGCTGCCCTGGCGGCGAGAGATCCTCGACGGCCTGCTGGGCGCTGACCTGGTCGGCTTCCAAGTCACCGGCGGTGCGCAGAACTTCAGCCGGCTGGTCCGGCAGATCGGCCACTACCCAACGCAGCGCGGCACCATCGAACTGCCGGAAGGGCGACGGGTGATGGCAAGGGCCTATCCGATCTCGATCAACACCCAGGACTTCTTCGACCAGGCTCGGCTCCCCGAGACCGCCGAGCGGGCCGAGCAGATCCGGCATGACGTCGGCGACCCGACCTACCTCTTCCTCGGCGTCGACCGGCTCGACTACACCAAGGGCATCTTCCAACGACTACGCGCCTTCGCCGAGCTGATCAGCGACGGGCTGCTGGACGCCGACGACGCCGTCTTCGTGCAGGTCGCCAATCCGTCCCGGGAACGGGTCGAGGAGTACATCCGGCTGCGGGACGACATCGAACGCCTGGTCGGCCGGATCAACGGTGAGATCGGCCGGCTCGGACGGCCGGCGATCAACTATCTGCACACCTTCTACCCGCGCGAGGAGATGGCAGCCCTCTATCGTGCTGCCGACGTGATGGTGGTGACTCCGCTGCGGGACGGGATGAACCTGGTCGCCAAGGAGTACATCGCCTGTCGACAGGCCGACGACGGCGCGCTGGTGCTCAGCGAATTCGCCGGCGCTGCCCGGGAGTTGCGGCAGTCGTACATGATCAATCCCTACGACATCAACCAGATGAAGGAACGGATGCTGGAAGCCGCCACCGATTCGGTGCGTAACAAGTCCCGACGGATGCGGATCCTGCGTCGGCAGGTGTTCGAGCACGACATCGACCGGTGGGCAACCAACTTCCTGGACGATCTGGGCAGTTGCACCCGGACCCGCTGATCGGGAGCGATCGATGATCATGGGCATCCTGGGCCCTCGGAAAGGGCTGGACCGGGCCGTCCACCGGAGCTGGCTCGACGCGACCCGCGACGCCGATCTGAGCGCGGGATCGCTGCTGGCCTGGGCGAACTCCACCGACGGCCGGTTCGTGATCGGCTCCGTGGGTGTGCTGTCGGTCAGCAGCGGCGACCCGGACCGGCTGGTCTGGCGGCACATCGGCTGGCATCAGATCGAGCGCGGCGGCTTCGACGCCGACACCACGACGCTGCGCTGGACCCTGTACGCCGACCAGGACGGGCAGGGCGGGCCGGACCGGCACGACGGGCTGGACGGCGCTGTTGCGTTGCAGCATCCCGGGCGGCTGCCGATGGTGTTCCGGGATCGGGTCAACACCTCGATCGCCGTCGAGCAGTTCATCGGCCTCGGCGACGACGAACCGGCCCCGGGCCGACAGCACCGGACGCCCGGGGTGATCGTCAGCGGACGCCGGGATCTCGGCCGCCGCAACGCGCCCATCCACTGGCATGTCTCGGTGCCTCGCGGCATCTCCTGGGACAGCCCCGGGATCAGGGAACTGGCGGCCGAATCACTGCTCAGGATGCGTGCCGAATACGACCCGAACGGCTGACCGCGCAGCCGTGCCGAGCGTGTCCGGATCGCTCGATTTCGCTCCGACGCGGCAGGCCTGCTAATGTTCCTTTCCGCGCCTGATGCGGCACGATCCTCGGTAGCTCAATTGGCAGAGCAGCCGGCTGTTAACCGGCAGGTTACTGGTTCGAGTCCAGTCCGGGGAGCGCAGCTCCTCCCGGAGCTCGTTCCCAGACCGGGATCGACGTCGCAGAAGTTGCACGGCCCCATCGTCTAGCGGCCTAGGACATCGCCCTCTCACGGCGGTAACGCGGGTTCAAATCCCGCTGGGGTCACCGGCTGAATGCCCGGTCAGAGCAAGCTCTGGCCGGGCACTTTGCTGTCCTCGGCCGGTCCTCCGGTCAGGTCAGCGCAGATGCGCTATCGCCTGTTGCGGGCAGCTGGCCCGCAGCTCCTCCAGCGCCTGCTGCTGATGGCGCCGCACCCGGCTCCGTGGCAGGCCGAGCCGCCGGGCGATGTCACTGAGACTGTGCTCCACGCCGTCGACGAAGCCGTAGCGCAGCTCGATCACCTGTCGGTCGGTCTCGGCCAGGCCGCAGAGCAGATCGCGGCCAGGGATCCGCCAGCGCAGGACGCCTTCGAAGTCGGCCTCGGCCTGCGCGTCCGGGACGTCGGGAACCTCGGAATCGTTGAGATCGACCCGACGGTCAGCACCGAACGCGAGCAGCATCGAGACCTCACTGCGCTTGCGTCCCAGCCAGGCGGCCAGCTCCGCTGCCGAGGCTTCCCGGCCGAGCTCCTGACTGAGCATCCCCTGCTCACCGCGGATCGCCCGTGCCTCCTCAGCCCGTCCGGACGGCAGATTCAGCTCACCGGCCCGGTTGGCGGTCAGGGCGCCGATGTAGGCGCGGATCCAGTACAGCGCGTAGGTCGCGAACCGCAGGCCACGACGATGATCGAATCGTCGGATCCCCTCCAGCAGCCCCAGGCAGCCTTCCTGGAACAGGTCGCCCTCGGCCAGCCCGCTGCGCAGCGATTCCTTGCGTGACACCATCGCGACCAGCCGCAGGTTCGACTCGACGAACCGCTGCACGGCGCGTTGCCCGAGCCACTCCAGCATGATCAACTCTGCGGTGCTCGCCACGCCGGCACCAGTCGCCCGGGCATCCGCGGCCAACACGCCGGCCTCCATCTGGGCGGCCAACTCGGCCTCCTCCGCCGCGGTCAGCAACGACCGCGGCAGTACCAGTCCGATCTCACCGCCGACCCGGCGGCTGATCCGGCTTCCCCCGACAACTGTCATGATCAACAGCGTCGCCGACCGGGGTCACGACCTGCCAGCCATCGGTGTTGTCGGTCCGCCGGACCCTGTTGGCCGTCGTGGCGGGGTGTTGTCCGAGCCCGGGACGGGATCGGATGTTCAGCCCAGACCGAGACTGCGATTCTGCAGTTGCTTGCGCTGCGCCTCCAGCACCACCAGTTCGGAGAATGTCTTGTTGTAGGTGGTCGGGTCCTCGACCGGGTTGGTGCGCTGCAGCCGGGACTTGATCTGGGCGATCTGTCGGCTGACGGTCAACAGCCGAAGCTTCGACACGTACGCCGTCGCATACGCCCGGGTCGGGGTCTCGGTGACCAGCGGTTCGACGGCGAGCGCGACGACCAGCGAGTTCACCCACGGGTTGTCCTCGGCGGTGGCGACCCGGCGGGCCCAATCGGCGTACGGATCGCCGCCGGGAACATTCGCCGCCGCCTTCTGGGCGTGCCGCAGCACCGCGGCATAGGCCGGATGGGTGAAGTCGGCCGTGGTCAGCTGCGGCAGCTCCTCGGCACACAGCGTCGGCACCTGGATGATCAACTTCGCGGTCTCCCGCTCGGTCGCCAGCAGCCGGTCGTGCGGGTCAGGCAGCACGTCGGCCGCCGACGGTGCCGCCGCTGGATGAGCGGCCCCTCCGTCGGGACCTGCGCCGCTCTGCTGCGGATCATGACCACGAGACGACCTGTCGTGGTCCTGGCCGGCGGGCCGCCGCGAGGATCGGGAGGCCGCCTTGTTGACCTCCTGCCGTACGGCGTCGATGTCCATCCCGAGCATCCCGGCCAGCTCTCGGGCGTACTCCCCGACCTTGCTGGCGTCCCGGATGCTGGCCACCAGCGGCGCGGCTTCACGCAGGGCGTCGACCCGGGCATCGGCCCGGTCCAGATCGTGTTTGGTCAGGATGTTGCTCATCACGAACCGATACAGCGGCTGCCGGCGTCCGACCAGTTCCCGGACCGCCGCCTCACCGTGTTGCAGCCGGAGGTCGCAGGGGTCCAGTCCGGTCGGTTCGATGGCGACGTAGGTCGGCGCATGGAAGGTGGAGTCCAGCGAGAACACCTTCAGCGCGGCGTTCTGCCCGGCGGCGTCACCGTCGAAGGTGAAGATCACCTCGCCACCCTGATCGCCCATCAGGCGCTGCAGGATCTTGGCGTGGTCGGCGCCGAACGCCGTACCGCAGGAGGCGACCGCGGTCTTGACACCGGACAGATGGGCGGCCATCACGTCGGTGTAGCCCTCCACCACCACCGCCTGGCTGCGCTTGCCGATCTCGGTTCGTGCCAGGTCCAGTCCGTAAAGCACGTGCGACTTCTTGTACAGCGGCGTTTCCGGGGTGTTGATGTATTTGGCGGGCAACCGGTCGTCGTCGAAGATCCGGCGCGCGCCGAAACCCACCACCGACTTGCCGGCATCCCGGATCGGCCAGAGCAACCGGCCGGAGAAGAAGTCGTAGCCGCCGCGGCGGAGCAGGCCGCCGCTGATCAGCTCCTCCTCGTCGAAGCCACGGGCCTTCAGGTGTTGCCCCAGCCGTCGTCCGCCGCGCGGCGCATAGCCGACGCCGAATTCCTCGGCCGCCGCCCGGTCGAATCCCCGTTCGGCCAGGAACTGGCGGGCGGTCAACGCGTCCGGGGTGCTCAGCTGGAGGGCGAAGAACTCTGCCGCCTCCTTGTGCGCTTCCATCAGCCTGACCCGCAGCCCGGCCGGCAGCCGTGGACCGCCGTCGTCGCTGATCCGGAGCTGGATCCCGACCCGGTCGGCGAGCTTCTGGACCGCCTCGGTGAAGGTCAGATTTTCGATCTTCTGCATGAAGGCGATCACGTCGCCGCCCTCGCTGCAGGCGCCGAAGCAGTACCAGAGTCCGCGCGCCGGCGTGACGTTGAAACTCGGCGTCGACTCGTCGTGGAACGGGCAGAGCCCCTTCATCGAGCCACCGCCGGCGTTGCGCAGATTCACGTAGGAGCCGACGATGTCCTCGATCCGCGCACGCTCGCGGACCGACGCGATGTCCTCATCGTTAATCCGGCCGGCCACGAGGTGAGTGTAGTGCTCGGCGACAGATCGGCGGATCGAGGCTCAGTCTCGACGCCCGACCGGCCGCCCGTTCCAGGTCAGCCGCAACCGGTAGTGACCGTCGGGACGACGGACCGGTTCGACGGCGACCCGCGGAGCCAGCTTGGCCGCAGTCAGGACGCAGCCGCCGAGGATCATCAGCGCGACGGCCAGCCAGAGGATGTGGACGACGCCGGCCGAGGCACCGGTCGCGGCCAGGGCGGCGCTGGTGCAGGTGGCACCGGACGTGGATTGACGCATGGGCATGCACATGATGGATCTCCCCCGAGATCGTTGATGGAGACGCTGCATCGGCTGACGCGGCGTCGATGAACAGGCGCCACACGGAGTGGGTGGCGTCGGCTGACGATGACGTCCTCACTCGAGGACGCCTGATGACAGAGCTCTCTACCGAGAGGTCCGAGGTCGCGAAACACCCAAGGGCCGACGAGACGGTGAGCGGTCCTGCGACAGGCTCAGGACGCCCGGCGCTCGACTCGGATCGCGCAGATGTTGGGCGGGAAAGGAGGGTCCTGACTCAGGTGGCGTACCAGCTACCGCGGCGGCCGAGCAGGAAATCCTTGCAGGCAACGGAGAACGTGACGATCAGGAAGATCGAGTAAGCCATCTCCGGTAGCAGCGATGCGGCGATCAGCCGCTGCCGCCACCCCATCGTCCAGACCGTCACCACCCGCTCGATCAGCAGGATGGCGGTCGGCACCAGCCAGATCGGGGTCAGCGACCACCCGAGCTGGAGGACGAGCGTAAGAGTCAGCATCGTGATCATCAGCGCCGCCGACAGCACCGACAGCACCAGCCCGATCTGCTGCGCCCAGTAGACCCAGCGCAGATGCAGCGGCAGCCGCAGCCCGTAGTGCCGGAGGTTGCGCAGCGCACCGAGGAACCAGCGGTGCCGCTGCCGGTAGAGATCGAGCGGCCGCTCCATCACGTCGGTGACGCTGGTGACACCGGGCGCGGGACAGGAATGATCCAGGGTCCTGAGCGCAAAGGTGAGCTCGTTGTCCTCGGTCAGCGAATAGACGTCGTAGTAGCCGTCGCCGATCGGAAGTCTTTTACCGTCGCGAGCCGACCGCACCTCGCGCAGAGCCCCGACCCGGAACAGTGAAGCCGTCCCGCTAATCACGAATGCCTGGTTGTTCCGCCGTCTGATCTCGCGCTGGTAGCGGTGATATTCCATCCGCTGCAACTGTCCGATCATGGTGTCGGAGTTGCGACCGATGAAGACACTGCTCACTCCGCCGGCGCGATCGTCGGCGGCCAAGGTCAGGAGTGCGGTGTCCACGAATTCCGCAGCGATCGTGGTATCGGCGTCCATGATCAACACCGAGTCGGCGTCGGTCAGGCCGGGCATCAACGCCTCCAGCGCCTGATTCAGCGCACCGGCCTTCTTGTACTTGTTGTCAACGGTGACGATGACCTCGGCACCGGCTGCCGACGCCAGAGCCGGCGTGTTGTCGGTGCAGTTGTCCGCGACGACGACGATCCGGTCGGGCCGACGGTGCTGGCGACCGAGACTGCTGATCGCGGCGTTGATCACTGCTGCTTCGTCGTGCGCCGGAATCAGTGCGACGACGACCGTTGTGGGCGGTTCGGCGACCGCCGGTGGTGCGTCCGCTTTTGGGCGCACTCCACCTGAGGTGGTGATAGACATGTTCTCCCCCGAGAAACTCATCCTCGACCCAGCAGGGTCACTCAGAAGAGTAGTTGAGTCCGCAAGCAAAACATTCGATATTGCGGCGATTCCCGACAATTCGGGACCAAGGTCCTACGGCGCTCAGGCGTGGCACTATGAGGACATGGACCTTTCAGGTCGACCGATGATCGGCGCCGGACGTCGCACCGAGCCGTGGGTGATCATCGATGGTGACTGCGCGTTCTGCACCAGCAGCACCAATTGGCTGGGTGACCGGCTGCACCGCCGGGACCGTCCCGACGCGCGCCGGGTGCCGTATCAGTTCCTGGATCTGGATTCCTTCGGTCTGACCGAGGAGCGCACCCGGCACGAGATGATCTGGGTCGCGGCCGGCGACGTCCCAGCCCAGCTCCCCGGTGGCGCTCCGGCATTCGCCGCGTGGCTGCAGTATGCCGGGATGCCGTACGCGGTGGTCGGCCGGCTGATCGCGAGCCGACCGATCCGGCCGATCGCCCGACGGGTCTATCAATGGGTGTCGAGGAACCGGCGGCGGCTGCCGGGCGGGACGCCCGCCTGTGCGCTCCCCCCACCGCAACCGGATTCCGACCGCTGAGCCGGCTCACCCGGCCGTGTCCGCACGCAGAAGCGTCGCCAAGGATTAATCTCACCCCATGAACACTGCTGCCGGCGACCAAGAACGCCGCGCATTGGCCGTGGAACAAAACGGCCTGAACACCATTGCCGAGGAGGAACGGCACGGCACCCCACGCAGCCTGTTCTGGCCCTGGTTCGCCGCCAACGTCTCGGTGCTCGGGATCAGCTACGGATCGTTCGTGCTGGGGTTCGGCCTGTCGGCCGTACAGGCGATCATCGTCGGCGTGATCGGGACCGTGCTGAGCTTTGCCCTGTGTGGCGTGATCTCCCTTGTCGGTAAGCGCGGATCGGCACCCACCATGGTGTTGGCGCGGCCCGCGTTCGGTGTCCGCGGCAGCCGGGTCCCGGCTGTCGTGTCCTGGATGATCACCGTCGGTTGGGAGACATCGTTGGTCTCGTTGGCCGTGCTCGCCACCAGCACCGTGTTCGGTGAGTTGGGGTGGAATGCCGGCACCACGACCAAGATCGTTTCACTGGTCGTGGTGGCCGCCCTGATCGTCGGCAGTGGGATCATCGGCTTCTCGCTGATCATGCGGCTCCAGGTGATCATCACCGTGATCACCGGCGTGCTGACCGTCGTGTACGCGATCCTGGTGCTCGGTCACATCGACGGCTCTGCGTTGCTGGCGCTGCCCTGGGGCGGCCCGTCGGCGATGGTCGGTGCCCTGATCTTCATGATGACGGCCTTCGGGTTGAGCTGGGCCAATATGGCCGCCGACTACTCCCGGTATCTGCCGCGCCGGGTCAGTAGCTCCGGGGTGGTCGGCTGGACCACCCTCGGTGCGGCGCTGGCGCCGGTGTTGTTGTTGGTGTTCGGTGTGCTGCTGGCCGGTTCGTCCAAGCAACTGGATGATGCGGTGGCCGCCGATCCCGTCGGCGCGCTGACGACATTGCTGCCGACCTGGTTCCTGGTGCCGTTCGCCATCGTCGCGGTGCTCGGGCTGGTCGGCGGCGCGGTGCTGGACATCTACTCCTCCGGTCTGGCGCTACTCAGCGCCGGGCTGCCGGTCCCCCGTTGGCTGGCCGCGGCCGTCGACGGGGTGATCATGATCGCCGGCTCGATCTACATCGTCTTCTTCGCCGGTGATTTCCTCGGCCCGTTCCAGGGATTCCTGATCACCCTCGGAGTGCCGATCGCGGCCTGGGCCGGAGTGATGGTGGCCGACATCGCACTGCGCCGCCGTGACTACGACGCCGCAGCCCTGCAGGACAGGAACGGCCGCTACGGGGATATCGGCTTCCTCGGAATCGTGCTGATGATCATCGGCACCGCGATCGGCTGGGGTCTGGTCATCAACAGCTACGCCCCATGGCTCGGCTGGCAGGGTTATCTGCTCGGCCCGTTCGGTGGCCGGACCGGCGATTGGGCGTTCGCCAATCTTGGGGTGTTGGCGGCACTGGTGATCGGGTTCGTCGGTTATCTGATCTTCGGTCGAGCCGCCGTCCGGCGGCAAGAGTCGCCGGCGGCGTGAGCCGGTGCTAGCCCACCCCGGGCCGGGTCTGATCATCGCGCTGGTGGTCCTGGTCGCCCTGGCGATCACGGCCTCGCTGATCGGCCGGCTCCGGCAGCAGAAGGCGATCGGACTGGCTGCCGGCCGCGCTGTCCTGCAGTTGGCCGTGGTCTCGCTGATCATCACCGCAGCGCTCAGCCATCTGGTCTGGTCGGCCGTGTTCGCGCTCTTCATGTACTCGGTCGCGGTGTTCACCTCGTCCCGCCGGATCGGGGCCGGTCGATGCTGGCCGTGGGTGGCGATCTCGATGCTGGTGGGCCTGCTGCCGACGCTGGCGGTGATCTTCGCGTCCCGGGCCGTTCCGTTCAACGGTCCGTCACTGGTGCCGGTCGCCGGCATCATCATCGGCGGCACGATGACGGCCACCACGCTGGCCGGGCGCCGGGTGTTCGCCGCGCTGCGGGAGGAACACGGCAGCTACGAGGCCGGGCTGAGCATCGGGCTGACGCGGGCCGAGTCGATCTCCGAGGTGATCCGCCGGCGACTTCCCGAGGCGTTGGTCCCCGGTCAGGACCAGACCCGGACCGTCGGTCTGGTCACCCTGCCGGGTGCGTTCATCGGGGTGTTGCTCGGCGGTGGATCACCGGTCCAGGCGGGCGCGGCCCAACTGCTGGTGCTGTTCGGTCTGCTGTCGGCCCAGACAATCACCGTTGTCGTGGCGCACCTGTTCATCAGGTCCGGCAGACTACTGCCGAAGGATCTGATCACGGCGTTGCAGCCGTGACGTTTGTCGTTGATCAACTCCGGACGCCGAGTTGCTGTAACTGGGAGTACAGGTCGACGATGCCCCAACCTTCGGCGACCTTGCCGTCGGCGAAGCGGATGATGAACATCTCGCTGTAGTTGATCTTCTTTCCGGTCGCCGGCAGGCCGCGGTAGTCGCCCCGGTGGGTTCCGGTGACCGTGTTGCGGAAGACGACCTTGTCTGCCTCGGCGATGGTGTCCTCGACCGTGACGCTGATGTCGGGGAAGGCTTTGAGCAGCATGGTCCAGGCTGTCTTCACGGCGGCCCCGGCCGACTCCGCGTCGGGCGGGCCACCGTGGAACACGGCATCCGGATGGAACAGTTCGTCGACGGTTCGGGCAATCTGTCCGAGGTCGCGGCTGCCGATGGCGTCGTACAGCCGTTGGTAGGTGGCCTGATTGGTCGATCGGGTTGTCGTGTTCATGGGACGTCCTTTCAAGGGTGGGCTGAGCGCGACTCAGAACGGGCACCAAGCGAATCGGCCGACGGCCACGACGGAGGCCAGCAGCAGAAGGGCGACCGGGACGGCGAGCTTGCGGCCCTCGCGACGACGGAGGTGGACGATCACGGCGCCGGCCATCAGCAGTGCCAAGCAAGTGGCTGCGATCGGCGACAGTACTGGAACGATCCCCGCCAGCGGTGGCACGACCAGGCCGACGGCCCCGGCGACCTCTGCGATGCCGATCAGCTTGACGGCCGGCCGCGAGTAGTGCTCGGCCCAGCCGAATCCGAGCCCGACGACCTGTTCCCGGCTCCGGATGATCTTGACCGCACCGGAGCTGATGAATCCCAGTGACAGGACCGATGCGATGATCCACAGGCCGATGCTCATGCGATCGCACCGACCATGATCGTGTCCCGCTGCATTTCCGCGCTCCCCTTCGACGTGATGCCGTACACCGGATATGACGACGGCGGGACTACCAGTGTCAGGACGCGACGCCGCACGAGCTCCGCGGGACATCCACGATCTGTGTGCTGGCCCGTTCCTGACGGTGCTGCGAGTGGGCCCGTCGAACCGGGATTCCGACGGACCCTGACGGACGGAGGGCGACAATCGTCGTACCGACGAGGACCATTGACGGGAGACTGTGCAGATGACGTACGACGATGCGACGCGTCCGGCGGAGGATGCGAGTCTGACCGCGGTGATGGCGGACCGCCGCCGGCTGATGAACCTGGCGTACCGACTGCTCGGATCGGTCGCCGAGGCCGAGGACGCCGTTCAGGAAGGGTATGCACGCTGGTACGCCATGTCGGAGCAGGATCGCGACGCCATCCGCTCCCCGGGTGCCTGGCTGACCACGGTGATCGGACGGATCTGCCTCGACCTCCTCGGCTCCGCCCGATCGCGCCGCGAACAGTACGTCGGGGAATGGGTCCCCGAGCCACTCCCCGACGGCGCCGATTGGGCGAGCACGAGCAATGCGTCGGACCCGACCTCTCCCGATCCCGCAGACCGGGTCACTCTCGACGAGTCCGTGACCATGGCCTTCCTCGTCACCCTCGAATCGATGACTCCCGCCGAACGCGTCGCCCTGATCCTGCACGACGTGTTCGGCTACTCCTATCCCGAGATCGCCGACGTCGTCGGCCGTACTGCTCAGGCCTGCCGCCAACTCGCCTACTCGGCCCGCAACCGGGCCCGCTCGACCCGCGTCCCGCCGGCTCAGTCGACCGAGCAGAGCGAACTCGTCAGAGCCTTCCGGAAGGCGTGGGAGGCGCACGATGTCAACGCCATCCTCGACGTCCTCGATCCGGACGCGATTGCCATTGCCGACGGCGGCGGCGTCACCCAGGCGGCGTTGGCTCCCATCGTCGGCGCCGCGCAGATCGGCCGGCACTACCTCACGATCGCTGCACGGAGACCAGACCATGTCACGATCGCGGAGGAGGTTGTCAACGGCCGACCCGGCCTGGTCGTGCGGTTGAGCGGCAGCGCCGTCACAGTCCTGGCCTTCGACGTCGTCGATCACAAGATCAAACAGATCTGGGCCATCGTCAACCCGGCGAAGCTCCGACACTGGGACCGCCGAACGATCTGATCCGCCACCGGCTTGATCTGCAGCCGGGGCGATGATCAACTGAGCGGGAGATCGCCTCCTGCACGGCGTCCTCGACGGGAGGCACGAGGTCGACGTCGAGGAAATGTCAGCCCTCGAGATCGATCACATCGTCCAACCGTGGCCCGGTGTCCAGCAACGTGACCGGAGCGCCGGTGGCCTGTTCGACCTCGCCGATCACCCGACGGACCTCGGGTCCGATGGCCGCGCTGCCGCGCTGTCCGCGGATCGCGGGATCGAGATGATCACAGAACGTCAGAGCGATCCGGGTGGGACCGTTCAGCATCGCCGCGTAGCGCAGCGTGTCGGCATCGATGGCCTCGGCCTTTCGTCTCGGCCTGCCGGTCACGACTCCGTACTCGGCGATCCCCCGCCGCTCGGCCTCGGCGGTACTGATCTCGTACGGCAGCGGCCCTTCGCCGACCCGGGTCGGCAGCGCCTTGACGATCATGATCACCTCATCGAGATGCCGCCAGTTCAGGCCGACGTCGTTCAACGCCGAGGCTGTGGTGCAATTGCCGGACGTGGTGTAGGGGTAGTCCTCGCTGAGCGCCAGCGACAACATCGTGCCCTGCGAGCTCTCGATCAACACCAGTCCGTCCGGGTCGGCGGCGACCCGATTGGCCTCGGCCGCGACGTCACCGAGATACGGCGCCAACTCCGGGATGTCCCGTGCCTGCTGTGCCCGGCGCAGCGCGAAGTCGGCCCTGGCGTATCCGTTGCCGGTACAGGTCGACCCCACCTGCTTGCGCAGATGTTGGTCAGCCTGCTCATCGGCGATGTGCTGCTCGCTGATCACCGCGCACCGCGGATCGATCATCGCCCGGTCGCCCAGACCGTAACGCTCCAGCTCGTCAGCGAACACCCGCGGATCAACCAGCACTCCCGACCCTACGGCGACCTTCGTCCCCGGGTTGAGCCAGCCGGTCGGCAGTTGCCGAGCCTTGATCAACTCGCCGGACTCCAACGTCACACTGGCCCCGGCATTGGTCCCGATCCCAGCCCGAACAGCCAGCTGAGCATCGTGCTTACGAGCCAAGTAGGCGCACGTCTTCCCCTTCCCCGAATCACCCCACAAGGCGTCAACGATCACAGAAGCAGGCACAACAATCTCCTTACCAGTAAAGAAAGCAAGACACGGACAGACAGACAGGCAGCAGTCGCAACCAGGCACCCCAGACCCAGGCCGATATCCAAGGCGGGTGGCCTGTCGGTCGCCAGGGAACGGCGAGACGAGCAAGCGACCTCAACGGCCGGTTGCGGGCCTCACCAGGCAGCGACCGCCAGCGGCCAGACGAACCTGCCGTTCGGTGCGGCCGAGAGGGCTCTAGGTGGGTCGGGCGTTTGAAACTCAGCTGGTCGAGCTTGCGAGACCAGGTGAGGCTTCGAGGGCGGGAGCCCTCTCGGCCGCACCGAACGGCCCACCGCCAGTCCCATCCACCAAAACTTGCCCTTCGACAAGCTCAGGGACCTTACGGAGTGAGTAGAGAGGAGACCTGAGTATCAGCACCGAACCCGACGATGGATATCAATTGTTCCGCTTGGGAGGCGGGGAGGAATCTGGAGCGGAGCTTGACCAGATGTTTTCCGTACTCCGCTTCAAGATCATCGGCGAACCGGGCATAGATGGCTGCCAGGTAGGTCTCGTCGCGGATCAGCTTCTCCACGATGCCGACCAACGCCGGATGCTCGGTGAAGACCGCACCGACGGGCTCGTCGAGCGACCCGACCAGCGCGGTGCGTTGATCGACGGCCAACAGCAACAGGTGCCCGCCGACGGTGCTCGCCGGGGCCTCGTGGGTGAAGACCTCGCCGAAGTCCAGATCGACCTCGCCGAAGACATTGACCACGACCTGACATCCGGATCCGGAGGCTGCTCGCAATGGTCCGGCGAGCCAGTCAAGATCATCTGCCCACAGGCAGACCGCGACCCGTTCGGTGGCATCGGCGACCAGGGCCGCGGTGCGTTCGATCACCGCTTCCCGATCACGCAGCGAGAAGAACCCTCCCGGCTCGGTGCGTGCGGTGAGCGCGGACAGGTCGGCGATCAGGCCGTCCGCCCGCTCGGTGGTCTGCCGTTTGATCCGGCCGAGCACCTCGGCCGGCGGGTGGGCGACGAAACGGGCCGGCTGACTGTCGGTGGTCCGTTCGACGACATTGCGATCGGCAAGCGTGCCGAGCACCTGATAGACATTGGCGCGCTGCAGGCCGGCATGTTTGGCCAGCTCGTAACCGGTGGCCGAAGGATGCTGCAGCAGGGCCAGGTACACCTTGGCCTCCTGCGTGGAGAAGCCGAGGGCCGTGAGTCGTTCGATCACGTGCAACCACTCTAGACGACTAGTAGTAGTTTCCGCAACTACTACTCGCCGGCCCTACCTGTTGGCGTACGCCGTGCCCGCTGCTCCGTTGCCTCGGGCGAGCCAGATCTGATGGCCGCGGTTCTGTTCGACCGGGAGCACCTCGGTGCTGGCCGGGAAGTAGCGCATGGTGTAGCCGGTACGGCGCAGCGGGCTGGTGTTCGGCTCGGCGCCGTGCACGATCCGACCGTCGTGCAGCGAGTACTGGCCCCGTTCCAGCTCGAAGTACACCGCACGCGACTCGTCGACCTCGGCGATCTGTCGGTCGAAGGTCTGCTTGGCGGAGTCGGCGGCGACGTAGTCGCTGAAGCCACCGGAGTGGGTCCCGGGGATGACCCGCATGCAGCCGTTCTCCCGACGGCTGGGACCGAGAGCGAGCCAGACGGTCACGATCCGTTCGTAGTTGCTCAGCCGGCCGTTCCAGAAGGCGGAGTCCTCATGCCACGGGGTGCCGCGTCCGACCATCGGGTCCTTGGAGATGAAGTGGCTGGTCCACAGCGCGATATCCGGCCCGACGATCGGCTCGACCACATCGAGCACCTCGTCACTGAGCAGAAACTCCAACAGACGCGGGTCGCGGAAGTGCGGAGTGTCCAGCTCGTCGGACAGCTTGTCGCCCTTGTCGGCAAGGTGTTCGTCGAAGATCGCCTCCAGCGCGTCGAGCTTGTCGGCTCCGAAGAGCTGCCGCCCGGGCAGCAGATAGCCATCGCGTTCGAAACTGGCGACGTCATCGTCGGTGAACACCAGTGGATCCTTTCATCGTTGCTGATCATGGTCGACTGCGCTTGCCTGACCGACAGTAGTCCGGTCCCGCATGATCGACTATGCGTCTCTTCGGGCATGATCGGCGCCTGATCCGTACAATCGCGACATTGGGTCCGGTGAACTGGCGAGGCAGGTGGCAACCAGGTGGTGGCAGAGCAGCCGCTCCCCCGGGAGATCTTCGATCGACTGACGGCGGCGCCGGGACAGGTGCTGGTGATGCGGCACGAATTCGACCGGGTGCCGGTGCACTGGCACGACTACTACGAGTTCGTCTACGTCCTCGACGGCCACGCGACCCACCATCACAACGGGCGCGACGAGGTCGTGTCCGCCGGCAGTGCGATGCTGCTCGGGCCGACGGATTTCCACGGTTACAGCAGCGATCCCGGACAGTCGCTGCGCTGCTTCAACATCGCCATCGATCCCGGTTTTGCCGAAGATCAACTCGCCTCCGTGCTCGTCGATGAGCGGCTCGATCGAAGCTGGGCGGTGCCCGATCTGATGTCGGCCGAACCGCTCTTCCAGCAGTTGTGGTCGGAGAGTGTGTCCGCCGATCACGGCCGCGAACTCATGATCGAGTCGCTGCTGACCTGTCTGTTGATCAGCTTCGCCCGGACGCTCCCCGTGCCCTCCGCGGCGGACACTCCGGCCGCGGACGCGGCGATGCGGCAAGCGGTCTTCTTCATCGAGCGGCGGTTCCGCGAGCCGCTGACCTTGCGCGAGGTCGCCGCTCGGGCCCACCTGTCGCCGAACCATTTCAGCGAGCGCTTCCACGCGTTCACCGGCTCGACGTTCCAGACCTATCTGCAGCACCGGCGGCTGCGGTTCGCCCGGTCGCTGATGCGCTCCTCCGAGCTGTCGGTCGCGGGTGCTGCTCGTGCGGTCGGGCTGAATGATCCGTCCCACTTCGCCCGTGCCTACCGCCAATTCTTCGGCACGTCGCCGTCGGTCGATCGCGCCCGGCAGGCCGGCGCCTGATCCTCAGCGTCGTCACCCTCGACAGTCACCTGGAGGAGAAGCATCTTGCCAAGGTCTGATGATCATGAAACACCGCTCGAGGGTGGCTTCGTCAACACGGTCACCCGGGTGGGCGACACCGTCCGCCGCTCAACAGGCAGTTGGACGCCGGCCGTCCATGCACTGCTCCGTCACCTCGAGGGGGCGGGCTTCGAGGAGTCACCACGGGTGCTGGGCATCGACGACCGCGACCGGGAGGTGCTCAGCTATCTCCCCGGCGAGACCCCACCGTGGACGGACTGGCCGGACGTGCTCCGTTGTGACGACGGGGTCATCCAGCTGGGCAGGTTGTTGCGCCGCTACCACGATGCGGTCCGCAGTTTCCGGCCGTCGCCAGGAATGGAGTGGCGCAATCCGTTGGCGGGATCCGGCGAAATCATTCGGCATGGAGACTTCAGCCCGTTCAACACGACCTGGGTCGATGGCACCGTGGTCGGTGTGATCGATTGGGACTTCGCGCGACCGGGCAGCCCCATCGACGATCTGGCGTACCTGGCGTGGCAGCTCGTGCCGCTGCAGCCGACGGGCCGGTGCGAGCAGTACGGCCTCGACCCCGAAATCGATCTTAGGTCTCGGCTGCGAACCCTGTGCGAAGCCTACGACGGCGACTACTCCCCCGGCGCAGTCGTCAGCGCCGCAATCGACGTGATCCAACGCGAAGGCGACGAAACCGCTGAACTCGCCGCACAGCGTCTGCACCCGTGGAAGCTCTTCGCCGATGACGGAGCCGTCCAGGCGTTTGCCGCGGAAGCTCAGTGGCTCCGCGACACCGAGGAGTGGTGGAGCGCTGACCGCTGACGCAGCACCCGTAGCGGAAACTGCTGGGCTTGAGGCGGGTCCTCATGATCAGGACCAGAACCGAAACCATCGGGCAGGGTGGCGCCGGACGGCGGCAGCAATGCTCACGTCAGGCGGATGGCGGTGTGGGCGCGGCGGAATGCCAGACGTGTTGGGCGAACTGCCCACGACCGAGGTCATGGCTGCCGGTCGCGTCGACCAGAAACACTCTGCCGTCCGGCGCCCGGAACAAGAATGTTCCGGGCTCGGCTCGTCGCCTCTTCCAGAGTCCGTGGGTGATCACATTGTGCTCCCGACGTCCATTCGGGCCGAGCCGGTCCTCGCGGGTCTGGGCCGGGAGGCCCTCGACGAACGGGATGTTGTGGTCAAGATCAAGATGGCGTCCGACTGACCCGGAGAAGGGGAACATGCTCCCGGGATACTTCAGGAACAGGTGCTCCCGCATCGCCCGAGGGATCTCATACGAATCCACCGGTGTCAGATCCACCGACAGATCGATCACGGGTTTGACGGTGATGTTGCACTCGCCGAGCCAGTCGGCGACCAGGGTGGAGACCATCGGGCCGATGTCTTCGACTCGCGTGACTCCGAGTCCGGTGTCCAGAGTTTCTTTGGCGATGTGGACGTAGAGGGTGGCGTTGGGTCGAAACTTCGCGGGATCGATCTGGCCGATGGCGCGGATCGCGAGCTCGGCGAGTTGTCGATCTTGATCGACACGCGGGAATCGGGTCGACGCCTGATCTTGGTCGAACGCATCGTCGGTGGGGTCGGGCGGCAGCAGATCACCGTGATCATCACGCCGGCCGCCGCTCGACCGCCTCGAAACCGCATCCTCGTCGGCGGACCAATCGGCCGCCGACCCGTCAATGGTTGAGCCGTCGGTGGTACGGCCGTCGTCGGATGGGCTGGCGGTTGATGGTTCGCGGGTTTCGGGATTGTCGCCTACAGAACCCTCGGCCGAGACGCCGTCATCGGCACCATCCCGCTCGTTCGCAGCGCCGCCCATCGGCCGCGGGAGCAAAGAATCGTCGTCGGGATCGGGATCGAACAGGGTGGGTTCGGTGTCCTCGGCGATCATCCGGACCGCATCCAGCGGGTTGGCCAGCACGTCGATCGCGGCGGCCAGCCGCTCGTCCTTACTGCCGGGGTGGCCGCGACGGGCGAGGATGTCAGCGATCCGGCTGACCTGGGCATAGAACCGGATCACGGCCGGGGTCTTGGCCTTGATGAACATCCCCTTGATGCCATGGTCGTTGCTCTGGTTGATCCAGACCCCGACCCCTTCTGCGGCCTGTTCGGCGAGTTTGGCGATGTTGTCCGCGTCGACGCGGATGATGATCGCCTCGAGCTGGCTCAGCAGCCGGCCATAGCTGAACCGCCCGACGAAGTCCGCGATCGACCGGTCGACCTCCAACGCCTGCTCCAAAGTCAGGTGCCGGGTCTGCCGGGCGATCGTCTGCCCGTCCAGCCCGTCGATCTCGTAGCGACACAACCTCACCCACACCCGCGGCAATCGATGCCGCAGATCCAGGGCGTCGGCGATCATCCGCTCCGCGGTGCCGGTGGACTTGTGCAGCTGGGCGGCCAGGTCGGTGACGCAGAACCGGGTGATCTCGGGCGTGCCGTCGCCGCCGGGCCGGATCGGCCGATCACCGCCGGGAATGGCCAACTGGTGCGGTGCGATGCTGTCGGCGGGGAACCGGTCGGCCCAGCTGGCGATGCTGATCAATCGGGAGTTCAGTCCGACACGGACCAGCCAGTCCGACGCGGTCACCTGGTCCAGCAGTTGATCGGTGGCCAGGCCGGCCGGATCGACACCCACCCCGGTGAGGGCGGTGCGCATCAACCCGCTGCCATCGATCATGTGACCAACACTATGGTGAGGGTCTGACAGTTCTTGGCTGCGGATTCCCAAGCCAGCAACGGATATCCACAGATTCGCAGAAACTTCGGAGGTCGAGTTCACGGCCCTTCGACAAGCTCAGGGATCCTCGCCCTTCGACAGGCTCAGAGCTCTTGACGGGAGACTTCGGCGACCGGCGCGAACGAGCAGGATCCGGGGCGTCAGCCGGTGTAGACCGGCAACGTGATCTTGGTGGGATGGTCCGGACTGTGCAGGATCTGGGTCCGGCCCGGAACCGTGTACGACGCCGTCGCAATCGGCTCACCGGTCTGATGGTTGCGGATGTAGTTGGGGAACGCGCCCCCGCTGACCTGCACTCGGATCCGCCGCCCGCGTAGGAAACGGTAGGCCGTCGGCCAGAGCTCGATCCGCACGCGCCGGGTGCCGAGGTCGTCTTCCGGTTGATCGGTCTTCCGGAGCCGGCGAATGCCTTCGATCACGTTCAGCGAGCGACCGTTCGGCTCCACATCGCAGACTCGGACGAAGATATCGGCGTCGTCGTGGTCGGTGCGGACGAACACCTCGGCCGAGCAATCCCCGATCACATCGAGGTCCTCGGTCAGCGGCGCCGTGTCGTAGGTCAGGACATCGTCGCGGGCTTCGGTCCGACGGTTGTCACGTTGCCCGCCGGCCACGCTGAGCGGAGCGCCGCCGACGATCGGCGTCGGATCTGCCGGATCGTAGTGGAATGCTCGGATCCCTTCACTGGCGGGGATCTCGCTCCGCAGCCGTCCCTCGGCATCGGCGTAGAAATCGGTCGGTGTCGCCGGCACCGGCCACTGCTCGAAGTCGAGCCAGCGGTCGGCCCGCTGCAGGAAGATCCGCACCGGGGCACGGTTCAGCACCGCCTTGTCACCCAACAGATGTCCCGCCAACCAGTCGGCCTGATCACGGAACATCGTCGGCATCGAGGAGAACTGACCGTGCCACCACGGTCCGACCGTGATCCGGCTCGGCACACCGGCCTGCTGCAGCGCGGTGAAGTCGCGCAGCTGTCGGGTCAGGAAGATGTCGTACCAGCCGGCCACCAGTGATGCCGGAGTGTTCAACGCCGGCAGGTCGGCGCCGTGTTCCAGCAGATCCCAGTAGCTGTCGTCGGGCTCGGCATGTTCGAGCACCCTGGTGAGGAACGGAACGTGCTTGCCGATCGCTGCAAGATCACCACGGACCGCGGGCAGGGTGGACATCGCCGCCGCGACCTTGCGACGCATCGCCATCCGGCTCCAGATCGGACGTCGATCCTCCTGAGTGCCGATCCCCGACGACCAGGACAGCGCCAGTTGCAGGCTGACCGAGTTGCCGGGATAGAAGGTCGGACGGAAGTTGGACGACGTGATCCCCAACGCGACGGCCGACAGTTTCGGATCCACGTACGGTGCGATCGCCCACTGGGTGTAGCCGACATAGCTGGCACCGGCCATCCCGATCCGGCCATCGCACCACGGTTGCTCGCGCAGCCAGGCCACGGTCGCCAGTCCGTCCTCGGTCTCGTGCTCGAACGGCTCGAACTCGCCGGTCGATCCGAACGTGCCGCGGACGTCTTGGACCAGCACCTGCAGGCCTCGGCGGGCGAGCGTCAGACCGTAGGCGGCGTTCAACGGATTGTTCTTCCCGTACGGCGTGCGGACCAGCACCACCGGTCCGTGCTCGACGTCGGTCGGCCGGTAATGATCACCGGCCAATGTGACGCCGTCGGCCATCGAGATCCGGAGGTCACGGGTGATCGAGAGCCCCGGGCTGCGCGGCTCCCCCAGGCCCAACAGTCGATCCAGGACCGTCGCCGCCCAGCGATCGGTGAACTCGGTGTTGATCATGGTCATCCCTTCGTCTGCCGAACACTGACGGTACGAAACCTGACGATGCGAGCTACTGGCTGTCGATTCCCCGCGGCAGCCGATCGATATCCCAGCCGAGCAACTGCACCGCGGTGTCGAAGGCGTACTGGTCGGTCATCCCGGCCACGTAGGTGACGGCGGCGCCGATCGGGTCTGCTGCACCCTCGGGCCAGCCGGGCAATTGGGTCGGAGCCTCGACGAAATGATCGACCAGCGCGGTCAGCACGGCGACCACCGCCTGCGACTGTGCCAGCGACTCCGGTCGGACGTAGATCCGTTCGTAGTTGAAGGCACGCAGGGCCGCGAGCGCCGCCGCCTCGTCCGGCCCCATCCCGATCCGATCATGATCACCAGCGGTCCGGATGATGGCTCGGATGAAGGTGCTCAGCTGCTCGCGGCGCGTCCGGCCGCAGACCTCGGCGATCTCGTCGGGCAGATCGGCGACGTCGACGATCCCGGCGTGCACGGCATCTTCAAGATCATGAGCGCAGTAGGCGATCCGGTCCGCCCAGCTGACGATCTCACCCTCGACCGTCGACGGCGCGGGCCGGGACCAGGAATGGTTCCGGATCCCGTCCAGGGTCTCAAGGCAGAGGTTGAGGTCACGCAACACCACATCGGCGCCCCACGGCCCGTGGTCGTAGCCGTCGGCGAGATAGGCGTCGAACGCGTCCTCGCTGGCATGTCCGCCCGGTCCGTGCCCGCAGTCATGACCGAGCGCGATCGCTTCCGTCAAGGCGACGTTGACGCCGATCCCGCGGGCGACCGAGGTCGCCACCTGAGCGACCTCGAGGGCATGGGTGAGCCGGGTCCGCTGATGATCGGACGGGTAGACCACGACCTGCGTCTTGCCGGCCAGCCGGCGGAAGGCGGTCGAATGCACGATCCGGTCCCGGTCGCGTTCGAAGCAGGTCCGCTCGATGTCCGGCGCTTCCTCCCGATCGCGGTGGCCGGAGCCCTGGGCGAGGGTGGCACCGGGGCGCAGCAATTCGGCCTCCCGTTGTTCGCGGAGCTGCCGGCCGAGGACCGGCCCGGGCCCCAGCCGCGGATCGGAGTCCTGGTGGGCCAGCACGACCGCACCTGCGTCGTGACCGTGCATCGTCTTCGCCCATGCCAGCGCTCGGGCGGAGATCTCCGGCTCGGTCACCGCGCCGGAGCCCCGTAGGCGTGGTCGATCCGTACCGTCAGCACCAGCCGCTGATCATCGACCATGGCCCGCCGGTAGTCGTCCCAGTCCGGATGTTCCTGACCGCTGACGGCCCGGTACACCTCGATCAGTTGCTCGACGGTCGCGTCGCCGACCTCGCGGGCAACCGGGCTGAGCTCGACCACACCGTCGGCGACGGTGTAGGTCCAGCCGTCGGCGGAGGAGGTGTACAGGCTGGCACGAGGATCCTTGCGCAGATTGCGGGTCTTGACCCGGCTGTCGGTGATCGAGATCCGAAAGGTCCGAGTGCCCGGATCGAAGGCATAGGAGATGTTGCTGAGCTGCGGTCGGCCGTCCGGCTGGATCGTCGCCAGCGCGCAATTGCCGCGCCGGCCGAACGCCGCCAGGAGCTCGTCGATGGACGCCATGTTCGCAGCGTAACCGCGGCGAGCACATCGACCCGACCGGGTCCGCATGGTCGTACGCAACCCTAACCGTTAGGCTCTCTAACCATGTCCACCGCTGGGACCGCCGAAGACCGGACCGACGAGGAGCAGTTGCTCCCGGCGCTGGACGCCGCGCTGTGGCTCGCCCGGGTCCTGGAGCGCACCCGTGCGCCACTGACCACCTCGCAGTTCCGGATGATGCGGCGTGCCGCGGCAGGCGGCGAACGGGCTGCCCGGCTGGCAGAGCGGCTCGCGGTCCGGAAGCCGACCCTGACCGCGATCGCCGACGGGCTGGTCGCCGGCGGCTTCCTGATCCGCGAGGCCGACAGCACCGACCGGCGGGTGGTCCGCCTCGAACTCACCGCCGAAGGCCGCGCGGCGCTCGCGGAGACCGAACGGATCTACGCCGATCGATTCACCGAACTGCTCGACGACGCACCCGACCGAGATCTGCTGCTCGACCAGCTGTCCGGTCTCGAGACACGAAGGGTCGCCCGGCTGAACGCAGCCCCGCAGCCCGGCATCACCCAGCCAACCTCCCAGGGGGCAGACGGCAAGTGACCCAGACCGCGACCGACCGCACCGTACGCACCGGGACCGGAACCGCCCCGGCCACACCGCGGCAGCAGGATCGCTGGATCCGCCGGATCGCCGGCTACTGCTGGCGTTTCAAGGGTCGGGTGTTGATCGCCTTCGGCGCCGGCATCGTCGGCCAGACCGTGATGGCGACGGTGCCGCTGATCCAACGGGAGATCATCGACCACGTCATCCTGGTCCGCTCCCAGCCATTGCTGCCGTGGGCCCTGCTGCTGGTGCTCGCCGCCTTGATCATCTTCGGACTGACCTATCTGCGCCGGTTCACCGGTGGCCGGTTGTCGGTGGACGTCCAGCACGCCTTGCGCACCGATGTCTTCGGATCACTGACCCGACTCGACGGACGGCGCCAGGACGGCCTGGACACCGGGCAGATCGTCGGTCGCGCCACCTCTGATCTGACCCTGGTCCAGGCGCTGCTGCAGATGTTGCCGAATCTGACCGGCAACCTGGTGCTCTTCGTGGTGTCGATCTTCTTCATGTTCCGACTCTCGCCGATGCTGGCGTTGGTCGCGTTGGCGACGGTCCCGGCACTCTGGCTGCTCGGGATGCGGAGTCGGTCGAAGCTCTTCCCGTCGAGCTGGTTCGCCCAGCAACAGGATGCCGAGCTCGCCGGTGCGGTTGAGGCTGCGACCACCGGTGTCCGGGTGGTCAAAGGGTTCGGCCAGGAAGATCAGGAGCTCAACCGCGTCGACCGGATCTCCCAACGCCTGTTCGGCGCCCGCGTCCGCACCATCCGGCTGAACAGCTTCTTCTCCCCTGCCCTGGCGGCGATCCCGCAGCTGGGCACGGTCGGCGTACTAGCTCTCGGCGGCTTCCTGGCGATCCGCGGCGGTCTGACGTTGGGCACCTTCCTCGCCTTCTCCACCTATGTCACCCAGATGTCCGGGCCGGTCCGATTGATCAGTTTGCTGCTGACCACCGGGCAACAGGCCCGTGCCTCGGTGATCAGGGTGTTCGAGATCATCGACGCCCGACCGGTGGTGAAGCAGCGGCCCGACGCTCGACCGCTGCGACCGGGGCCGGGCCGGATCCGCTTCGACAACGTCGGCTTCGGCTATCAGGAGCATCCGGTGCTGGACGGGTTCGACCTGACCGTCGAACCCGGCGAAACCCTTGCCCTGGTGGGAAGTTCGGGATCCGGCAAGAGCACCGTCGCCCAGTTGCTGCCCCGCTTCTACGACTGCGCGCAGGGGTCGGTGTCGATCGACGGGCAGGACATCAGCGGGGTCACTCTGCATTCCCTCCGGGGTGCGATCGCGATCGCGATGGAGGACAGCTTCCTGTTCAGTCAGAGCGTCGCCGACAACATCGCCTACGGCAGACCTGACGCGTCCCGGGACGAGGTCGAGGCCGCCGCCCGTACGGCCCGCGCCGACGGGTTCATCTCCGAACTTCCCGACGGGTACGACACGGTCGTCGGGGAGCAGGGCCTCACCCTGTCCGGTGGCCAGCGGCAGCGGGTGGCGCTGGCCCGGGCGATCCTGGCCAATCCGAGGATCTTGATCTTGGACGACGCGACCTCGGCGATCGATGCCCGGGTGGAGGCGGAGATCCATCACTCGCTGGACACGCTGCTTGCCGGCCGGACGACGCTGCTGATGGCCCATCGCCGGTCGACCCTGCAGTTGGCCGACCGGATCGCGGTGCTGGAGGACGGTCGAGTCGTCGACGTCGGGACGCTGGCCGAGTTGGAGGAACGGTCCCCGTCGTTCCGTATGCTGCTCAGCGGCCCGGACGTGCTGGCCGAGGAGGAGCCCGGGCTGCCGGATCCGGCGCCGGGCGAGGTCAGCACCGAGTTGTGGGATCCGTCCCGGCTGCCCGACGCCGCCGACGACCCTGCCCTGGCCGACCGGCTGCTGCGGATGGGCGGCGCCACCGCCGGACGCGGCGGCGGTGGCGGCGGTCGCGGACTGGCATCCGGGATGGCGTCGATGCCACCCACTCCGGAACTGTTGGACGCGTTGGAGAAACTGCCGCCGGCCGATGCCCGGCCGGCGGTCGACCCGGAGTTCGCGCGGGCCGGTGATGATCATTTCCGACTCGGCCACCTGCTGGCGCACTTCCGGCTACCACTTGCGCTCGGTCTGATCCTGGTCGCCGTCGATGCCCTGTGCGGGCTCGCGCTGCCGGTGCTGATCCGCAACGGCATCGACGACGGGGTCAACCGCGGTGTGTTGACCGCTGTCTGGATCGCCTCGGCGCTGGCGCTCGTCGTCGTCCTGCTGGACTGGGTGATCCAGGTCGCGGCCGCCCGGATCACCGGCCGGACCGGCGAACGCTTCCTCTACACCCTGCGGGTCAAGATCTTCAGCCATCTGCAACGCCTCGGCCTGGACTACTACGAACGCGAGATGGGCGGCCGCATCCTGACCCGGATGACGACCGACGTCGACGCGCTGTCGTCGTTCCTGCAGACCGGGATGGTGACCGCACTGGTCAGCCTGATGTCGTTCTTCGGCATCCTGATCGCCCTGTGTGTGTTGAATTTCCGGCTGATGATCGTCGTCGGGCTGGTGCTGCCGATCTTGATCGCCGCAACCTTGATCTTCCGTCATCTCAGTGCCCGCAGCTATCGGCAGGCACGCGAGCAGGTCGCCGCTGTGAACGCCGACCTGCAGGAGAATGTCGCGGGCTTGCGGATCACCCAGGCCTTCCGCCGGGAGCCCTACAACACGCAGCGGTTCACCGAGCTGTCCGACGGTTACCGCCGATTGCGGACCCGGAGCCAGCGCTACATCTCGATCTACTTCCCGTTCGTCCAGTTCCTCAGCAACCTGGCCGGCGCCCTGGTGCTGGTGCTGGCCGCGACCCAGTTCCACAACGGGCTGATCACCGCGGGCGGGCTGATCGCCTACCTGCTCTACATCGATCTGCTGTTCTCCCCGATCCAGCAGCTGTCCCAGGTCTTCGACGGTTACCAGCAGGCGATGGTCGGCCTGCAACGGATCCGCGACCTGCTCAGCACGCCGACCTCCACCCCGACGGCGAAGGACCCGATCGTGCTGGACCGGGTGCACGGTCGACTCGACTTCGACGACGTGACGTTCACCTACGAACGGGCGTCACGGCCGGCGCTGAGCCGATTGAACGTGACGATCGAACCCGGCCGATCTGTCGCCCTGGTCGGTGAGACCGGTGCCGGCAAGTCGACCATCGTCAAACTGATCGAACGGTTCTACGACGTCACCGACGGCAGCATCCGGATCGACGGGCATGATCTTCGTGACCTCGACCCGTCGGCCTATCGCCAGCACGTCGGGCTGGTGCCGCAGGAGAGCTACCTCTTCCCCGGCAACATCCGTGATCAGATCGCGTACGGCCGACCGGGCGCGTCCGACGCCGACGTGGAGTCGGCTGCCCGTGCCGTCGGTGCCCATCAGATGATCGCCCAGCTGCCCGGCGGTTATCTGCACCCGGTGGCCGAACGCGGCCGCAACCTGTCGGCCGGCCAACGACAGTTGGTCGCCCTGGCCAGAGCGGAGTTGGTGAAGCCGGCGATCCTGCTGTTGGACGAGGCCACCGCCGCGTTGGATCTGCGCAGCGAGGCGATGGTCACCCGGGCCACCGATCAGCTCGCCGAGCAACGCACCACGATCGTGGTCGCCCATCGGCTGACCACCGCTGCCCGCGCCGACCGGATCCTCTACGTCGAGCACGGCGAGGTCGTCGAGGACGGCACCCATGAGGAGTTGCTGGCGCTGAACGGCGGTTATGCCGAGTTGTGGGCGACCTTCATCGGTGACCCGGACAGTTCGCACCTCTGAGCAGCCCGGTCGGACCCGGGCAGCCGGCACCGGGTGTCATCGGTCGTCACAACCGAGCCGCGCGGACCTGCCGACGGCTGACCGGGATCAGCAGCGTCAGCAGCAGCACCAGTGCCCCGGCTGCGAAGGTCATCGACGGCGAGGTCAGCGTGGCGAGCAGGCCGGTCAGTGACAGGCTGGCCGGCAACACACTTTCCAGCACCAGCGCATTCAACGACATCACCCGGCCGATCTCGGACCGCGGCGTCGAAGACATCACCAGCCCGTTGGCAGTGGTTCCGAAGATGCCGGAGGCGACTCCGAGGACCGCACCGGCGACGATGCCGGCGATCGGATGGGCAGCCAGCGCAAAGGCCCCTAGTGCCAGCGCCACTGCGGCTGCCGCCGCCAACGCGCTCCACCCCGCGCGAGGCACCCGCTTGACGAAGACCAGACTCAGACCGGCGGTGCCGGCGCCCAGCCCGAAAGCTCCGTAGATCAGCCCGGCCGCCCCCGGCCCCCAGTCCAGCACGTCGGCCAGCAGCGGGATGCCGGCCGTCATCGGTCCGGAGAAGCCGAAGTTGAGTCCGCCGATCATCAACAGCAGCCACGGCAGTACGGGATGCCGTCGGACCATTCGCAAGCCGGCCACCACCTCACCGATCAACGAGTCGTTGCCGGCTGCGGGTTGCGACGCGGCAGCGGGCCGGTCGATCTTGATCAACACCAGCGAAGCGACCGATCCGATGAACAACACCCCGGCGATCGCAAAAGCCGCGGCGGTGCCCCACCACGCGAGCGCGGCTCCGCTGATCGGCCCACCGATCAGCAAACAGAGCCGCGACACGGTCGTCCGCAACGCCGATATCCGGCCGATCTCACTTTCCGGACCGAGTCGGACGGACAGCGCCCCGATGGCCGGTTGGAACAGGCCGTCGGCGGTCCCGATCAGGACCGAGACCGTGATCAACGCGACGACCGCCGGTTCATCGGTCATCAACAGCAGCGCGAAGATGATCAACGTCAGCGCTCTGGCAGCGTCGGCGAGCGCGATCATCAGCTTGGCGTTCAGCCGATCGGCCAGTGCGCCGCCGAAGAGCAGGATCGCGATCCGTGGGATCGATCCGGCCGCGATCACCAGACCGACCGTCGCTGCCGAGCCCGCCTGGACGGCGGCCCACGCGATCGCCAAGGCGAAGATCTGGTCACCGAGCTGCGAGCAGCCGAATCCGATCACCCAGCCGGCCATATTGCGCCGAGAGCCGACAGATGATGATCGTGGCGGTGGATCAGTCGCGATCGTCATCACTCCCGGCCATCATCTGCAATAGGAGTCGCGCGTCCGCGGACTTCTGATCCCCTCGTTGCTCGCTGCGCGTCCAGGCCGTGAACGCTTCGACCTCGTCGGCGGGCAGCGCCGGCAGCCGGTGCAGGTCATCGACCACCCGAGCCCAGGAGCGGTCCGGGAAGTAGAGCCCAGCGGCGATCCGGACGGCTGTGCTTCCGACGATCTCGGTCACCTGACCGGCTTCGACGGCCGCCGCGATCGCCAGTCGGATGTTGATCAACGGTTCGGAGGTCGCAGCCAGCGTGTCCGGATCCATCGTGATGGCGACCTCGTCGTCGGCGACGACCTCACCGTCGGCGAACAGTCGGTAGATCCGTCCGACGCCGATCATTCCGTAGCGGTCGCACTCGGCAGCGCGGAGCGCCCCGATGCTCGAGGCACCGAAGACGGTGATTCCCGCGTCGATCGCCCGCAGGACCTCCTTGGGGGTGACGGCCAGCCGATGCAGAAAGGTGCCGTCGACGATCCCGACCTGTTGGGGCGGCGGGTCGCACCCGATGAGTTGATCCAGGTCACCGCGCCCGATCGGCGGCCGGACGGTGCCGTCGAACGTCTTCCGCACCTCGTCGTGGCACAGGCTGGGGCCGATGAACACGACGCTGTCACCCCGTCCGGTCATTCGCCGTCCTCGACAGCGGCGTTCCAAGCTGTCAGCAACCGGTGACCGATCCGGGACCGATGCGCTGCCCAGGACTCCAACCCCGGGACGATGACCCGTACGACCTTCGCGGGAAGACCGTCGACCGACAGATCGACGACAATCACCCGGCGCATTCCGTGGCTGCCGAGCTGCCCGACGATCTGGCGGACCCAGTGACCGGGAGGGCGCCGTTCCGCAGCTGCGGATTCGTCGGCCAAGGAATCGAAGCTGATCATCTCCTCGGCACCGGTCCGATCCCATGGCTGATCACCGACGGTGCCGGTCGTCCGGCGGATGTGTCGGTCCCAGGGCTGCGCGTCATGCTCATCGGCAGCGGTCAGGTCCTCGCGTGTCGCCGAGATGTCACCCGCTCGGCTCTGGGCCAGCTCGGTCAATGATCGCGTCACGGCGAGCAACGGGTCCGGGCTGGTGCCGAGTCCGATATAGCGTCCGGAACCCTCCCAGCCGTCATTCACCGAGGTCGCCAACACCGTCGTCAGACTGCCAGCCCGAGAGATCACGTGCATCGTCAGACCGATACCGGCAGCGGAGAATCGTCCGGCCAGTTCGGCAGCGATCGGGGGCAGGGTGTCGATCCGCAGCTGGCGATAGGTCGCGCCCGGCCCCGTCACACCACAGTCATCGACCCCACCGTCGCCGGCCCCACCGTCATCGGAGGCTCGTCGACGCCGGCGGGCGCGAAGCTTCGGGAGCTGGTTGCCGATCGCATCGGCGAACGTCCAGTCATCGCGCTCGATGACCTCACACAGCCCGTGCAGGACGGCCTCGTCGTGGGTGTTGCCGGCCGCCAGTCCGTTGGTGCTGGTGATCCGGTAGCACGCGGTGCCGTACCCGTCGGCCCCGTGGGTCACCGCCTGCTGCGGCACGAGGACCTGCGCGCCGATCCCGAGGTCGGTGCCACGCAGCCAGTGCAGTGGGGTGTCGTCGTCGATGCCGGGGCGCAGCGGCAGCAGATGATCTTCGGGCCGCAGGAATCCCGCCGGATCCTCCCGACGAAGCTCCGCGACCGACGCCACTCGGGCGGGGGCCCGGTCCTGGGTTGCACAGAACCGTTCGGTCGCTTCCATCACCGCGCTGACCCGAGCGGCGTCAGCTGTGACGCCTTTGCCGCTGTAGACCGAGATCGTGTCGCGGCTCCGAGGACAGATCGCCTGGAAGACCGGAATGCCTACCCGGTCGAGCCCCGTGATGTCGCCGAGCCGGGTGATCCCGACGGCAGACAGGTGGGGCACCATCCGGTGCAGCGTGTCCGCCGTGTCGACCTCGCGGTCCGCGGCGCGCGCCGACCAGACATCAACGTTCGCGCTGTCAGTCGTCACTTCCGTCGGCAATAGAACCGTTCAGATAGCCCAAACCCATCGGCTCGCTGTCACCATCGGATTCGAGGAGCTTTTCCAGATCTTCCGGCGTAACTCGGGTGAGATCGCCGGCAGCCGCGTTATCCATGAGAGCCTCCGTCTGGATTGTCGATCCAAATCTATGAACTGACACGGACAGTACGCTCGATCACGACCATATGGAAGAATGCGGGCCATGGCGCAGTCACCGATGACGGTGGATAATACTGATCCGAGCCGTGACCTGATCGCCGATTTCTACGAACGACATCCTTACCCGCCACCGGTGGGATTGGATCGGGTCCGACTGCCAGGGGCACCAGAACGGCGGGCGCGTCATCACCTGATCTGGCCGAACCGATCCCCGCGCGACAGCTTCCCCGACGGTCGTTGTCGGACATTGATCGCCGGCTGCGGCACCACTCAGGCGGCGCGACATGCGATGGTCAACCCAGAGGCCGAGGTCGTCGGAATCGACGTCAGTTCGGCAAGCCTGGGAAAGACCCGCGATCTCATCCGGCAGCACGGCATCGACAACCTCACGCTGCACCAGTTGCCGATCGAACGGGTGAGCGAACTCGACCAGCAGTTCGATCGAATCATCAGCACCGGAGTTCTGCATTGTCTGGCCGATCCGACGACAGGGCTTCGCGCTCTGCATTCGGTCCTCGCCCCCGGTGGAGCGGTGACCATCATGCTGTACGCACGATATGGCCGCGCGGGCGTGTACATGATGCAGGAATACTGCCGCCGATTGGGGCTCAGCGGCAGCGTCGATGATCTTGCCGAACTGGCGAAGGTCGTGACCGCTTTGGATCCGTCCCATCCGTTGCGCCACCTGATGCAGAACTCGTGGGATTTCGACGACCCGGACGCACTGGCCGACGTTCTCCTGAATCCGCGCGATCGCCCGTACACCGTCACCGAGACCCTGACATTCCTGTCCGACGGTGGATTCCGGTTCGGCCGGTGGCAGCGACAGGCGCCCTATCTGCCCGATTGCGGTGCGGTGGCGTCGACACCGCATGCGGCTCGGATCGCGGCTCTGCCCCGGGACGAGCAGTTCGCAGCGGTCGAATTGTTCCGTGGCACGATCGCCAGCCACACCGCGATCGCCTACGCTGCCAACGACGACACCGTCAGCCAGCCCGATCTCGACGACGATGCTGTCAGCGAGTGGCGACCGCTGATCGCACCGACGACCCGGATCGCGACGGCCGGCGACAGCACCCGAGCCGGACGACCGGGAGCCGTGCTCCGAAATGCCGCCCACGCCGAAAGCGATCTGGCGCTGCCGGTGACCGACGCCGAGTTCGCCGTGGTCCGACGGATCGACGGGACAGCGACGGTAGGCGATCTTGTCGGCGACAATGTTGACCTGATCCGGCGGCTCTTCCGCCACGACCTGATCGTGCTCGACACCACGCCGGCGACCTGACGAAGGACAGTGCAATGAACGACGGCAATGGCAGCACCAACGGCAGTCGCCGAGGGATCACCGAAGCCGCTCACCGAGGCGACGAACGAACGGCCCTGCTCGGCTACCTGCAACGTCAACGCGACCTGGTGATCTGGAAGGTCAGCGACGGCGAGGACGACGTGTTGCGGCGGGCCGAAACACCCACCGGGCTGACCATCCACGGCGTGGTCCGTCACCTCACCAACGTGGAACGTTCCTGGCTCCGCGAGGTGTTCGCCGGCCAGTCCGACCTCGAGTACGACTGGACCGACGAGGATCCCGACGGCGAGTTGCACGTCCCTGCCGATGTGTCGATCACCGAACTGACCGGCGACTACGCCGCCGAATCGGCGCGCTGCGACGAGGTGGTCGCGTCCGCGTCGTTGGACGACCGGTCCGCCAGCAGGGACTCGTCGCTCCGTTGGATCCTGCTGCACCTGATCGAGGAGACCAGTCGTCATCTCGGCCATCTCGATCTGCTCCGGGAGCAGGCCGACGGTCGCACCGGTGAGGAACCGGCGGAGGATTGACGAAGCGATGCCGCCGTTGGGCCGGTGAACGGTGCCGCCGTGTCAGCGGGCGTCGGTCGTTCCGGTGACCCAGCGCAGGAAGGTGCGCGGATCGTCACTGCAGGTGCCGTCGACGCCGGTCTCGACCGCCCGCTGATAGTGATCGCGCTCGCGTCCCGGCCAGCCGTGCACCTCGTACCCGGCGTCGTGCAGCACGTCGACGGCCTCGGGACCCAGCCCCTCCCATCCGCAATGCAGCCGGGTCGAGCCGGTCTGCTTCATCAGCTCGAGCGGTCCACCGGGATGGCCCTGGGCCTTGACCCAACTGCCGATGATCACGCCGCGCCGAACATCCGGCAGACGGTCGGCGGCGGCAGCCATGGCTTCGATCGAGAAACTGGAGATGATCGTCCGCTCGGCGTCGTCGGGATGGTCGGTGAAGTAACCGACCAGACCGTCGACAGCGGCCAGGGCCTTGATCTCCAGCTGGACCGGAGTCGTCGTGGCGGCGTACATCTCCTGCAATGTGGGGACCCGTTGATCGGCGCCGAGATCGACCGAGCTGATCGTCGACCACGGGAGGTCGGCGACCGGACCGAGCCCTCGCTGGGACGGATCGATCGCGACCCGATCAAGATCGGCATCGTGCAGCATGAAGAGTTGGCCGTCGGAGCTCACCCGGACGTCGGTCTCCACCTCTCCGGCGCCGACCTCGTCGGCAATCCGGAACGATGCGACGGTGTTCTCCGGCGCTTCGGCCGGGGCGCCACGGTGACCGACGATGACAAGGGGCACGGGAGTCTCCTGTTGTTGAGGACGCGTCTTCTAACCGCCGGAGACACCGATCTCGGCGCCGGAGAGTTCAAGATCAAGACCGCAGCTGTCGGCCAGCCAGCCTTCGGGCAGCGAAACCTTGCCGCGAGGTGATCCCTGCCGACCGCGCGGTCGGCCGAGGACCTCCGCCGGGTACGGCAGCGCAGGATCGAGCCGGGCGAGATGATCATCGAGCTCGGCGAAGCTGGAGACCGTACCCAGGTCGTGGCGGATGTCGCCGCCGACCGGGAATCCCTTGAAGTACCAGGCCATGTGCTTGCGCAGGTCGGTCAGTCCGCGCTGCTCCCCCATCAGTCCGGCGAGCAGTTCGGCATGCCGACGGACCATGATCGCGACCTCACCGGAACTGGGCAGCCGTTGGCCGGGACGACCAGCGAACGCATCGGCGAGATCGCGGAACAACCACGGCCGACCGAGACAGCCGCGGCCGATCACCACACCGTCGGCTCCGGTCTTGTCGATCATGGCCAGCGCATCCGCAGCCTCCCAGATGTCACCGTTGCCGAGCACCGGGATCGTCACGTGATTCTTCAACGTGGCAATGGATTCCCAGTCGGCCTGCCCGGAGTAGGACTGCTGGGCGGTCCGACCGTGCAGGGCGATCGCGGCGATGCCGGCCTGCTCGGCGATCCGTCCGGCGTCGAGGTAGGTCAGATGATCATCATCGATGCCCTTGCGGGTCTTGCAGGTGACCGGGACACCGTACGGTTCGGCCGCCTTGACCACCGAGCGCAGGATCGCCTCCAGCAGATCACGCTTCCAGGGCAGTGCCGCTCCTCCGCCCTTGCGCGTCACTTTCGGCACCGGACAGCCGAAGTTCATGTCGACGTGCCCGACCCCGTACTCGCCGCAGAGGATCTTGGCCGCCTCGGCCATGTAGTACGGATCGGTGCCGTAGAGCTGCACACTGCGGGTGCTCTCCCCCGGATCGAACTGCAGCATCCCCAGGGTCTTGGCGTCCCGTTCGACGATGCCGCGGGAGGTGATCATCTCGCAGACATACAACCCGGCACCCTGTTCGCGACAGAGCTGCCGGAACGCCGCGTTGGTGATGCCGGCCATCGGGGCCAGCACCACCGGTATGTCGACGGTCAGGCTGCCCAGCTGAAGGGGTCGGGTCTGCGGTCCTTCGACCACGGAGACCAAGATCAGCAGCCGATCAGCTTGGGTGCCAGGAACTCCACCACCTTGTCCAGGCTGACGCGTTCCTGGGTCATGGTGTCACGCTCACGGACGGTCACCGCATCGTCGGTGAGGGTGTCGAAGTCGACGGTCACGCAGTACGGCGTACCGATCTCGTCCTGACGGCGGTAGCGGCGGCCGATCGCCTGGGCGTCGTCGAAGTCGACGTTCCAGTGCTTGCGGAGCTCGGCGGCAAGATCGCGAGCCTTCGGCGACAGCTGCTCGTTGCGGGACAGCGGCAGCACGGCGGCCTTGACCGGGGCCAGCCGCGGATCCAGCTTGAGTACCGTCCGCTTGTCCACGCCGCCCTTGGTGTTCGGCGCCTCGTCCTCGGTGTACGCGTCGACCAGGAAGGCCATCAGTGACCGGGTGACACCACCGGCCGGCTCGATCACGTACGGCGTGTAGCGCTCACCCTTGGCCTGATCGAAGTAGGAAAGATCAACACCGGAGTGCTTGCTGTGCGTCCCGAGATCGAAATCGGTGCGGTTGGCGATGCCTTCCAGCTCACCCCACTCGTTGCCGGTGAACTCGAAGCGGTACTCGATGTCGACGGTCCGCTTGGAGTAGTGCGACAGCTTCTCCTGCGGGTGCTCGAAGAGCCGCAGGTTGTCCCGGGCGATACCGAGGTCGACGTACCAGTCGGTCCGGGTATCGATCCAGTACTGGTGCCATTCCTCGTCGGTGCCGGGCTCGACGAAGAACTCCATCTCCATCTGCTCGAACTCGCGGGTGCGGAAGATGAAGTTGCCCGGGGTGATCTCGTTGCGGAACGACTTGCCGGTCTGCGCGATGCCGAACGGCGGCTTCTTGCGGGCCGCGGTGACCACGTTGTTGAAGTTGAGGAAGATCCCCTGGGCGGTCTCCGGCCGCAGATAGTGCAGCCCGGACTCGTCCTCGATCACGCCCAGATAGGTCTTCAACATCATGTTGAAGTCGCGCGGCGGCGTCCACTTGCCCTTGGTGCCGCAGTTGGGACAGTTGACCAGCTCCAGCGACACCGTGTCCGGATCCTCGATGTCCTTCTTGGCGGCGTAGGCCTCCTGCAGGTGGTCGGCGCGGAAACGCTGATGACACTGCAGGCACTCGACCAGCGGATCGGTGAAGACGCCGACGTGGCCGGAGGCGATCCAGGTCTGCTTGGGCAGGATGACCGCGGAGTCCAGACCGACGATGTCGTCGCGGCTCTGCACCATCGCCTTCCACCACTGGCGCTTGATGTTCTCCTTCAACTCGACGCCGAAGGGCCCGTAGTCCCACGCCGAGCGGGTGCCGCCGTAGATCTCACCGGACTGGAAGACGAATCCCCTGCGCTTGCACAGGCTGATGACGTCGTCGAGCTTGCTCTTGGCCACGAATACTCTCTCCACTGTGAGCGGACACCCGGCTGGCGCCCGCACTCCTCCCCCTCAGGCTAATTGATCGCCCCGTACCGGCGCGAAGTCAAAACCACCCGCCGAGTTGCTCAGAGGGTGAGGTCGTCGGGGTCGATGTAGGCCGACGGCTCGTCGACGGCCTCCGACAGCAGGGGTGCGACGGTCAGTTTGGCCTCATACGATCCCAGCCCGCGCCGATAGGAACCGACATTGCGCCACCGGGTGGTGATGGTCCACAAGTCCGGTTCGTCGGTGTTGCGGCCGAGGTCGGCGGACCGGAAGCCGTCCGCCGACGACAACACCTCGATCGCGGCCCGGGCCTGGCCGACGAAGCCCTCGGTACGCTCCGGCGGCACCCGGAACCGGCTGATCACGATCACCGGGTGATCCTTCCACACCCGCTCAGCCCGAACCTGGCCCGGCAGCGAGCTCGACGGATCCGGTTTGACTTTCACCCCATCCCTATTGAAAATGGTTTTCATGACAGTCTTCCCGCGCGCGCTCGGCGCCTTGCTCAGCATGTCGGCTCTCCTCCTCGTCACGGCATGTGGTGCAACGGGCGGTGCGAAGGCCGACGGCTCGCAGTCCGGTCAACTGACGATCGTCGCCGGCTTCTATCCGCTGCAGTACGTCGCCGAGCGCGTCGCGGGAACCCATGCCTCGGTGCAGAGCCTGACCAAGCCGGGCGCCGAGCCGCACGACCTGGAGCTCACTCCGAAGCAGGTCGCCAGCGTCTCCACCGCCGATCTGGTGCTCTACGAGAAGCATTTCCAGGCCGCCGTCGACGACGCGGTCGCCCAGAGCGGCAACGATCACGTGCTGGACACCGCGACCGTCGTACCGCTGGAGGACCACGGCCCGCTCGGCGAGGAGGAGCACGAGCACGGCGACGAGCACTCCGAAGGAACGACCAATCTCGATCCCCATGTCTGGCTGGACCCGAACAACATGATCAAGATCAGCGATGCGGTGACCGCTGCTCTGACCAAGCAGGATCCCGACAACGCCGCCGACTACACCAAGAACGCCGCCGCCCTGACCGACGACCTGAAGGGGCTCGACTCCGCCTACCGCAGTGGACTGAAGAGCTGCCAGCGTACGGAGTTCGTCACCTCCCACGCGGCCTTCGGCTACCTGGCCGAACGCTACGATCTGACCCAGGTCCCGATCAACGGGTTGAGCCCGGACAGCGAGCCGTCACCGGCCCGGATCGCCGCCGTGCAACAGGAGATCACCAAGCACAAGGTGACAACGATCTTCTACGAGACACTGGTCTCCCCCGCCGTCGCGAAGTCGATCGCCGGCGACCTCAAACTGAAGACCGACGTGCTCGACCCGATCGAAGGGATCACCGACCAATCGAAGGGCAAGGACTATGTTGCGGTGATGAAGTCCAACCTCACTGCCCTGCAGAAGGCCAACGGGTGCAGCTGAGATGACGATCCTGGAGGACGGCGTGACCGACAACGGGCTGGACCCCGCCGGCCGGGCCGAGGAGGTGCTCGGCGCCACCGACGTCTCGGTCGAGCTCGGCGGGCTCCCCGTGCTGCGCGGCATCTCGATCTCGGTGCACGCCGGCGAGACGGTCGCCCTGCTCGGTGGCAACGGCTCCGGCAAGTCCACCCTGGTCCGGGCGTTGCTCGGGCTGACGCCGTTGCGCCGTGGCACGGTCAGCATGTTCGGCCAGCCGCTGAACCGGTTCCGGGACTGGTCGGCGATCGGCTACGTGCCGCAGCGATCGACCATCAATCTGACCCGGGCCAAGGTCGGCGAGATCGTCGGCTCCGGGCGGCTCGGTCACCGGCCGCCGTTCCTGCCGCCGCGCGCCCAGGACCGTCGAGCGGTCCGTGACGCGCTGCAGGTGGTCGGCCTGGAGGATCGGATCAACTCCGAGATGCAGCATCTGTCCGGTGGCCAACAGCAGCGGGTGCTGATCGCCCGCGCATTGGCCGCCGAACCCCGGCTGCTGGTGTTGGACGAGCCGACCGCGGGCGTTGACCTGGAACACCAGAAGCTGCTGGCCGGTGTACTCACCGAACTGCTGCGCCGCGGGATGGCGATCCTGGTCGTGCTGCACGAGATCGGCCCGCTCACTCCGCTCGTCGACCGGGCCGTGGTGCTCCGGGAGGGGCGTGTCGTACACGATGGGGAGTTGCCGCGATCGTCCACCGAGTTCGGTGATCATCACCGTGAGCATGGCGGGCACGAGGTGGACGAGACCGCCGATCCTTCGACAAGCTCGGGCCCCTTCGCTACTGATCTCGATCCGGCGTCGACGCAGCAGTCGGCGCGCGACGGAGGTCACCCATGATCGAACTGCTGCGGTATCCGTTCATGCAGCGGGCTCTGATCGCTGCGCTGCTGACCGGTCTGATCGCCCCGGCAATCGGTTCCTACATCGTGCAACGCCGGCTCAGCCTGCTCGGCGACGGTCTCGGCCACGTGGCGATCGCCGGCGTCGGGCTGGCACTGTTGACCGGAACGGCGCCGATCCCGGTTGCGGTCATCGTCTGTGTCGCCGGCTCGGTGCTGGTGGAAGTACTGCGCCAACGGGGCAAGGCCACCGGTGACGTCGGACTGGCGATCCTCTTCTACGGCGGTCTGGCGACCGGCGTGCTGATGTCGGCGTTCGCGGGCGGCGGCACCGGTGCGTTGTCCCAGTACCTGTTCGGATCCCTGACCACCGTCACCTCCTCGGACCTGGTCCTGATCACCGTGCTCGCGGTCGTCGTGCTGGTGCCGACCGTCGGCCTGGCGCCGCAGCTGTTCGCGGTCAGCGCGGACGAGGACTTCGCCCGGGTGCTCGGCCTGAAGGTGCGGCTGTACAACATCGTCGTGGTGGTGCTGGCCGCGATCACCGTCTCGTTGTCGATGCGTACGGTCGGTCTGCTGCTGGTGAGTGCGCTGATGGTGGTGCCGGTGGCCGCCGCCCACAATCTGGTGCCGGGCTTCTATGCCGCACTCGGCACGGCGATGGTGATCGGTGTGGTCGTCGCGGTCGGTGGAGCCGCCGGATCCTTCTATGCCAATGCCGCGCCCGGCGCACTGATCGTGGTGCTGGCGATCGTCGTGTTCGCGATCAGCTGGCCGGTCTCGGCGCTGCTGCGACGACGCCGACGAGAACCGGTGGTGTTACCCGAAACCCCTGCCCCGGCAGGGATCCCGACGCCCCACGTGCTGGCCGGCACTCATCAGCACACCCATGGCGACCCGGACTGTGATCACCCGTCGGTCACCCACGGTGATCATGTCGACTACCTGCACGACGGACATCGGCACGCCGTCCATCGCGATCATTACGACGAGCACTGAGGGGGCAGATGATGAACCAGATCAGAGAACCCGAGTCGGCAGCACCGCAACGTCGGACCAGGCAGCGGGCCGCCGTCGACAAGATCCTGAACGCCGCCTCGGACTTCCGCAGCGCCCAGCAGATCCACGACGAGCTCCGGCACTCCGAGGAACGCGTCGGGTTGACCACCGTCTACCGGACCTTGCAGTCGATGACCGACAGCGGTGAGCTGGATGCGATCCGCAACGTCGACGGCGAGATGAGCTACCGGCGTTGTTCCGGCGGTCACCATCACCACCTGGTCTGCCGCAGCTGTGGCCGTACGGTCGAGGTCAGTGGCCCGACCGTGGAGAAATGGGCCAACTCGATCGCCACCGAGCACGGTTTCCGCGACGTCAACCACGAGCTCGAGATCTTCGGTACCTGCTCGTCCTGCTGATCATCCGCCCGACCGGCGGTGGAGTTTCCGGTACGCGGTCACGCCGTCCAGACCAGCGTGTACCGCCAGAACGGGCCGGTCCGCACCTGGACCCCAGGCAGAACGTTCGTGGCAACGGCTCTGATCTCGGCAAGCGACTCCGTAGCGGGTCGGGCCGGCGCGATCGCCGACTGTGGCGACGCACCGTCGCCGCGCGGATGAGCCAGCATCCCGACGAGTGGATTCAGCAAGATCGAAATGAGTGACCACAGTCCCGGGCTGTCGCGCGACAGTCCCACAACGACGAGGCGGCCGCCCGGATTCACCAGCGCCTTTGCGTCGACCAGGGTCCGCTGCAAGGGCAGATGGTGCAGGACGGCGACGAGGGTCACCAGATCCCACGTACCGGATGGTCGGTCGTCGAACGATGCCTGGCATACCTGCACGCGTGCGTCGTCAGCGAACCGACTCTGCGCCACCTCGGCGGCCCGCTTGTCCAACTCGATTCCGGTCACCCGGTCAAGGACCGCCAGAGCCATCTCACACCAACGATCCTTCGACGACACACTCCAGAAGCTACCTGTCCAGAGCCCGCCGCTCCCGCTGATCACTCGCCGTGTTCGATCTTCAACCGGTGCCAGCGGCGTCTACCGATCTGTAGGACTGCGCCGGTCGCCACTGCGACCTGAGCAAGCGGGTCCTGATGCTGTCGGCCATCGAGGCGGACTCCACCGCCGACGATCAAACGGCGGACGGCGGACCGGGTCAGGTCCGGGCGTGCCGCAGCCACCAAGTCCAGCATCGTCGGCCGCAGATCGGTGACGGACAGTTCGGGAATGCTTTCCGGCAGCCTGCGCTCCGAGAAGACATCAAGGAACGTCCGCCGCGAACGTGCCGCTGCGAGCAGGCCGTGGTACCTGGTCACGATCGCCTCGGCAAGCTCGAGCTTCGCGTCGCGTGCGCTTCCGCCGCCGCGCGCGGCCCGGCGAGCCAGGTCTTCGACCTGCTCACGGGGAAGCTCGGTGTAGACCGTCGCCCAGGTCTCGATCAGCTCGTCGTTGAGGGTCATCAGGCGACCGAACTGTTCATCGGCGCTCCGCGCTAGTCCGACGTAGTTGTTCAGCGACTTCGATTGCTTGGAACCGCCGTCCAGGCCGGGAGTGATCATGCTGGTGATGACGGTCTGCGGAACCTGTCCGTGCTTGGACTGCAGGTTCCGTCCCATCGTTTCGTTGAACAATTGGTCGGAGCCGACGATGGTGACGTCTGATTTCAAGGCAACGCTGTCGTAGCCCTGCAGTACCGGGTAGATCAACTCATGCATGGCGATTTCACGATGGTCCCGCAGTCGCTTCTGGAACATGTCCCGGGCCAGCAACTCGCTGTGCGTCACCATGCTGAGCTGCCCGATCAGATCGGTGATTGTCATGGGGTCGTACCACTCGGAGTTGCGCCGGATCTCCAGCACGTCGGGGTCGTTGCGAAGCACCAGGGTCACCTGCTCCAGGAAGGCGCTGGCGTTTCGGTCGATCTCGTCCTCGGTCAGCACCGGACGGGTCGTGTTTCGGCCGGTCGGGTCTCCGATCCGCGTCGTCGTATCGCCCAGCAGGAACACCACGACATGACCGAGATCCTGCAGGTAACGCATCATCCACAGGTTCACCGCGTGCCCGAGATGCAGATCGGGTGCCGTGCAGTCGACGCCGAACTTGATCCGCAGCCGTCGACCGGAAGCGAGCCGGTCCCGAAAGTCGTCACGTCCGAAGATCTGATCGGTTGTTCGACTCAAATGGTCGAGGACCTGGTCGGGCGTGGTCATGGAGTTCTCCTTCACGTCACGAGCGAAGAACTCCCAGCAGCATTCCTCGCCCTGAAAACGAAGAAGGTGAGAACCGGATGGTCCTCACCTTGGGCTCTGGGATGTGCCGAGACTTGATCAGCGACGCACGCGGGCACGACTCACACCAGAGCCGTCCCTATACGCGAAGCCATGCAGCATGGCGCTCAGCCTAGACCAGAGGCTCATGACTGTCTCGGAGGTATGCACTACCCAACGGCTGAATGAGATCGTGGGGATGATGAGGTCGTTGAGCCGACCGTGGAGAAGTGGGCGACCTCGATCGCCACCCGCGCACGGCTTCCGCGACGTCGATCACGAGCTCGAGATCTTCGGCACCTGCTGGTCCCTTCTGAACGTCGGTGCCGCTCGACTCGTCCTGTCGACCACCGAGGTGGCTACCTCGTCCGGCGAGAGGTAGGTCGTGTCGACGACCGGCAGGCCGAGTGCCCGGTAGTTGGCGGCATCGCGCAGCACGTCGTCGATGTCATCTGGTTCGTTGCGCGCAGTCAGCCGCTGCCGACGTACCTCGTCGGAACAGTCCAACAGGAGCCACGAGCCCGTGGGCCAATCGGCCAGCTCGGCCGGGGTGCAGACTCCGAGCAGCACCAGATCCACCGGAAGGATCGCGTCGACGACGGTCCGGACCAGACGCCCGTAGGGTTCCCAGGTCCGCGGGGTCTGAGGGATCGGAGCGCCGGCGAGGTCGCCGGCCGGCTCCATAAGGGCATCCCAATCCAGCACCACCCGGTCGGGCATCAGTCGACGCAGCCTCGGGATGATCAGACTCTTGCCGGAGCCGGGCGCGCCGAGGACATAGTTGATCATGACCGACGATGCTACCCGGGGGGCAGTCCGAGGGTCGTCGGCTTTTCCACCGGGCGCAGCAGGGCCACCCGCAGCTGCGGATGACGGAGTTCAGAACAGCGGTAGGGCGTTTTGCTGCCGACTTCCCGAGACGCCGGTCAACCGGAACGCGACCATGATCAACAACACCGGCCGGTCGGCCGCCTGGACACCACTGGACGTGATCATCTCCCGGCAGTGTCGGCGCAGCACATTCCGATCACGGGTGGCGGTCGGCAACCTGCGCTCGGTGCTCCACTGACCGCGGTCGGCGTAGGTCACCTGCACGTCGATCCTGTGGGTGACGGCCTGCCCGTCGTGCGACTCCGCGAGCCGCTGCAACGCCAGGTCGATCACGCCGTCGGCGTGAGCTTGGATGTCGGCCCAGCGACTCGACGGGCGCATCGCGGTCCGGGAAGCCGACACCGTACGCCGCGGACCGAGTTGGCGGACCGTCGCGTCGTCGGTGCCGTCCCGGATCGACAGCAGCCGGCGCGCCATCGCCGTACCGACCACGGACCGCAACCGAGCCTCGTCGTAGCCCTCCAGCTCGGTGAGCCTGGTGACGCCGGCATCGGCGAGCCGGTTGGCCGTAGTCGGCCCGACACCCCACAGGTCGTCGATCGTCAGCGTCGCCCGGAGACGAGCCTCCTCGGTCCCGGTGATCACCAGCAGGCCATCGGGTTTGGCCCGGCGGGAGGCCAGCTTGGCCAACAGTTTGGTCCGTGCCACACCGACCGTCACCGGCAGCCCGAGCTCGTCGCGGGCCGCTGCCCGGATGGCCGCGGCGGTGGCCACCGGGTCGGCGTCGCCGGGGTCGATGAACGCCTCCTCCATCGACCCCGGCTCGACCTGAACGGCGAACCGCCAGAACAGCCCCATCAACGCTTCACCGGCCGACTGATAGTCGGCCTGAGGTGGTAGCACCACCAGTTCGGGGCACAGCTTGAGCGCCTGCCGAAGCGGCATCGCGCCACGCACGCCGCGGGCCCGTGCCGGATATGTCGCCGACATCACGATGTGGGTCGCGACCGCGACCGGCCGGTCGGCCAACTCGGGGCGACGCTGCAGCTCGACCGACGCGAAGAAGCAGTCCGCATCGGCGTGCAGGAGGCTCATTCCTCCAGCGTGCCGCGGACCTCAGACACCCGCTCGGCCCTGAGCACAGCGTCCAGCATGCTCATCAGCTGCGCGACGCGACTGTTGGCTGTCGTTGCGACCGGATAGCGGCAGAGGACATCAATCAGCACCGGCGTCGCGCGCTCGGCCGCTCGGTTGATCACCGACTCTCCGGCGGAGTGATCATCGGCAGCGTTCAGCTCGGCGACTCGTGCCGCACTGGCAGTGGCTCGCAGGATGTGGCCGACCTGGCTGGCCTTCGCGATCGGGTGCAGGTAGGCGGCCGACGCCGCATCGCCGGCGGAACGGGCAGCCAACGCCACCATCTCTGTCGTTGCGTCCTTCGCGGCTCGATGGGCCTCCAACGAGGTGACGCGCTGCAGCTTGGTCCGCTGTGCGCCGTTGATGAATTCCCACGCCGCTTCGACAGCGGACCGCGGACGATGATCACCGGGTACGGCATCCTCGAAGATGGGAAGGACTTCTTCGGCGCTCTCGGTGGCGAAGCGAGCCACGACCCGCAACTCGTCCATGGTCAATTCGAAGTCACCGACCGCCACGCTTGCCATGCCGCGATCCTGCCATCCGTCCTACCCCGCCAGGAATCGGTTCACCCTCTAGACTTGGCGGCGATGACTCACGATGCCGAGGGCGCAGCGCCGGTGCCGGTCGCCCGGGCCAGTGACGCCGAACGCGAAACGGCCGCCGAACACCTCCGGACGGCGGTGGCCGACGGGCGCCTCGACCTGACCGAACTGGACGAACGGCTGACCGCGGTCTATCAGGCCAAGACCCGCGCCGAGCTGGCCACGGTGACCCACGATCTCGAGCCCGGCGTGCTGGAGACCAAACCGCTGACCTTGCGCACCAAGAGCGGCTCGTTGCGGCGGACCGGGAGCTGGACGGCTCCGGTCGAGATCGTCGCACAGTGCACGTCCGGTTCGATCAAGATCGACTTCACCGGAGCCCGCGTCCCGCAACGGGAGGTGACCGTGCACGCCACGGCGAAGTCGGGAAGCGTCGTGCTGGTCGTCCCCACCGACTGGGCCGTCGTGATGGACGACGTCACCAGCGGTAGCGGCACCATCACCAACAAAGTCGCCCAGCGCGACCCGACCACGGCCAGCCACACGGTCCGGGTGGTCGGTTCGGTAGCCTCCGGCGTGATCAAGGCACGCTACCCGCGGCGCAGCTTCATCGACTGGCTGCTCCGCCGCCCGCACTGACCTCAGGGTTCGGGATGGAACCGGACGTGCTGTTCGGCCAGTCGACCGTCCTGCGCCCAGCGCAGCCGCATCGCCCCGGTCCCGCCACGGGACCAGGCGAAGGTGATCACCGATGATCCCTCCTGATGCCGGGAATCCAGCACCCGCAGGGTGTCGTCCGGCGGATTGTCCCGGTACGCCGTGGCAATCGCGTTCCGGCCCCGGAACGGACCCGGCCCATCTCCGTCGCCCAGCCCGGCGAAGCTCAGCACCGCATCGTCGGCGAAACGCTCGAGGAACGCCGCCCAGTCGCCGTCGCCGATCGCGGCGTTGAAGATCTCGATCAGGGCTGCAGCCTGGGCCTGTTCGGCGGCGTGCCGGCCGTCGCCGGTCGCGTTCGGGATCGCGCCGCCGTAGCGACGTTCCCGGGACGCATACAGCTCGATCGCCCGCCACAGGTCGCGGCGATCGAAGTCCGGCCAGAGTTGATCAAGGAACACCAGCTCGGCGTAGGCGGACTGCCAGAGCAGGAAGTTCGAGGTCCGCTGCTCACCCGACGACCGGACGAAAAGATCGACATCGGGAATCTCCGGCTCGTCCAGGAACCGGCGGAAACGATCTTCGGTGATCTTGTCCGGATGGAGCCGGCCGGCAGCTGCCTCGGCAGCGATCCGTCGAGTCGCATCGACGATCTCCGCGCGGCCTCCGTAGTTCACACAGAATTGCAGGGTCAGCACGTCATTGCCGTCGGACTGCTCCTCGGCCGACTCCAGTTCGTTGATCACGCTGCGCCACAACCGGGGTCGGCGACCGGCCCAGCGGATCCTCACCCCCATCGCGTCGAGCTCGTCGCGGCGGCGATGGATGACGTCCCGGTTGAAGCCCATCAACCAGCGCACCTCGTCGGGCGACCGGCGCCAGTTCTCGGTGGAGAACGCGTAGGCCGACAGATACTTCACCCCGACCTCGATGGCGCCCTCGATCACGTCGAACAGTGACGCCTCCCCCGCGGCGTGCCCGTCGGTCCGCGGCAGGTTGCGCGCCTTGGCCCAGCGGCCGTTGCCGTCCATCACGATTGCGACATGTTGCGGCAGCTTGTCGGCCGGGATGGCCGGCGGCCGTGCGCCGGACGGATGCGGCTTGGGTGGCTCGACCTGCCCAGGTCGAGGTGAACGACGACTCTTCGGTTCTCGTCTCGGCACGGCGACGAGACTACCGCCGGGCCGACGGACGAGCGCTACGGATTGAGCCGGCGCCCCGACCGTGCCGGCTGATGAAGAGCGACGTGGGTGGCGAGCCAGGAGGTCAGCGGTTCCAGCTCCGCCGCTGCGGCCAGGACCCGCTCGACGACTTCCGGCGTGTGCAGCCATTCCTCACAACCGAGTGGGAGTTCGCAGATGAGCGACCGGCGGCGCAACAGCTCGCCGCGGGGATGATCGGCACAATAGTCTCGCGGGGTCCGTTTCATGAGGTCGCCGCTGATCCGACACCCACGGCGCTGCAGCGTCACCACGATGTCGGCAAGCTCGCTGCCACTGCGGTTGTCGTCGACCGCCGCTCGGTATCGGTCCCGTTGATCGGCGTCGGCCGGCCACC